>JBFEVX010000061.1:0-22232 GCA_041546685.1 Bacteriovoracaceae bacterium | reverse complement strand
GCTCCATCAATAGAAGTATGGTTAATTCCCTAATGTAATAGATTGTAATTGTCGGCTAATGGGCCTTAGTGGGTTGTTTTAAAGCTTTAAATACGAAAAATAGTCTTCAAATTGGTGGCTTTGATATTAAAAATTCGTTTTGCAATAGCTTCTCTTTAGAATTTGTTTGCCTATTTTCTGTACCATCAATTAGTAAATGTTGATAATTAAATATATTCAAAAAATTGTTTATAAAGGTAGAGTAAAATGCATTTAAACAAAATTTTTCATTCTTTTGTTTTGATTCTGTTTTTATCGATCGCTGGATGTTCTTCAAGTGAAAAGACGCAATCATTTTCTAAAATGTATTCGAGTGATCAGATAAGAATTTACGAAGTTTTCGGTATGGACTGCCCTGGTTGTCATGGTGGTATTGAAAAATTAGTGAAAGAAGTTCCAAAGGTATTGGATGCCAAGGCAAACTGGAGTGAGAAGAACATAACAATTGTAATCGAAAAAGGAGCTACAGTTGAAGATAAAACAATTTTTGAGGCGATTCAGCGTGCGAATTTTACTCCTGGAAAACGTTTACAATAAGAATTTGTTCTTTTGTCTATTTTTTCTTCTTGTGGGAATGGAGAATTCATTCTCTGCAGGGATAAGTGTCGATGCTGGATTAACTCCTTCTGAAAAACGATGGATTTTTCGAGAACAAATTCGAATCAGTTCTCGAAGTGAAGATCCTACGAGCATGAATAGGGAAATGGATCAGAAGGCCCTGATGACTGTATTGGCGTATGGTCTTAAGCGAGACGTTACTTTAGTCTTGAAGCAGATGTATATGCAAATGGACATGAAGATGTCTGGGAATACAACTGAAACCAAGGGCTTCATGGATACTGGACTTCTTGTTAAATATGGAATTTACAGAGAGAACACGGCTAGTCGCATAATAGGGGCTGCTGCAACTTTAGAGCTTGAGCTCCCCACTGGAAAAGACGGAATTACCTCAGATACATATGATTTAAAGCCAGGTGTTTACTTATCAATGAGGAAGAATGATTGGCTTGCTGACTTTAGCTTTGTCTATACATTCAATGGAGTTGGAGACAGTAGTACTGTTAAAACAATTCCAGGAGACAGTTTTTCAACAAATGCTGCCTTGGCCTATCAAACATCGTTGGGAAAGGGAGCAGATAAAGCTTTAGCTTATGTTGTTGAGCTTTCTTATGAAAAGACTTATTCCAGTCACCTGAATGATAAAGCTGTGAAGAATACCGGAGAAGATTTTACCTTGGTATCACCAGGTCTTAAGCTTACGATTTCTTCTCTTGTAACTGAGCTTTTAGTTCAAATTCCTGTGTCCCAAAATCAGAAGGGTAACCAGTTGAAACGGGACACTGGTGGATTGCTTGGAATAAGATATATGTTCTAAGGTTCAAAAATCATTACATTATTCTATTTGGATATTTTATGAGTCAAAGACCTGAGTTTATTAAGAACTGTGAAGAGATGAGAACCAATGAAACGTTTTCTTATCCAGGTGATACTGAAACATTTGGAACTGGGGCCGCTGTTGGAAGAAAACTTGGATTGAAGCGAGTAGCGATCAATTATGAAGTTCTTCAGCCGGGAGATAGAAGTTCTTGGCCGCATGCTCACAGCGAAGAAGAAGAGTTTATTTTCATTCTTGAAGGAAATCCTCAGGTGTGGATTGATGGAAATCTTTATGATTTGAATCCTGGAGACTGTGTTGGACTTCCCCCTGGAACAGGTCATGCTCATACTCTCATCAATAATTCAGATAAAGATGTCAGGGCCATTGTCGTTGGAGAAGGTGATGTGCCTAATGACAAAATTTTTTATCCCATGCATCCCGCTCGAAATGAAGAGATGAAAGAGAAAGGCTATTTTTGGGATGGGCATCCTCAAAATGAAAAAGGTTCACACGATGGATGGTCTGATCTCAAAAGACCGAAAAGTTAGTTAAAAAATATAGGAATGAGTATAAAAACAATCATAAATTCTCGAGAAAGCTTAATATCTGCTTTATTAAGTGTTAATACTTTCTGGTTCGAAGAGTTGAGTCAGAAAGAATGGTGGGTAAAAAGTGAGGAGCTTGATCAGACGATTAAAGAAAGATTTGGTGATTTGCATTCGTTAGCTTCTAAAAATGGCTTGGTCGACATAAGAACAACACCTGAAATAAGACTCGCAGAAATTATTGTACTCGATCAATTTTCTCGAAATATTTATAGAGATACGCCAGATTCATTTTCAAGTGATGAATTGGCCTTGAGCTTGGCCATGGAAGCTGTGGCAAATGGTGACGACATGAAGTTGCCAGAGGAAAAAAGATCATTCATATATATGCCTTATATGCACAGTGAGTCCTTGGAGATTCATGATCAAGCCATAAAACTTTTTGAAAAACTAGGTAGTGAAAGTAGCTTGAAATTCGAACATGCCCACCGTGATATTATTGTTCGTTTTGGTCGCTATCCACATAGGAACAAAATTCTTGGGAGAGAGTCGACTGAAGAAGAACTTGAATTCTTGCGTCAGCCTGGGTCTTCATTTTAAATAAAATTATGAGTGATTGTTGTTCAAAAAAAGATACCATTGCAGATAAGAAAATTGATTTGGAAGATCTTACTGGATTGATTTGTTACTGCTTTAAAAAATCCAAAAAGGAATTATTTGAAGCAACATTGAGTGGAGATGAAGAAACGATAGTCTCTGAAATAAAGAGCAAAATGAAGAATCCTGGCTGCTTTTGCGAAACCGCAAATCCTTCAGGAAAATGTTGTCTTTCTGATGTCAATGCATTCATAAAAGCGGTTAGAGACCGCGAGGCTCCTTAATAATCCACTTTTATAAATAGTTCACATTTAGCACAATTCTGACGATAAGATCTGAGTAATCTTAGGACTTATTCATGATTAAAATTGTCGGTTTATTGTTATTGTTACTAACGTTCGCTGCTTGTAATGGTGGTGGCGGAGATGGTGGTGGAGGTACCACGAGCTCAACTAGTCCAGATGGAAGTCCGACGCCTTCTCCGATTCAATCAAAAATTTCTGGAACATTTTATATAGCAGGGGAGCCAGCTTCTGGAAAAGAAGTTTGTCTCGACCAAAACTGTACAACCACGAACTCCGATGGAACTTATGAATTGAGTCTCAGTGGATCAGCTCCTTATAAATTAATTGGTAAGGTATCCAATGATAAGCAGTTCAAAGTCACTTCCTATTCAGAGAGTGTACATATTAATGAACTTTCACATGCCATGACAGTCTCCTATGAACTTAATAACTATGGAATTGATGATGAGGCCTTGCTTGATAAAGTCAAAGAAGAGGTCAAAAAAATAGTTCCGGTTAGCTTTGGTGATCCTTTGAATGGATTTACTCCTGACGGGGCCACTGATCTTGCCTATAGGGCGATGAGGTATATGAGCTTCGAGGTTGTTGATGGAGATCTTGTAGTTAAAGATAAAGCAGGTACCAATGAGATCACCAGAATCTCATTGTTCAATCTTGCGAATGGAGTCGTTCCAAATACAATCAGTGGCAAAGACTTCTATGACCAAATGTTGAATGTCTTCGAGTTTTATCCATCTAAGCCTGGTGAAATCAGGACACCAAGTTTTCTCGCCGTTAAACGGGGCAATATTGCTTATGATGGAAGTAGCTTTAATCTTTATTGGGATAGGATTCCTGATAAAGATACAGATGAAGTCCAATATCAAGTCTATCGTCATTATCGAGGTGTTCCTAATTATGATTTAAACTTGATTAAGACTCAGTTTGGAGCTCAATACCACTATTGGTACGATAGAAAAGACTCTTTCCCTTCCAATGTAAGAGAGCCTTACATGGATGTTCGCTACAGTGTTATTGCTAAAAAGAGAGTGAATGGTCAAACCTATACTTCAGATAGAGTTTATAATTCTCGATGGTATAGATTTGGAGCTTTGCTCGATTTTGATGTTTCAAATAATGAGCGAGGTGGAATTAAGATAAGTTTCGATCCTGTTCCTGGGGCGACTCAGTATTTTCTCTATCATGCAGATCTTCGAGGTCGAAGCAGTGAAGATCGAATCTCTTTTTATGATATCTCAAATAATTCTAATGTAAGTTTCAGAGAGAAAGATGGAAAGTTTGAATTTTTTTATTCAACTCTACCTACGACTTTGATTCACGGATTCTTTGTCTTATCTAACGTCGATGGGTTTAACCCTTCAAGCCCATTTACGGCGAAGGTCGCCTATTCAAAAGTCGGTTCTCCAGATGTCGATGCATCTGCACCCTATGTCTCTATCAATAACGGGAAGCTAGTAGCGTCAAATTTATTTGCTTTTTATAAGTATCTTGTTCAGTTCAAAACACCTGCCGAAACTGATTGGAAGAATTCATTCAGTTTTTATGGACAAGGAAATACAACTGTTGATGTTCCTGGCTACAAAGGAGTCAACTATCAATATCGCGTCGAAACGACTTTGAATGACGGAAGAAAAGCTCATTCAAATATTGTTCAGCACACTCCAGCTTTGATCATCCCAGGATTTCAGGCCAGTCAGGAGAGAAACCGTAGTGTCGGTATCTCTTGGCAACCGGTTCCCAATGCTAAAGAGTATCAGCTTTATCGAGACAATCAGTTAATTCACACTCAAAGTGCCCGAAGTTGGACTATGAGCTATGGTGATATGAATTTATCTCCAGGTAATACTTATTATTACAGAATCAAGGTACTGACGAATGACGGACTTTCTGGATTTTCTGAAGCCGTTGCAGGGAAGACAATTCTTATCACTAACCCTTCTCCACCACCTGGACCAGGACTTCGTACAGCATCAAAAGGGCTTGATGGAGAAGTTAAACTTTTTATTCATCGTCCGAATAAGAATGTGAATCTTGAATTACATAGAGCGACGAGTGAGGCCGGTCCGTATAATGTGATTTCATTTGAGTTTGAGGGAGAGAGTGTAATTAAAGACACTTCACCAAGCCCAGGGACAAAATATTATTACAAACTTTCAACATATATATATGGAGATACTGGAGTTAAGGTCAGTTCAATTCTTACTCCTGCTGTTGAAGGGTATTGTCGAAATGAAATGGTTGATAACTCTCTTCCAACAGTTAATGTAACTAAAACAGAGAGATCTAATGAAGTTTATCTAAGTTTTGAATCAGATCCTGCAATCGATTCTTATCGCATTACCAAGGGAAGTAAAGTTTATGAAACAACTTCTCCCTATTTCAGTGACGATGATCCTGATTCTACAAATGAATATATGATTGAAGGATTGGCCGTAAGTGGAAAATCTACTCCGACTTATATCAGTGCAACTCCTCCAAATAAACCAACTCGTCTTACCGCCAGTGATTGGAGAAATTACGTTATATTCTTGAATTTTGACCGCGTAGTTGGAGCGAAGGCATATGATATTTATGCTTCAGACTCTCACAATGGATATTTTTACAAAGTAAAAAGATACTTCCCTGAAGAACCTAAAATGGAGAAAGTTAATTACAATGACAAAATCGGTCGAGCAGTTGAGAGATATTACTATGTAGTTCCTGTCTTAGAAGATGATTCACTAGGAACAGCTTCAGAAAAAATCCGAGGAAGATCGCTCAGACCTCCGCCACCGGCCATCACAAATCCTACCAGTGGGGGAGGAAGTGGATCACAAGTCGGAAGCGCTTCAGGAAATACCTCTAATGTCAGTGCAGGAAGTGGAAAAGCGGGAGAAACAACAATTTTTAATAGCTCTGCTGGAAGTTGTTCTTTCAGTTCACTCTCAATTAAATATAGATTTGATAAATTTATGGGATATCTCACACGTGCTTTTATCATGAAATGGGAAACTAGCGGAGAAGATGATGATTGTATGGGTAACACAGGAATTGCATTGAAGATCACTGGTAGTGGCGGACAAGTTGGATTTACTGTCGTTCATCCTTTAGCTGTGAAAGCTGGGACAGGTTATTCGGCCTATGATGTTCCAGGTAGTCCTAGTTGGTCCCAGGCCTTTAAAAAGTCTGATGGATCTTTCATGAGCGAAGCTGAGGCCAAGAGTCTTTACGATAGTATCAGTATCGTAGAGATTATTGATGTCAAAAAGTACTAAATTTAAGCATTGTCAGTGACGACAGCGTAGTGCGGATCCTCATCAATATTTACTTCTATCATGGCAGCCGCTCTATCCAGTAGTCCTCTGCAATCCGGACTTAGATGCCTAAGACGTACTTTTTTTCCAAGTTTGGCATAGCGCTGAGTGAGCTTTTGAACAGCTTCAATTCCACTGTGATCTGTAATTTTAGATTCTGCAAAATCAACGATGATTTCATCTGGATCTTCTGTCGGAGTGAATTTCTCATGAAAGACTGCGGTTGAAGCGAAAAAGAGGGGGCCCCAGATTTCATAAAGTTTGACTCCATCTTCTAATATGGATTTTCTCGCTCTAATTCGAATCGCACTTTCCCAAGCAAAGACCAAGGCCGATACGATGACACCTGCGATAACAGCAATCGCAAGATCGAAGGCCACAGTCATCCCTGTGACAAGAACCAGGACAAAGGAGTCTGATTTTGGCATTCGGGAAAGATATTTAAAACTGGTCCATTCAAATGTTCCGATACACACCATGAACATGACCCCTACAAGAGCAGCGACAGGTATCATTTCGATGAGACTTGAAGCGAAAAGGATGAATGAGAGAAGACAAAGTCCAGCAACGATACCTGAAGTTCTGGCCCTGGCACCACTTGTGACATTGATAATACTTTGACCGATCATTGCACAACCACCCATGCCTCCGAAAAATCCAGTAACGATATTGGCGGAACCTTGGGCGATGCACTCGCGGTTACTGTTCCCTCTGGTTTCAGTCAACTCGTCAACTAGTGTCAGTGTGAGTAGCGATTCAATCAACCCGATACCGGCTAGAATCAACGAGTAGGGAAAAATAATTTTGAGGGTTTCCAAGTTGTAAGGAACATCAGGAAGATTGAAAATCGGAAGTCCGCCCTTAATGTTTGCCAGGTCTCCCACCGTTTTTGTCGGTACACCAAAGAAAATTGTAATGCCCGAGACAACTAGTATCGCAGCAAGTGAGGAAGGAAAAGATTTAGTAAGTTTTGGGAGTCCAAAAATGATGACCATGGTGAGAGCAATCAAGCCTAGCATGATGAGAAGGCCGAAACCTGTAAGCCATGTTCCAGTTTCAGGAGATTTGAATTGCCCAAGTTGAGCGAGAAAAATGACAATCGCCAAACCGTTGACGAATCCGAGGATAACCGGCTCAGGAACAAGTCGAATAAATTTTCCAAGTTTGAGTAGTCCCATAATTACTTGAATCATTCCCATCAGAATGACCGCACTGAAAAGATATTGAACTCCGTGGGAAGAAACCAAGCTGACCATGACAACGGCAAGAGCTCCAGTTGCACCTGAAATCATTCCAGGTCTTCCCCCAAATATAGATGTGATGAGACAAACCATGAAGGCAGCATACAGGCCAACCAACGGTTCAACCCCTGCAACAAAGGCAAACGCCACGGCTTCTGGTACGAGTGCGAGGGCAACAGTTAGTCCGGATAGGACTTCGATTTTAAAATCAGAGCGCATGAAGCGCTGAAAGAGTGGCATCACTTAACCTTTATTGGAGAATCATTTGCTTAAAGTTGTGCATACTACACACTTGAAACAGGTCCGGATAATAAAAAAAGGTATAAAGAAAAGTTTTCTGATTCATCAAATAAAGTCTGTGGATTTTTGTAAAATACGTCTCGAGACTAAAGTTAAGTTGTTTGAGTTAGTAAAGATAATAATGAGGTGTGCTTATTAAGCACACCTCTCGTATTCTCCTTTGCTTTATTTAGTTGGAAATGAATTCTTGATGTCTTCGTGAAGTTCGCTGAACAATTCTCGATTATTCAAGTTGTTCAATTCTTTCCCAACTTTTTTAAAGCCTTTCAAATGTTTTCTCTCCAATTGAGAGGACAAGTTACCTAACATTCCTGGTTCGGCAACAATGATCAAAGAGTCGAATGCGTTTTCGTCTTTGGCATGCTTGATGTAATCAGCAATGTCTGAAGTGTAGACATCCAAAGCATGTTTTACAGCTTTCTTCTCATGGCCCATTGCTCTTGCTCCGGAACCTCTAGAGCTATTCACGGAAGAACCAGGCGAATCAGAAACCAAGTCGCTTTCTTTGAGTCGAGCCTTGTCATTGTGGAGAACGGCCATTTCTGTCAAGGCCGAAAGAGAATCCTCTATGCTAAAAATTTTGGCAGATACCTTGTTGGCAACGATGATCCAGTTTTTCATGGGTCCTCCTTTGATACCTTATTATTGATCGAAAAACGGAGTCGAAACACCATTTGGAAGATACTTAAAGTTGATTAACATCATGTTTTGAATGCAGTGCTTCTGCTATCTGACTTGAATCAGGAGTAGTGGTAGAGTAACCTCTTTTAAACAACAATGATTGTTATTAGGAGAGTAAGGATGCCAGCAATTCTATATGTAAGAGCAAAGTCAGGCGTTGAAGATAAAGGTGAGCTTGAAAGAAGACTGTTAGAGAGAAAACCAAAATTTCTCGATGTTCCTGGCCTGATTCAAAAGGTTTATGGTGAAGATCCGGAAACAGGGGAATTTTGTGGAATCTATTTTTTTGAGTCAAAAGAAGCTTTAGGCAATTTTGCTCAGAGTGAACTCGCCAAGACCATATCGTCAGCTTATGAAGTAACTTCAATCAGAAAAGAAGTTTATGATGTGCTTTATTCTCTCCGTCCTGAAAATGGGCCTTTGGAAATCTAAGAATGGAATACGGACAAGTTCATCATATTGAGTACTATGTTGATGATTTGGAGAAGTCGAATGAGTTCTGGGCCTGGTTTCTTGTGGAGCTCGGCTATGAGAAATATCAAGAGTGGGGAGGAGGAGTTTCCTATCAACACAAAAGCGGAACTTATTTGGTGTTTGTCCAAGTCGAGAAAGACTATCTAGAAATTGGAAATAATCGCCAAGGTAATGGTCTCAATCATATCGCTTTTCAAGGTGGCAGTCTGGAAGACTTGGACAAGATCCATTCTGATCTTGAGAACCGAGGAGTTAAAATCCTAAAGCGTGATGGTGATTACCTTTGCTTTGAGGATCCGAATCAATTCGCAGTGGAAATTTACTCCAAGTAAACGTTTTTGCCTGATTCATTCCAACTGAAATTAAATTGTCAGAACTCCTTGCAACTCTTATATTCATGTAGGTAAGGAGTAATCATGAAACGAATGACACTGATTAAATTGCATCTCTACCTATCTGGAATCGCTTTGGTATTCATGACTTTGATGGCTTTTTCTGGCTCCCTTCACTTGTTGATGGGAGATGAAGCTGAAAAGGTTTATGAAGCTAAGTCTGTTCCCGTTTCTGAAGGAATGAGTAAAGATGATTTAACAGAACTGTTTAAATCCGAACTCAACAAACTTGATTCCGATTACAAGTTCGATTACATCAAAGGCTCTTCAACTTCTCTTGTCAGTCGTCCAACAACTCGAACATATTACACCATCAAGGTTTTAGAGGGTTCAGGAAAAATTGAAAAGCATGTCCCATCAATTCGTAAAAGTTTGATGGAATTTCATATGGGTCACGGCGCCCGCTCATCTCGTGGTGCACTGGGTGTTTTGGGAATAATTGTGATTGGTGCAGCCTTGACCGGACTATGGTTAGGTTGGTCTTCTAAGCCTCTTCGGTTGATGACAATTGCGACTGTCGGAAGTGGGACTCTACTGTATTTCATTCTCATGATGTTATAGGAAATCGACATTATAAACTGTTAAGAAATAATTATATTCACACTTATTAGAAAAATTAATTGATTTTATATAACTATTGATTAAACTAATTACATGTCTCTCTCTTCTATTTATTTGGACGCCTTTGCTGGCGTGGTTAAACACGGAAGTTTCTCCAAAGCTAGCAAGGCGCTCTTTATCACTCAATCCGCTTTATCTCAGAGAATTCTGAATTTTGAGGATGAACTGGGTGTGACTCTATTTATTCGTGAATCTACTGGGATTCGTATGACCGAAGCCGGTGAGAAACTCCTTCAATATACAAGGCTTCGTGAAAAGCTCGAGTCGAATGTTCTCGATAGTATTCAAGGAGAAGCTGAGACAGGAGTTTCGGGTGAAATTCGAATCGGTTCTTTATCCTCACTAACCCGTTCATTACTCTATCCATGCTTGAATGAGTTTCTTCGAGAAAATCCTGCACTTCATGTGGAAATTTATTCAAGAGAATTAGCGGTTTTAGATCCGATGGCAAGAAGAGGAGAGATTGACTTGATTGTTTCTTATCACCCGATGGAAAGGCAAGGATGGAAGCATGAGTTAATTGGCCGAGAAGAGAATGTTCTTTGTCAGAGTTCAAGGCATAAGTCAGTGGCCGAAAAGTTTTTTGACCACGATTTTGAGGATAATACGACACAGGAGTTCTTCAATCTGCAGTCAAAGAAGCCAAAAGAATTTAGAAGGGACTATCTTCACGATATCTATCACATCATCGATGCTGTAGAGAGAGGTTGGGGAAAGGCCGTGATTCCTCATCATCTTATCAATGGAAATAAAAAAATTACTGTTTCCAAAAGTCATAAGACTCTGACCTTTCCTATCTACCTCTCTTATCCTGACGTAAGTTATTATCCGACAGGCGTTAGAACTGCGATTGATCTCATTCGAGAACATTTTAAAAATACAGTTCCCTATAAATAATCAACTATCCCAAGCGAACACTTCTCATAGATATCGAAGCATTCTGGATTTCGTCGATGTCAAACTTCACTTGTTCGCCTTTGCCACCTGCTCCTAGTACATAAAGGAGTGGAAGATAGTGCTCCGGAGTAGGGATACTCAGTTGACCAGCTTTGCTAGACATTGCCTGTTTAATTAAAGATTCATGATCATTTCCTAGAGTCTTTTCTTTGACCCATTGATCGAACTCAATCGCCCAATCGTGTGGCCTAGCGTTCGCTTCCCAGGAAAGAGTTCTTAGGTTGTGAACAACGTTTCCACTTCCCATTATCAGAACACCTTGCTCTCTAAGAAATGCCAGTTGCTTACCAAGCTCATAATGGTATTCGAAAGGCTTGGTGCGATCGATACTCAACTGAACAATCGGAACATCAGCTTTTGGATACATGTGTCTTAGGACAGACCAAGTTCCATGGTCGAGTCCCCACTTGTTCGTATCATTCTGAATACTAGGTGACTTGATATCTTTTTGCAGTTTCGACACAAGACCGGGGTCTCCAGGAGCAGGATACTGAATATCATAAAGAGGCTTTGGAAAACCATAAAAGTCATGAATGGTTTTAGGCTTGTCCATTCCAGTAACCCAAGAACCTTCTGTTTCCCAATGTGCTGAAATCATCAATATAGCTTTGGGGCGAGGAAGACTCTGTCCGAGCTTTACCAATTTTTTAGTAAATTCATTCTCTTCTATTGCATTCATCGGAGAACCGTGACCTAAAAATAAGACTGGTAGTTTCATGTTCTTTCCTTTCAGTTCAAAACCGAGGACGGAAGCCAGTGTAGCTCCGCCCAAAATTTGAAGAAGTGTTCTTCGGTCAAACTGCATTCCAGTAATCCTTGAAGTCTTTAGTGTAATCCTCAAGTGAGTGAGGTCTTCTGCCAAGTATTCTTTCTACATTATCAGTAGTACCGGCATTATAACCTTCTTTTAGATATCCAAAAATCAAAAGAAGAAAATTAACATAGTCTTCAGGTAGACCTGCACTTAGTAATCCAGCTTTCAATTCTTCTGGAGCAATATCCTGATATGTGACACCTTCTGAAATTTCATTTGTAATCGCTTTAGCGACTTCACTATGGTCCACAGCTGTCGGCCCGGTGATATCAAAGTCTTGATTATTGAAGTTATCATCAACCAAGAGCTTGGCAATCACTGCCGAAATATCTCGAGAATCAATAAAGCTTACTTTTGCATCACCAGCTGGAAGTAGAATCTTTCTATGTTCATTGATCCCCTGAATCCAGAAAGTGTTGAAGTTTTGAAGGAACCAATTTGGTCTCACAATATTGTAATTCAATCCGGATTTCTCAAGCTCTATTTCAGCCCTTCTAAAGGGAGAGTTTTCGTCGGCGTTTGCCCCCATTGCAGTCATCAAGACAACTTTCTTAAGACCCTGTCTTTTCGCTTCTTGAATAAGCGGAGAGAGAATTTGGTAATGATCTGCATATCCAGGAGGAGACAGTAAAAATACTCGGTCAGCTTTTTCAAAAGCGGCTTTAATACCTTCTCCAGTCGCCAGATTGACTTGAACTTGATTTTCATTTTTTGGTGATTTACTGGTTGCCGCCAGAACCAGATGTCCTTGTTTTTCCAATAGTCTCACGACTTCTGATCCAACTGTTCCTGAGGCCCCTATAACTAAAATTCGATCTGTATTCATTTTGAACTCCTTGTTGTTCTTTTGTTGAAACCAGTATCGCCCAAAAGAGGAATGTTGATAATACGCATAAATTGCATTATATTGTTTCCATATGGAAACAATTGAAATTGAATTATCTCGTATATTTATAAAGGTTGTTCAACATGGGGGCTTTTCTCAGGCCGCTGATATTCTCAAGATACAGAAGTCAACGGTCAGTAAGGCCGTGACCAGGTTGGAGAAAATGACGGGAACCAAGCTTCTTCTACGAACGACTCGAAGCCACACTCTGACAGCTGCCGGACGTCTTTTTTATGAAACTTGTTTGGAACCGATTCAGATCCTCGAGGATGCGCAAAAGTCCTTGTATGGAATGGATTCAATTGCATCAGGACATATAAAGATAACTGCGCCTGAAGATTTAGGAACCTATCTGATTGCTCCTACAATTGGTCGAATCTGTAAGAAGAATCCAAAACTTCAATTTGATTTGCAGTACACCAATGAAGTTGTTGATCTCGTTAAAGATGGATTTGATCTGGCGGTCAGAATCGGACACCTTAAAGAGAGTCAGTTGAAAATGAGAAAGATTGGAAGATTAGAATTACTCTTGGTAGCTTCTCCTGAATATCTAAAAAATAACACAGCAATCAAGAAACCTGCAGATCTTCAAGATCATTCTTGTTTGAGCATTAGTGGACTGACGATGACTAAAACTTGGGAACTCAGTAATGGAAGACAAAAAACGAAAGTTCAAATCAAGCCTGTCATCGAAAGTAATCAAATGAGCAGTCTACTACAGGCCGCAAAAGCTGGGGCAGGAGTTCTACTCGCACCAAGCTTTATTTGTAAGGCAGATTTGGATTCAGGAAAACTTAAACGAGTTCTAGGGACTTGGTGTAACGTCGGACTTCCTGTGAGTCTGGTTTCACCGGTATCGATTGCTTCGACTGCAAGGTTGAAACTTGTTAGTGATGAGCTGTTCACCACGATTAAATCAGTTTTGCATAATGGATAAAATCAAAGAATCTCAGATTTGGAAACCTCTCGCCATTCACCTTGCTTTAGATTTCCAAGACTGAGTTTGCCTATGGCAACTCGAATCAGACGAAGTGTAGGATGACCTATTTTGGCAGTCATTCTTCGAACTTGACGGTTCTTGCCTTCAACAATTTTGATCTCAATCCATGCGGTAGGAATTGATTTTCGCTCTCGTATGGGAGGCACTCTCTCTTCAAAACCCGGATCGTCAATCAATCGTACCTTACAAGGTTTGGTGGTATAGTCCTGAATTTTTAATCCGGCCCTCATCTGTTGGAGAGAGTCTTCAGTCGGGATATTTTCTACTTGAACAAGATATGTTTTTTCTTTGTTTGATTTTGGATTAGTGAGCTTTTGATTAAAGACACCGTCATCAGTCAACAAAAGGAGACCTTCACTGTCTTTGTCGAGCCTTCCGGCCGCATATACATTTTTGGGAAGGTTAAAGTCTGAAAGAGTACGATCGCCTTCTTCTCCGGTGAATTGGGTAAGAACCCCAAACGGTTTATAGAAGGCGATGTATTTCATATTACTCTTCGTCATCCTCTGCAAGGTTATCGTAAACTGTGATGACGTCTTCATCGTCTTCAAGAAGACCGATCAGTTTATCAACCTGTGCACGAGTGTCTTCATCAACTTCTTTGAAGTTGAGTGGAATGCGCACAAGTCCAGCTTCTTCTGGAGTGACATTGATTTCTTGAAGTTTTTCCTGAATAGAACCAAAAACTTCCATTGGTCCTTTAACTACAAAAAAACCTTCTTCAAGCTCTACATCTTCAGCTCCAGCATCAATCATATGAAGAGTGAAGTCATCTTCATCGATTCCTTCAGCAGGAATTTCATAGACAGCTTTTCTTTCAAAAATGAATTCGAGTGAACCGTTGACTCCAAGTGAGCCACCACATTTGTTAAAATAACTTCGAACGTTACCTGCCGTTCTGGTTACGTTATCAGTTGAGGCTTCAATGAAAATAGCAACTCCATTCGGTCCATAGCCTTCATAAGTGATGTCTTCATAACCGGCTCCATCGGATCCTTGTCCCTTTTTGATGGCACGATCAATATTGTCTTTTGGTACATTGAACTTTTTGCATCTGTCGATGGCCACTTTCAAAAGAAAGTTAGTCTCTGGATCAGGACTTCCACTCTTTGAAGCCTTGTAAACATCGGCGAGTGCTCTTGTGTAAATTTGTGCTTTGGCCCTGTCTGAAGCGCCTTTTTTCGCTGCAATCTTTGCTGATTTACGTCCCATACATTCCTACCGTTGATGAATTTTTTGAAAATATAACGCCAAAGATGCGAAATGTCCCTCTCTCAGTACTTGTCTTTTCAATGATTTCGCTCACTTGTGCAGCTTGTAAAGTTTTTAATTTCAGCGACTTATGGAAAGGATCTTGGTAAAAGGCTCGAATGCAAGTAAACGTACGCTATCTCGACAATTTAAAGATTGAGGCGTCCTTCGATGATTTCACCATCGTTTCGGATCAGCCCATTCGCTACAAAGGTGATGGAACAGCTCCTGGTCCTTATGATTATTTCTTGGCCTCATCGGCCATGTGTGCAGCTTACTTCGTCAAACTTTATTGCAGTACCCGAAACATTCCGACTGACGATATAGTTGTTACTCAAAACAACATTGTCGATCCAGACAACAGATACAAACAATCTTTTCATATCCAGATTGAACTTCCTGCTGACATCTCTGAGAAAGATAAGAATGGAATCATTGCTTCAATGGAGAGATGTACTGTCAAACGAGTAATTCAAAATGAAATTGACTTCATTATTGAGCCTAAAGAAGTTCTTGGTGTTGAATCAAATGATGTCTTTGCTGAATTCCTGAAAGGGGAGAGCAAAACCATGATCATCGGAAAAGATGCTCCGCTGGAAGAAACAATTCAGAAGATGACAGGACTCTTGGCCAATCTTGGTATCAAAATTGAGATCGCTTCATGGCGAAATCTTGTTCCTCACGTCTGGTCGGTACATATCCGTGATGCTGATTCACCGATTTGTTTTACAAATGGAAAAGGATCAACTAAAGAAGCAGCGTTATGTTCAGCTCTTGGGGAATATCTGGAAAGAATCAGCAATAATTATTTTTATAATGATTATTATCTTGGTGAAAAAATCGCAAATGATGATTTTGTTCATTATCCAAATGAGAAATGGTTCAAGTTAACAGACGATGATTCCATTCCAGAAGGATTAATGGATGATTATCTGAAAGAAATCTACGATGCCAATGGTGAACTCAAGGGATCGAATCTCATCGATACCAATTCAGGTAATACTGAACGAGGAATCTGTGCCATTCCATTTGTCCGTCAATCAGACCAACAGGAAGTCATGATTCCTGTGAACCTCATTGGAAACTTGTTTGTCAGTAATGGAATGAGCGCCGGGAATACTGCTTTCGAAGCCAGAGTTCAGGCCCTTTCTGAGATTTTTGAAAGGGGAGTGAAAAATAGAATCATTCGAGAGGAGATCACTCTTCCCGATGTTCCAAAAAGCGTTTTGGAAAGATATCCGACAATTGTTGAAGGGATAGAAAAACTCGAGCAAAGAGGATTTCCTATCTTAGTAAAAGACGCTTCTTTGGGTGGTCTATATCCTGTCATGTGTGTGGCCTTGATGAATCCACACAATGGTGGAGTTTATGCTTCATTTGGAGCCCATCCAAAATTTGAAGTGGCACTTGAGAGAAGTTTGACCGAACTACTCCAAGGAAGAAGCTTTGAAGGTTTGAACGATGTTCTTCCTCCAACGTTCAATCAGTGCAGTGTCATGGAACATAATAATATCATCGATCATTTCATTGACTCTGTAGGTGTGATTTCATGGAAATTTTTCAGTTCGAAAAGTGATTTTGAATTTGTCGATTGGAATTTTTCCGGTACGACACAGGAAGAATATGATTACCTGATGAATATCTGTAAGGAGATCGAAAAAGAAGTTTATATTGCAGATTACGAAGAACTTGGTTCAAAAGCTTGTAGAATTCTTGTTCCTGATTATTCTGAAATATATGAAGTAGATGATCTTATTTGGGACAACAGTAATAGAGCGCTGGAGTTCAGAGAAGATATTCTGAATCTTCACTCCTTGAGTGATGATAAGCTAACAGCTCTGGTTGATAGGCTTGAAGAAAGCGAGATTGATAACTACATGCCGATCTCTGAATTGATTGGAATTGCCTTTGATGAAGCATCAGTCTGGGGAAAACTGGATATTGGTGAACTCAAAAACCTGATTTTCCTTGCGCTTGGTCGTTTTGAAGAGGCCAAAGGTTTGACAGAGATGTTTTTAACCTTCAATGACAATCTCGCTGATCGGAAAAAATACTATCAGCTTTTAAATGTAGTTTTGGATATTGAGCTGGAAGAAGAACTTGAAATAGAAGATTATCGTTCGGCCCTTGAGAGGATGTACGGATCCGAACTTCTTGAGACATGTTTGAAAACGATAAGCGGCGAAATTAGATTCCATGGATTAATTGAAACAGATATGGGCTTTAAGAATCTGGACAAGCATCAACGTTTGATTGAAAGTTACGAGAAGTTACAGAAGGCCAAACGTGCCTTTTACAATTCCCTTTGAAAATTTCTAGCAGACTCTGAGTTTCGACTTACAATCGCCGGTACTTTTCTGATGAGATCTGGATTCGTAATAGCATCTACCATGAAAAGTCCGAAATCCACTCTTCGTGTGTGATTACTTTCCAGTATAGGGTCGCCAACATGTTCACTCCAGACTGGAAGACCTTCACTTTCTCCTTCTTCAAGATCACTTCCTCGAACTACAGTCCAGGCCCGATCACTATTAAATATCATATCAGTGGCCACAATCTGATCATTAATATCTACAAGTCGGAAAAGTTTTGCGATGAATGCGATGAATGGGACTAGGTATTTGATTTGCCAGCCATACTTGTCTTTACCATCTCGAGTGATGTGCCAGCCGCATGAAAAAATAAGACGGGCGTTTTCATCAGCCGATTCGAGAACAGCTTTTGCCGTACCTGAAGCGTAATCATTCACTCCCCATGGGACAAGAACTGTTAAAACAGCTCCACATCCATCAACGGCATCTCTTACTACTTTCGGATCATTCGTTTTGCCTGGGAAAATTGTGATTTGGTCTTTGAAGTCATCAAGTTTGGACACACTTTGCTCGCGACATACTCCATTAACTTGGAAGCCTCTATCGAGACAGTGCTGGATCATGTATTTTCCAAGTTTTCCTGAAGCTCCAATAATCGCGACTTTCATGCATTACTCCTGATTAATTCTTGGAATTATATCCAACAAAGATTGATTGGAGCAATAGACGACACCTCTATGATTCATGAATGTTGAATCATTTCGATTGAGATCAAGTGGCTTCCCAAAATAGTCACTGTTATAACCGCCTGCTTCTTTTTGAATGATGGAACTGGCTGCAAAATCCCATATACTACCACCTCCATCTGCTTTTTTCGGAAGCTTATAGTAAATAGCTGGGGCCATTTCTATTGTTGTAATACCATTCATTACAGCACCACCGAGGTGATACATGTTGACACCTTTAAGTCCGAGATTTTTGGCCTTTTCTTCAAGATGTTTCATTTCCTCATCAAAAGTTGGATGCTTTAGAAAACTTTGGTCGTAAAGAAGAGTCAGTTCATCTTTCCATTCAGGAGCTTTGAAAAGTTCTCCATTTTTCAAAGTTCCCTTGCCTTTAATGGCCGAGTAGAGAGTATTATTTCTTGGATTATAAACGACACCGATCAATGGAATTCCATCCTTTCCGATTAGTCCGATGGAAGTACTGTATCCGTCTTCATTCCGACTGAAACAAAGTGTTCCATCGAGAGGATCTATGCACCAAAAAGCATCTCTTTCAAATCGAGACTTGTCATCGGAGGCACTTTCCTCAGCAAGAATCCCAAGGTTGAATTCTTCTATTGTCGGGGAAAGTATTTCAAGTATGGCATTTTCAGCTTTGATATCAATTTCAGTGACGACTTGGGAGGCAAGGTTTTCACCTCCCTCTTTGCTTTGAACCTCAACGTTGCCACCTTGTTTGCTGGCGATGATATTTCCCGCAGCTAGAGCAGCTTTTTTTGCGATGTCGCAGAGAGTATTCAAATCCATGAGAGTACCTTATTTTTCATTTGTTCAGAGTAAGTGTTGAGTTTGTAATGTCCAGGAGACCATCCTTGAAGAAATCGATAAAAATCACACCATGCCCATGGATAGAGCTCTCTCCATTCCTTTTCTACTTCGTGGTTGTTCAATTCATTGAAGTAGATTTCTAGACATCTTTCTTCCTGATTTTCAAGTTCATCTTCGTTGAAGATACTGCTCATGAAGTAGGCTACGTCTTTTACCCCGACACCACCACCTACGTACTGAAAATCTACAGCAGCTACATCGGAATCATTAAACAGGAAATTGGCAAGTTTAGCATCACCGTGAACAAAAGTTTTGTATTTTGCCGAATTAAGTCTTTGATCGATTAAAGGAGCAGCATCTTTCAGTTTCTTGTCTTCAAGGATGGCCAGTTCGTCAGGTCTGGTCTCTAGATGCCAATATGTTCCTATGTCCCACAGTCTTTTGGGGTTCTTGTTGAGGTAATGGGAGTGAAAGTGGGCTAGCCATTTGAGACACTTTTCCACCTGAATTTCGCTGACTGAATATGCAGGATAGAATTTTTTCTCTTTAAGGTCTTCAAGAAGAATCCAACTCTGCCCATCTTCAGTTTCTCCCTTGGCGATTAGCTTTGGGGTGTGGGCGTATGTAATTTCATCGTTATGACTTTCGTACCAATTCATTTCCACCTGATAAGACTTTTCCTTTCGAAGGTGAGAAATATCTGTGTTCCACCCTCTTGGGTGACTTGATTCATCGGGAAACTTTATCAATTTCAAAACAACGGATTTGTCATTCAAGTTGATACGATTGAGTGTGCCGTAACCACTCCAGAGTCTCTGTATCACTTCGATACTTTCAACACGGGAGGATTTGGTGGCAGCGAGGACATTTTCCTCTATTTCTGGATTCATTGCAGCCAACTATAAAGATTCAGTTAAAAAAACACAAATGGCACGCTCTTTGCGAATACATGAATATATAGGATATAAAATCGAGATAAATACCTGAAATAAGGAGACTGTCCATGTCTACAGATTCGACACATGGAAGAAAGATGTTCAACCTCAATTGGCTCAAGCTGTTGTTTGTTCTTTTACAACTTGGTTTGGTGGCCAACTCCTACGGGTATGAGTCCTATTATCGAAATCAACATTTCAAAATGACTTCAGAGTCCAAAGATACATTCTATGGCCAGATCAAGCCTATTCTAGACAAGCGTTGTGTGGCCTGTCACTCATGTCGTGAAGCTGAATGTCGGTTGAAGCTGACTTCTCCAGAAGGATTGATCCGTGGAGGACATACTCAACAAGTTCATGGAACAGCTCTTCGTGATGTCCAAAGAACAAAGCTCTTTCACGATGCTATCGGTGAAAAGGCCTGGCGTAAAAAAGGTTTCTATTCAGTCATGGATACTCCTGTAAGGAGAAATGCCAGAGGTAGAGTGATTCGATCAAATGGTGTCGACAGCCTTGGAAGAAAATCGATATTCACTGCAGCTCTTGCCAACCGCTATCAGGATCAAGAGGAAATGAACGTCGTCAATCTGATTGGTACTGAGAATCAGCAATGTGGGACGGGAAGGAAGAGTTACAATAATGTTCCAGGAATGCCTTATAAGATGCACCCTCTTGGACCATTGGAATTTGCAACTTTATTCAATTGGGCCAGTGCTGGCAATAAAGCCGAGCTACCATCTGGTGAAACACTTTTGATGCTCACGACTCCTAAAAATCCTGAGGTCATCAGGAAATGGGAAAACTTTTTTAATCACAATACAGAAAAGGCGAGATGGTCTTCACGTTTTCTTTATGAGCACCTTTTTCTTGCCACCTTTTATTTTGAAGAATCGCCAGGTGAATTTTATGAACTAGTTCGTTCAAGCACACCAGCTCCACAGCCGATTATTGTTTCTCCAACACTTCACGCATTTGTTAAACCAAAGGCCGAGAAGTTTTACTATCGACTGAGAAAAATACATTCAACCATCGTTGACAAAAATCATTTCGTCTATGAAGCCAATAATGAAACTTTGAAAGAGCTTAAAGACATGTTCTGGAACGTTGATTGGCAGGGTGGAGAAAAGGTTAAATTCAATTTCCATAATTCGAACCCTCTTGTCGCTTTTAAACATATGCCAGCGAAAAGTCGTTACAGCTGGATGTTGAAGAATTCTCATCTACTGTTGGATATTTCTGCCAGGTCACAAAACTGTCGTTCAGAAGGAGCATCAGCTCCCTACTGGGACAATATGATGCACGTCTTTGTGAAACCTGAATCTGATGTAACAGTCGTTTATGGCAAAAAGTTCTATGATGAGGCCGGAAGATATCTTCCCATTCCAAATGTGACTGGTGGAAGAATCAGTCCATTTAGAAACTTCAATAAAGAGCAAAGAAATTACGGTAAAATCAAGAAAAGATATTATAAGAAACTTCGTCCGCAAGGATTGAGTTCAGATGATATTTGGACTGGAGATGAAGGCGATGACAAGAATGCTATCGTGACGGTACTTCGTCACCAGTGGACGGCATCTGCTCACCAAGGACAACTTGGAAAATCACCTCGCTCAGTTCTTCTTCTGGATTTCGCCAACTTTGAGAGATATTTTTATCTTTGTAACGTAGCTACAGAAGTTTCAGAGGCCATGCTCGGCCAGTCCCGTGTTGTGACATACCTCTTTGACGTGAAGAAGGAAGCAGAGAACCTTTTCCTTTCCTTGATTCCAAGACCTTTTAGAAAAGGAATCAGGGCATCTTTGGTGGAAGGTCTCGATCCTAACTATGAGTTCGTCAATGACTTCACCTATCCATACAATAGAGACAACGGTTATGAACTCGACAGAATGATGCACTATAAAGACTTCATTAAAGAGATCATCGGGAAAACATTTAAACAAGAGGTTATTGGTGAAAGAAGCTTTACATTTAAAACAGGTGTAATGAGTGAAGATAACCTCAAGTCAAAACTTGAAGGTTTGAGTGATATGAGAGGTGGAATGGCCACTCATATGCCAAATGTATCTTATTTGCGAGTTCTGGAAGAAGACGGTTCATTGTCATGGTTTACCATTACAGCTAACCGTTATTACAAAACAAGAAATCAATTGAGCTTTACTGATTCAGATTATGAGAAGACTCAACGAAAGCCAACTCACGATACTCTCGAAGTCTATGAAGGAATTTTTGTGAACTATCCTGAGAAGATATTCATGGTTGATGCAGCAGAAGCCGATAAGTTTCTAGGCCACATGAAGAAAATCAAAACTCGTGGAGACTTTTTGGTTTTCAATATGAAGTATGGTCTTGACCAGAATGCTGATAATTTTTGGCAAGTCATCGATGAAATGAATAGCGAGTATATTGGTAAGAACCCGGTACACGGTGGAATCATTGACCTTCATAAGTATGGAAGTCTTGATCTGGTTGCACCTCTTTAATTCATCAGAATACTAGAAAGTTGTCTCTGGTTGGTTGTGAGATCAGCCAGAGTATAATCTTCAAGTGTTTTGAAGAAATTGTTTTCAGCATCCTTTAATACACCTTTCAATTTACAGACTGAATTGATCTTGCATTCAGTGCTTTTCCCAAAACAATCAAGTAAGTATGAGTCTTGTT
>JBFEVX010000148.1:0-8088 GCA_041546685.1 Bacteriovoracaceae bacterium | reverse complement strand
CTTTTTTATTCTTTGAGTGGCGCAACAGTTAAAAACATCAACATCGTTGGTGGAGAATTTGGTATTGCGTCTGATCTTGGTGCTCTGGCAGGAAGCTGTTCCGGAGCCACCGTTGATATGATCTTCCTCGAAGATGTAATGATGGATGGGGAAGATGATGGTGCTGGAAACTCCTATACAGGTGGTCTGTTTGGTCAATCTAATGGCTGTACTATTTCAAATGTTTACTCTTATGGAACAGAAGTCAAAGGTCGTGGAAGCTACGTTGGTGGTCTGATAGGAAACTCTTCTGGAGATACAATTACATCAGTTGATGTTTTTGGTGGTGTTGAGTCCCGTCCTGACTTTGGAGTGACAGCTTCATTCGTTGGTGGGATTGTCGGAAAATCACAATCAAGTATCAGTCAGGCCGTTATGCACGGTGGGGTTACCGGAGGCACCAATGTCGGAGGTATTGCTGGAGCTGGCTCAACTGCAGGTCATTCAATTTCTAATTCATATGTGTTGGCCCATATAAATGGAACTCAGTTCAGAGACAATAATGATTTGAATCCAGTTAACGTGGGGGGAATTATTGGATCCTCCAATATGGGTTCGGTTACACAAACATTCTTCATGGGATCAATTGAGCATCAATGTAAGATCATTTCGAATCCTGCAACTTGTCGGGTTGGTAAATTTGCTGGGATTACAACTGGGACGGCCTTGGATGCTGGTAATGGTATTGAAAACTATACTCAACTTGAGTATTCAGCATTTGGAACTTTAGGTGGTCATTCTGGAACACAAATTTCATGGGCCGACTTTAAAGATACTTCTCACACAGCGAACTTTTTGGATTTTGATTTCGTAAATATTTGGACCCATGTTCCTGGTGATATACCGAGATTGATTCGTCATGATTGGCCTTGCGAACAAGCTTCAAACCTTGCGAGTGTGACTGCTCAGATTGCAGCCGGACGTGGTGGTTCTTACGAAAATGCGATCAAGATTTGTAATGTCGATCAAATGAAACAAATCAAATCCAATGTTAATAAGATCTATCGACTCGCAGATAATTTTTCTCTTTTTGGGTATCTTGACTCTGATGCACCAGCGGCCTTCTCAGGTGAGCTTTGGGGAGATGACTATGTCATTTTTGGAGGAATAATTTCTTCCACCAATACCACTTATGGAATTTTTAAAGATACAGTAGCGGGATCAAAGATTTCAAATTTGAATATTGCTGGTTTTCAAAACTTAAGTTCAGGATATAACACTCAAGCAGCGTTAGTTGGATTCAATCAAGGACTTATCCATGATGTATCAGTTCAAGGAGGCTATGTTGAGGGCAGCACCGGCGTTGGACTTATCGCTGGAATTAACGGTGAAAATGGGACGATCAAGAATGTCAGCGTTTCTGGGGTTGTAAAAGGCTACAACCAGGTTGGTGGCGTTGTCGGTAAAAATATGTTTGCTTCGAATAAGTCTGGACAGATCGTAAAGGCCAAGGCCTTTGTAGAACTACTGCCTTCCTCTCCTGCTGCACAAAGAGCAGGTGGAATTGTTGGTGAAAACTACGGTTACATGGATCAGGTGATGAGTGGTAGTCGTGTATTTGAAAATGGAACAAATTATTTTGATGCTATTGGTGGGATCGCTGGGAAAAACCTTCATGATGGTGGAACAACTGCACTTGGAACAATCTCAAATGCTTCTAATTCAGGCTATGGCGAAATTCGAGTAACTAGTGCTAACTTCGTTGGAGGAATTGTCGGGGTTAATCAGGGTCCTATTGATAAAACAGTAGTCGAGGGAAGAATTACAAAAGATGCAGGTGCAGGAATCCCAACCACGTGGGGGGCCATTGTTGGTTCCGATTCTGGTGGGAATGTGACTACAAGGAATTATTATAATCTAGATCCGTTCCGTTACATGACAGGTCCATTGTCTTTAACGACAGCGGTATTCGATGGGACGAACACAGTTGTCACCCTTACTGGATTTACATTTACAGTAGGAAATCCTCCTTCTGATTACTTGAGACTTGATTATGATCAAGATGCTCTCATTCCAATCATGTCCTATACCGCCACCAATATTCTCTTAGTTGCTGGTGATCAAACGACACTTATCAATTCTGCTGGTACGATTGATATATTCCAACTTCAAAATGCCAATAATTTTGGAACAAAATTAGCTGGAACTGCTTTTTACGATATTGATTCCTATTGTTCAGGAGCTTCACTTGGAGACAAGTATTTTACTTGTACCAATGGGGGATTTGACATCACTGAAGAATATCAAGGTATGGATGGAGTCGGGACACAACGTGTTCTTGATTACTACATGGCCGATATGAATGGACTTACTCTACCAAGTCATCCGATCTGGGTACTTGAGCCAGGTAATAATAACCCGCCAAGGCTTTTCATTGAAAATAATGATTAATTCGTAGAGGAGCAACTCGCTCCACCCAGCACACAAAACTCAGCACAGAAACGGTGATTGAGATAAACCGGTTTCATCGATTCTTTTAGATTGTGTCCCATTTCAAATTGCTTGTCATAGGCCAGTAGAGTACAAGGCTGCACAACAGCTTTAGAGTCACCTTTCTTCTTCACAATCATCCGCTCACTGGCACACATTTGATCTTCAGGGCGTTTTGAAAGAATTCCCCAACAAGCTGTGGTGATTTCAGGAACATCTTTATCTGTCTTCATTTCAGGAAAGACGACCAACTTATCGTTACCAAGTTCGATTTCGATTCCATTATCCTTTAGGACAGATTGGTAACCACTAGAAGCTTCTTGGACGCTTTCATCCAAAAGCGATCTACCGGCAACGGAAAGAGAGAAACCTTCATCAAACATCCATTTCAAGCTTTGGAGAGTCTTGTTGAAAGTTCCCACTCCTCTTTCTTTTTCATGTACATCTTGAGTGTAATGATCCAGCGAAACTCGAAGACGAAGTTTGTCTCCATATTTATCTTTGAGTTCAAGTAGGGGTTTTTCCCATCTTTTGATGACGTTATAGGCATTGGTAAGAACAAGAGCATTGAATCCAGACTCAAGTACAGAACTTAAAATATTAATCATGTTAGGATTGAGAAATGGCTCTCCACCAGTAAAGCCAATGGTCTCAATGTCCCATTCGTTTTCTCTGATCTCTTTGAGATAGGGAGTGACATCTTCCAAAGTGATGTAGCTGAGTTGGTCATTTTTGGGACTTGATTCAATATAGCAGTTTGTACATTCCAAGTTGCATAGGGTACCGGTGTTGAACCAGAGGTTCTTCCAATCTTTAAAATCCACAAAGGCACGGTCTTCACCTTTTGCCGTAATTTTCATGTCTTTGAACTTGTCTGCACTCATCATTCATTCCTTTGGAAGGGATATTATAGATGAGTGTGATAAGGGTTGAAAACGTGTCAGAGAGGACTATTTGGACAGATTTACGGTGTGAACGTCAATTAATTCACCTTCTACGTAATGACGACACTCGCCATCGGCCCTTAGCTCGTAGTAACCACCGATTTCCTCTTCAGGTTCCCGATTAGAGTTAGAGAAGGCAGACTTTTCCATAATCAAAGGAGCGGATGAGACATCTTGATAAAGATCCATAAGCTTGTTGATATCTGCAGAATAGGGAGATCTATGTGACTCGAATTTCGAGAGATAAGGTTGCATAACGGCCAATGATGACCAGCTTTCTTCATGTGGAAGCCCTAAAAAATGACCCATTTCATGAAGGGCAACTGTCATAAGATCATAATTAACAATATCGTTTGGATCCAATGAAAAGGTCCAATCTCTGAAATTGAATATGATGTCGGCATGGGTTAATTCAAGATACTCTTTTCCGTTACCATCAATTCTTCGAATCCCAAAGAACTGAGTTATGGCCAGAGCAGAACTTGAAACTTGTGGAAACCAATTCGTAGACTTATAGATCCCAAAAGTTGAATCACGATATTGATTGAGATCTGTATAACCAGGATCGGCGAGGTCTGCACTGTTGGTTTCAACCAGAAAATCGATATCGGTATATGAGTCATCCCATTCTTTTGCCATTTGCTCGAAGGGATGTCGTCCATTACCATCAAAAGCGCCTTGAGCTTGAAAATCGTTTAGGAAGCTTTGAGATGTTCCAAGATTAAGAGGTGAGGAAAGAGCTCCTGAACTCCATCGGATCTCCATATTCTGGAAGGGATTCCCACCGCCAAGAGAGACTCTCTTGGGTCCGCTGCTCTCCTGGTTACAACCAACCAAAATGATCATTAGAATGGCGAAAGGGATCAGGTTTTTCAAAGTTTCTCCTCGTCGCAGGCTGATAAAAATCGTCTGCTATAAACCTGATCGGGATATTTTGGTCGGGTTTTTGGGAAAACTTGAAAAAAATGGTCAAAAATAAAAGCGGCTGGAATTCCAGCCGCTTAGTTGTCTTAATTGAGTGAAAAACTCAGATATTGTTGATTCAAATAATCAATTACTTCTGAGAATTGGCGTGATCTCTAAGGAAGGCCTCAAGTCCATTATCGGTCAATGGATGCTTGTAGAGGGTCTTGAGAACGCCGTGAGGAGCTGTAATAACATCTGCACCAACCAAGGCAGCATCTCTAACATGGGTCGCATGTCTGATCGAGGCCGCTAGGATTTGGGTTTGATAACCATAGTTATCATAGATGGTTCTGATCTCTTCAATCAACGCCATTCCATCGTGGCCATTATCATCCAACCTACCTATGAAAGGAGAGATATATGTTGCTCCGGCCTTGGCGGCCAGTAGAGCTTGATTTGGTGAAAAGCATAGAGTGACATTGGTTTTCACCCCAAGGTCTGTAAGGCCTTTACAGGCAGCGATTCCATCAATAGTGAGAGGAAGTTTAATGACAACATTGTCATGCCATTTAGCGATTTCTTCTGCCTCTTTAAGCATTCCTGCTGTGTCTGTAGCAATAACTTCGGCCGAAATAGGACCATCGATTATACTGCAGATTTCTTTGATTACATCGGCTTGAGTTCTTCCGGTTTTAGCAATCAAAGAAGGGTTGGTGGTCACGCCATCAACGATTCCCCATGTTGCTGCATCCTTAATCTCTTCAACCATTCCGGTATCGATAAAAAACTTCATTTCTATTCCCTTGTATTGAGTTGAAATCCCCCTTTTTATACCGACCGGGAAGGGAATTTGCACCTTTTTTCAACCCTATCGCGGGACGACAATTTGGTTCATAATAAGTGTATGGTTAAATACTTGCTTTCACTTTCCCTATTCTTTTGCTCGGCTTCTCTTATGGCCTCCAGCAATACCGTCACCATGGTGAGTGGTGAGAAAAGTCTAAAAGAGATCATTCTTGAAGAGAAGGATTCTTTCTATGACGGTAATCGAAACTACGGAGTCTTCACTGGGAGAGTTACTGATCGTGACCAGTCAGCAAATATTTTGAAAGTATCCTCTGAAAATCAGAATGTGAAATTCTTCAGAGCAGGAGATCTGGTTCGCTTCACGGTTGCAAGAAAAAAAGAATACGATCAATGTGAAGGTTTTGTTCGATCAGTTGAGGAAGGTTACTTCGTCGTTTACGTCAAAGATATATACCCGTGTTGGGGAGAGAAAGAATACTTCAGACGTGGGACTGTTTTAGTGTTTGATTCCAAAAAATTGTTCAAGAGAGTTCAGGATGCCAGTAAGTATCGAGTGGTTCTTCTCAAGCGGCGAAGAGATTTTTTCAATCAACTCAATCGTGTGAATCATTTCCTTTGGAGTTTTGATCAGCAAAAAGTTTTGACAGCTGCTGAGTATGACAAAAAGATTCTTGAGCTGAGAAAAGCAAAAGAGAAGGCAATGGAACTATTGCTCCACAAAAAGCAGGACCAAATTCGACTTCAAAAAGAACTTTCATTCAGGCTTGATGAACTCGACAAGGATTTGGACTTTTATCGAATCGACAATCATGATCTATTGGTTGATCGTTGGCATTTGGATCACGATACCGGCGCACCTGTCGGGCGCCGTCCGCAAAAAATGAAAAAACAGCAGTAATTATTCTTTAGTCACTGACTTTTCTAGATAGTGATCTCTGATCTCTTTGAGGAAAGTTTCGTTGTAGGCATTATTCTGTAGATGCTCTTTATAAAGTTTTAAACTGTAAGAAGGAGCTACTCCCATCCACTCTTTAATCAAGTTGTCGCTATGGCCTTGGTGAAGCCATTTGAAGATACATGCTTGTCTTAGTGACTTTGGAGTCAGGGTGATCATCAATTTCTTCCTGAAGTCCTCAAAAATGATTTCAAGACCCCTCGGAGAAAGGCCACCGGAGAGAATTCTATAAGGGTTGGCATTGAAAAGAAGCTCATCGAATTCTATCCCTGAACGCTTCTTCATGGCCTCTAATTCTTTCATATAGACTTCATAGATTTCTGTGAAAACTGGAGGAAGTGGGATGGTGTAGGAGTCCCTTTTCGGATGCTCTACCATCACTCTCGGGCCATCTTTTTTATCGATAAAGATTCGAGCTGTTTTGAGTTTTGCCATGTCACTGACTTTCAAACCTGCTCCAAAAATGAGGAGTAATGAAACTTGATTTCGAAGAGCCAGCAATCGGTTGATTTTGTTCTTTGTATTGGCTTCATCAAGGAGATATTCCCAAAGTGTTTTGACGTCTACAAAAGGAGTAGGTCTTGGGATGTCGAGAAACTTCGGAGAAGTTGGAATCTTCCTTACTGGGTTGCTTGGAAAAACATCTCGTTGAACAAGAAAATCAAAGAACATACGAAGGGCCTGAACTCTACGTCTTCGACTGTTATCCGAGTTGTAACGGTTCTCAAGATAGTTTCCATATTGTTGAACCTGAGGGATCGAAAAGTCTTTGATATCTAGGTTCTTTTGCACGTCTTTCAGATATTGATTGAAGCAATCTAAGTCAGTTTTGTAGTTTTTCAGAGTATTCGGGCTTCTCCCGGCTTTTTTGAGTTCACTGAAAAATTTTGACTGCAGGTTGAGGAGGTCCAAGTCATTGATATCTCTAGCAATTACTGGCTGATTCGGCTTTTTGGATGTCATTTAAACACATTTCCTAGGGTTAAAGGTTCGGAGAATTAGCAGTGTAATAGAGCCCTGAAAATTTAACAAGTCTTGGGGCAGGACTTGCCATTTGGCGCAGAGTGGTGATAGGTAATCTAACGACCTGAAAACTGAATAGAAGTGAGTGCAATTTTGCAGCAGACGACCTTATTACGACCATTAACGGCCGATCTTTATGATGCCATATCGCAGGGCTCATTGACGCTGGGTAGTAGTCAGGAATTACTGGAATTCGTCCGCACTCATCCAAATCTGGGGCACCCCCAAAAACTTCTCAATTACACCTTTAAAAATGAAATGTTTCTCCTTGAAGCATTAACTCATACTTCTTTTGTTCATGAGTTCAAAGAACTCAATCTCAAGAGCAATGAAAAGCTTGAATATCTTGGAGATGCCATTCTTGGATTGCTTGTCAGCAATTATTTGATGGACGAGTTTCCAGAACTCTCAGAAGGTGAACTTTCTAAATTTAGATCGTCGTTGGTCAATGGACAGAGCTTTGCTGAACTTTCCAAGTTTCTTGGACTGGGTCATTGCCTGTTGATGGGAAAAGGCGAACTTAAGAATAATGGTCACGAGAAAAAAGCACTACTGGCTGATTCTTTTGAAGCCATGCTAGGTGCGATTTATAGAGAAGGTGGGTTTGATTCGGCTCAGATGGCCTTCTTTTCATTGCTTGAGTCTTGGCGAACAGAAAAGGGTGAGCGTTTTATTAAATTAGAAAAGCTCTCTGAGTTTGATGCCAAATCGAGACTTCAAGAGTTGACCATGGCGAAATATAAAGTGCTACCCGAGTACAAAGCCGTTCAGCTTGAAGATCAAACCTTCGAAGTTGAACTTAAAGTTCTTGATAAAAGTATTGCCAAACTTCGTGATCAATCGAAGAAGAAAGCACAAAGAATGCTGGCCCAAAAGGCCTTGAAAGAAAAATTAATAGAAAATTTGAAATAACATAACGAGTGAGGGGATTATGTTGCTTGAAACTCAGCATCCGGAAAACAAGTCAATTGTCGTATCAGTACT
>JBFEVX010000213.1:0-1792 GCA_041546685.1 Bacteriovoracaceae bacterium | reverse complement strand
ATTACATCCTTACCAACAGAATTAGAAAGAACGCTTTGAAAGAGCAATGGGACAAAGTTTGTATCCATCTCCATCAACAGGTCAGAATTGTAGATGGTAGGACTGAAACTGCTGGAGTTTTTCGAGGTATTGACCATGATGGTTCCGCCCTACTTGATGTAGATGGCAAAATCACCAAGGTCATAACAGGATCTTTGTTTATCAGTTGATTGAATCTGAAATGTCGCGAATCTCTTTTTTGATGAGATTTTCAGCTAGGTCAGGAATAACTTCCCATGCAATCTGCTCTACTTTGTCACGACAAAGTTCTCTAACCATTTCTTCAATCATCGGTTTCAAAGTTTCTGTGATAGAAGCAAGGATTTCTTCTTTATCAATTTCAACTTCGACGACTTCATTGTGAACATGTGAATGAGATGTCTCATCATGTTTATGATCATGTGATTCCTCTTCAGCATCTACATGTGACTCTGACATATCGACCATATCTGGGTTTGCCCCGGCACCTTCGACGTATTCGTTGATTGTGAATCCTCCATCAGAAGCATTCTTATCATCAACTGCCCAGAACTCATCTGGAGAAACATCACTTTCAATTTCATTGGCCATATCCAACTGACCACGTGACGGTGATTCAATCAATGGATCAGTAGCATCGAGCTCTTCATCATCTTCATCAGCTTCATCAGGAGCAAGATCTTCTATTGAAACAAGTTTGGATTTCGGCTCTTGAGCTTCTTCATCCAAAGTCCCAAGTGTTGAACCTCCCATTTCTGGATAATCAAGGTCATCACCTGCAGGCAATCTCACCTCTTCTCCATCACGAGAAATTTCAGTTATTGTATCTGAAACCTGAACTTCCAAGGTCTCTTCTACTTCTTCCTCTTCTCCAACAGGTTCAGCGACTGAAGTCGATTTAGTCATCTGTACGCTGGACTCGTCAATAACAGGAGGAAACAAAGAACTGTCGGTTGAGCCACCAATAACACCAGGAACACTCATTCCCCATGATTCAATCTCATTATTCAAAGCAGAAGTATCATCAGTCACAGGCTCATCCTCTTCTTCCCAAAGACCACCACTATTTTCCAGTAGTGATTCATCTTCTTGACTTGGACTATCGACAACCCATCCTTCTGAATCATTGATCAAGTCTTCATCAACTTCCTGCTTGAAATAATCTGCACCTTCTTCAAGTACAGATTCATCATTTTCATCATCATCAAAGTCATCAGCTCCTGAAAGATGAATTTCTTCTGTCTTCTCACCTAGTTCATCTTCATCTTCATGCTCAAAGCTATGATCAACTCTGATTTCTTCAAAAGTCGTTTCCTCTTCCTCTGAATCCTCTTCATCTGTGAATTCGTCATCGGAATCATCATCTGAATCATCACTTAAAGAAATTTCTTCAGTTTTCTCTTCTACTTCATCATCTTCTTCGATCTCATCGTCCGAATCATATTCTTCCGAATCATCAGAGGTTCCATCTGCATCGATGATCTCAGTACATTTCTCAACAAATTTTGCGCTTTCAAAAGGTTTGACGATCTTGTCTTTAACACCAATTTCTTCCAGTTGACCTTCATCAACAGAATCAAATGTACCCAACATGACAAGAATCTTTACATCTGGAGAGATTGAGAGCACTTCTTTAGCCAGCTCATATCCACTTTTGGATTCAGCAAGATTAAAGTCCAGAAGAATCAGGTCATACTTACGAACTTTGATCTTATCGTAGAGATCTGCTTCATTTTTACATTGTTCTAACTCATAGCCACTATCGGCCAGGGTT
>JBFEVX010000180.1:0-4701 GCA_041546685.1 Bacteriovoracaceae bacterium | reverse complement strand
TTTGATTTCTGCTTGGAAACCTGCTTTTCAAGTTTCTTGGTCGCCATATCAAGTGTCTTGTACAGACAATCAGAATGTGCGACAGCATGATAGTTCAACTTTGGGCCATGAATAAGAACTTCGGCGTAGTGCTCGTTATTCTTCACATAACATGTCCACTTTATGTGATCTCCTCCATTAAAGTATTTACTCAGTTTTTGTGTCTTCTCCTGAATTCTCTCATCGAGTGCAGGAGTATGATCTAGATGCAGGAAGGTAATAGTCACTTTCATAATAGTACTTTCTCCATAGTTGAAATTAGAGCGATATACTCGTGTGTATCCCCTTTATCCGGTGTACCTCCTTTTCGGGATATCACAAAAAAACTTTGCTTATTTTACCTTACGTTTGCTCGACGACAGAATTCCAAGCATTTCCCTGTACTTCGCAACCGTCCTTCTGGCCACAACTACGTCTTCCCGACTCAAAAGTTCGGCAATTTTCTGATCTGACAGAGGTTTCTTCGGATTCTCGTTATCGCACAATTCTTTGATTTTGAGCTTGAGAACCTGGCTTGAAATGTCGACACCGCCGTCTTTTCCTCCAACTCCAGTATTGAAAAAATACTTGAGTTCGAACAATCCGATCGGAGTGTGCATGTATTTGTTGGTTGTCACTCTGGAAACAGTGGACTCGTGCATCCCAATTTCCGAAGCGATATTCTTGAGGACCATCGGCTTGAGATACTTCGGTCCCTTTTTGAAAAAATCCTGTTGTTGAGCAACGATGGCTTTTGCCACTTTGTTGATTGTTCTTTGTCTATTTTGAATAGACTTGATCAACCACATTGCAGAACGAAGTTTATCCTGTACATATTCTTGTGCTTTTGGATCAGCTCCATGTTTCAACATATCTTTGTAAAGCTGAGAGATGCGAAGTCTTGGAACACCTTCATCGTTCACCTGAACAACAAACTCTCCTCCAACTTCCTTCACATAAATATCAGGCACCACATAATGAGTGTCATTGTTTGAAACCAATCTTCCTGGTTTCGGATGAAAATTCTGTAGAAGAATCGCAGTATCTTTAACTTGTTCTTCAGAAACTCCAAGAGACTTGGAGATTGTTTTGAAATCTTGCTTTTGAAGATCTTCCAAATGTTCTCTGATCAGCTTTTCAAGAAGAGGAGATCTCTCTTCCTGTACTTTAGCTTGAACCAGAAGACACTCAATCAAATCTCTCGCCCCACATCCGACGGGGTCGAGACGCTGGACCTTGGAGAGAATATATTCTGCTTCATCTCTTTCGAGATCACTTTCAGCAATAAGTTCATCAAACTCAACTTCGAGATATCCATCGTCGTTGATGTTGTGAATGATGAGAGTTGCAAAAGCAATTTCATCATCATTGAAATCGTCCATCTTCATCTGCCACTCCAGATGTTCTGGCAGTGATTGACCTTTTGAAACAATGTTTTCGTAATTAGGCATCTCATCAAAGTCTTGAGTTGCCATGGATGGCGGTGTCGCCGAGTTTGAGTCAAAAGACTCTACATATGATTGCCAGTCAAAGTCGTCTTTTTGAACAACTCCCGGCTCGTCAAAATTATCCGAAGTGGCTTCCTGATAATCTCCTTCAAGCTTCTCCAGCTTATAGTCTTCTTCCATACTCTTCGAATCGTCTCCCCCTAGCTCTTCGAGCATAGGGTTCTCGACCATTTCTTCAGCGATGACATTCGTCATCTCCAAATGAGTCAGAGTCAGAAGCTTGATCGCCTGCTGCAATTGCGGCGTCATCATCAGGTTCTGGGTCTGTGCAAGTCTTTGATTCAGTTTGACTGCCATATATCCACCTTAAGTGTCTTTGCGAGTCACATCCTGAACTCTTCTCCTAGATAGAACTTCCTTGCTCTTTCATTACCAACAATTTCGTCTGGGGTTCCACTGACGAGTAACTCCCCACTATTCATGATGTAGGCCCGATCGACAATGCCCAGAGTTTCACGGACGTTGTGATCGGTTATCAGTACTCCGATGTTTCTCTGCTTCAAGGCCTTGATGACACTTTGAATGTCACTGACCGCAAGCGGATCGACCCCGGCAAATGGTTCATCCAAAAGAATGAACTTTGGCTCCAAGGCCAGGGCCCTCGCAATTTCCACTCTCCTTCTTTCACCACCGGAGAGGGACGCGCCCTTCGAAGTTCTAATATGTCCAAGCCCAAAGTCTGCAATCAGATTATTGAGCAAGTTTTTTTGTTTCGCTTTCGGCAGTTTTCTATTTTCAAGAACACTAAAAATATTCTCTTCAACAGAAAGGTCTCGAAAGACTGAGGCTTCTTGCGGAAGATAACCCACTCCCGAAAGGGCCCTGATGTGTATCGGGAATTCTGTTATATCTTCTCCCGACAACTCTATTTTTCCTTCGTCAGCTTTTACCAAACCTACAATCATGTAGAAGCTGGTTGTCTTTCCGGCACCGTTAGGTCCCAGGAGTCCGACGATCTCACCTTGTTCCACGCGCACACTGACGTCTTTGACAACAGTTCGGCCGGAATAAGTTTTCTTCAAATGGGTCGCTTCCAAATAGTTTGCGCTCACGAGTTAAATTCCTTTTTACCTCAAAATGATGTTGGTATTGGCGTCATCCACCTCTACCACTTCATTGTTTTCTCGAAGGATGATCCGGTTTCCTTTGATTACATCACTTTGCTGATAAACCTTTGGAAATCCAGTGAGGATAATCTTATCCTCTGCCGTAACCCCTTCAAGTTTCTCGGCATAGGCCCGCCTAATGTAGGAGGACCCTCCAAGAACAACTTTTTCTTCTAGTTTCACATCGTCATTTAAGACGAAATACTTGAGCTTTTTGTTATAGTTTTCCAAATAGATCTCACCGCGGTGAGATGTGGCCTTAAATGGTTGTTTTCTAAGGGTTACATTGTCCTCTAGAGTAACCATCATTTCGCTCATATTTAAATATAATTTATCGGACTCAAAGTATACTGGGGCCTCATAGGCCCTCTTCCTTTCAATCTTGCCATTCACTTGTCCCATATATCGAGACTCTCTTTTTCTAGGCCAGGAAATGGCGCGCTCAGATTCGATATAGATTTTGTCTCCATTCTTCTCCGAGATGCTCCTGGTTTTCACATTTCCAATAGTTTCCAAACGATCGCTACCAAGATTGTAGATCATCTTGTCTGACCTAACAGAACTTTGCCTGAGTGTGACTTCAACCTCATCATTCAAAAATAAACTGCCATTTTCCTGATGATAAATTCCCTTAGTACCCTTGTAATTTATTGGCTCAGCTTCCTCTGTATAAGCTTCACCAATCGGATCAAAAAAGAAAGTGAAGCCTGTAGTTGAGTTAATGGTGACTTCGGAGGCCTTAAGTTTCATCTGCGGTTTATTATCTTTGAGTACGTAGTAATCGACTCCTTTAAAAAAACTCTCATCAGTAACTCGCGTTCCTGCATCTGATCCTGAATCAAATTTTGGACCATCCCAACTGTCCCCTAGAAACGACATGATGGTGACAGAACCCCAAATCACGATGAAAAATGTCACGACGATTATTTGTTTCACTCAAGCTTCCCTGGCGACGATGCGCCGCAAATCCAGCAAAAATTATACCAATATCAAAAGCCTGAACCAAGCCTCGACACAAAAGATAATAATTTCATTAACTTACTTTTACTTCGCATGTTCCATAACTTGTCGCTTGGTGATTCGACATGATAAATTTGAGGACCGAAGTCAACTATCAGAAGGACAATCAATCGTGAGCCAAACCCTGGAAAGTCTTGTCAAAACCGGAGTCAAACTTACCCCCATGATGGAACAGTATTATTCCATCAAAAAAGAATATCCCGATACCATGCTTCTCTTTCGCATGGGAGATTTCTACGAAGTCTTTTTTGAAGATGCAGAAAATGCTGCACGACTTTTAAACATTGCTAGAACTCACAGAGGAAAACTTGGAGACACTCCAATTCCAATGGCAGGAATTCCTCATCATGCCGCCAACGCTTACGTCGACAGACTAACAGCGATGGGAATGAAAGTGGCGATCTGTGAACAAGTGGAAGATCCAAAAGAGGCAAAGGGAATTGTAAAACGTGCGGTAACACAAATTGTTTCCCCTGGAATGCCATTCGATCTTTCAAAAACCGAAGGTCGTGAACATCGTTACATGGCCTCTGGTCTCAAAGTTGATGATGTTTATTACCTTATCGCTGTTGACTTCACGACTGGTGAATTCACTGGAAGCAAACTCTATGACTTTGAATCTTTCCTCGATAAACTTCGAATGATTCATCCACGTGAATACATCACTTGGATGGAACAATGGGAAGAACAGCCACTAGTCGCAGAAGTTCTCGATCACATGGGTACCCTGAAGACTTACCTCTCAGAGGAATACTTCACTCCGAAATACACAGAGATTTATACTGAAAAATTAATTCCGACATTCAAGAGAGATAACATTATCAAAGCTGATATGGATGTACTCTCACCAATTGGAGCATTGGCCTATTACATCTGCTCCACTCAAGAGTCGGAAAGTTTTGTTCATATCAAGCCTTTTAGAATGATTAATTCCGAAGGCAACTTAAAAGTGTCACTTCCTACTTTGACAGGACTTGAGATTCTTCCAAAGAGTAGAGAGACATACAAAGAATCACTTCTTGGATTCATGGATAAAACCCGAACTGCTC
>JBFEVX010000188.1:0-3706 GCA_041546685.1 Bacteriovoracaceae bacterium | reverse complement strand
CATAAATTTCACCCTGCTTTCCTTGACGCTTGATAAGATCTTCATGGGTGAGGAAATCAATGAATTGGTAAACACCTTCAGGTGTTCTGTGGTCACCTTGGAAAATCTTGTCGCCAGATTTTTTCCCTGTGGCCATTTGATAAGTTTTTATCAACTGAGGAAGTCCGTCTTTATTTTCAAAAAGGTAGAGTTTGTGAGTCAGTTTCTCGGCCACCATTACATGGTGAGTGAGATAACTATCCAATTGAATCAGGTTCTCTGGATAAAACTCTGCCGCACTCGCCGTGAAGGCGATAAAGAGGGAAAGGAGCATTTGAGTAAATCGGTAAGCCATAAAACAATCTTTGTTGAAGTAGGCAATTTCTACGATTGATTAAGTCAGTAATAATTTTAATGAAGCACCATTAAAGAATCAACCGATATTACTTATCGTAGGGTCATGATTTTCCTTGAATTGTACTTTAACTACACAATGATATCATAGACTTAAGCTACGAGAGAAGAATGAGAATTTGCTTTTACTCAACAGACACCGAAGTGGCTGAAATTGGGTCTCTTCTAGAGGGGATCGAGGTCACGATGGCATCCAGCCTGGATGAAGTGCAGGGTTGCGTCAATTCCTCAGAGGAAAAGGTACTTCTCTTTATCGATCTCGATGGCAATAAAACAGAGGCCGAGTTTGTGAACTCGACTCTGTACGAAGACACAAACGTCATTCGAATCATCATTACTTCAAAAGCTTCAGTCAAAGAACTTAAAAAACATCAACTCTCTGAAGTCTCTGCTTACGGCTATATCAAAAAACCACTTACTGGGGAATTGATAGCTTCTCTTGTTAACAATTTTGAAATGGCCGATTACGTTGAACAAAACAATCTCGTTAACGAAGGGGACAAGGCGGTTGATGAAGCAGAATTGACTTTTGTCGGTTTGAAACAACCGGATCTCAGTGAAGCATCTGCTGATGATGACGAAGATGAAGTATTCGAAGCTGCACCGATGCAGATGCCGACACCAGGAGCTTCTGATGATGAAGAGGATATGGACAATATTCTTGAATTCGGCGGAGGAAGCGATGTTGACAGTGATCAGAAAACGGCCACTGACATCCAAGACGCTCCAGAAGAAGAAGTAAAACTTACTCACGAAGAAACCAAAGTTCTTGAAAAGCACGGAGTGCTTAATGAGAATTGGAAAGTTTCATATGAAAGTGATTTGAATGAAAAAATCCAAGCGAAGTTTGATCGCGTTTTTACAGAAGGCGCTGGCGGACTTCCGGACTTTGAGATTTCCGAACCTACTCCAGAAAGAGATGATGACGACTTTGATGAAAGTACAGGTGAAGCTGATGTCGCTTCCATCGCTCTTGATTTTGGTGGTGATGATGACTCACCAACTGAAGAAGCAGCTGCTCCTGCAATGGACTTTTCAGAAGATGAAGATGAGGTATCTTCTCCTTCAATGGATCTCTCGGATGCTGAATACTTAGAAGAGAGTACAAAACAAGACATTGTCGCTCCTGAACCTACTGTGACCGATGAGGCCACAGGTGAATTTGATGTAGATGAAATGATGGCCGATGATTCATCGGACATTGAAGATATTCAAGAACCCGAAACTCCCCAAACCAGTGAGGTTAGTATGACTGATCATGATGATGAAGACGATATCCTCGACTTCAACATTCCTTCAGGTGATGACGATTCTGATGAAGTCGATTCAGCAGATGATGTAACCGGCGGAATGAAATTTGATACGCTCGAGGAAGAAGATGATTCTGCAGACGATGCAGAAGAATTAGGTTTTTCCATTGATGACAGTGATGAAGAGGAAGGGGAGTCCGATTCTGATGCTGGTGCGGAACTTGAATTTGGAGCCGAAGAAGAAGCTGATGAAGACGACGGAGATGAACTCAGCTTTGGAGATGATGACGAAGAAGAATTGACTGCTGCACCTGAACCAGCTGAAGATCTCGACCTCGGAGATGATGGTGACGATCTTGATCTGGGTGGGGATGACGCTGCCCTTATGTCGGCCGATGCTGATACAGATGACGAGCTCGATCTGGGTGACGATGACATGGATCTTGATTTAAGTGCTGCTGAAGTTGAGGCCACAAATGCAGCCCTTGATGACAGTGGGGATTTTGATCTCGATGCCATGGACGATGATATCGATGTCTCTGATGTAGATGATGAACCAATGGGTGACATGGACCTGGATGCCATGGATGAAGAGACTGCAGAAGTTGAAACCTTGCAAGCTGCTGATGAAGGTGGAGAAGAGACTGATGAAGTCCTCGACTTCAGCGTTGAAGATCAGGAAGATGATGGTATTGATGATGAGGCCACGGTTGCGACGATGCTGTTCTCAAAAGACAGTGCAACTCAAGAAGCTCTCGATGCGGCCAAAGTTCCTGAAGAGATTTCTTCAGGTGGTGAAGACGATATCGATCTGGCATCACTGATTGAAGAAGATGATGATGAAGAGGATCTTGGCTTCTCTCTCGGCGGTGAAGAAGAAGACGGGATGACTGAAACTTTAGTTGGCGGAGCTTCTGACGAAGATGACGATCATACTGGTGATGCTACAGAGACACTGGTGGCTTCTTCAGTAGATGAAGATGATGATCTGACTCAACCGACAATGGTAGCTCCACTACCGGGTCAAGGCGCTTCAACTTTCACACCAGCTGCTTCAGATGAAACGATTGAGATCACTCCTCCTGAAAGAAGAGTGGCGAGTGCATATAATGAAGATGAACTGATGAGGCTTCAAGCAACAATCAGACAGCTTCGTGAAGAAAGAGATGGTCTGCTCAAAGACATCAACGATCTCAAAACAGATAAGAAACTTGTCGAGCAAGAAAACCTTGGGCTCAAGGCAGAACTTGATGAGGTTAAAATTGAACTCACCATTGTGAAGAAGCGTCATCAGGACGAAATCGAAGAAATGCAGTATCGAAACAGACTTGCTGATGAGAAGAAGGCGATTGCTGAAGAGAAAGGTCGACAAATGCAAAAAGAGTTCGACAGACTTAGTCAAAAAGTCAGAATCGATTTTAACCAGGTGAAGCAAAGAGAGAAAGAACTTGAAAGTCAGCTTGAACTTGTGACTATGGATACCGAGTCTCAGGTAAGAAGTCGTGATATGAAGATTCTGGAACTCAAAAGGAAGATTGACCAACTCGAATTCAATATGGAAAATTCGGCAATCAAGGAAACCAAGGCCCGCGAGGACAAAGTCAAGATAGAAGAAAAATTGGCAAAGATCATGAAAACTCTCAGAGGATCTATTCAGGTTCTTGAAGATGATCTTGAACTCGACGAAGAATTGATTGAGAAAATCAAGAAGGTTTGATGACAGAGAAGAAGAACGATACATTGATTAAAGGCTTTCAGTCCATGTTGGATCTGGTTTCCGGATACAACCATGTCGATGAAATCAGAAAGCTTTATGAATGTGTGGACAAGCTTCTTCAAGAAGAGTTCCAGGCCCATCCTTTGTTGGTTTATTCCAAATACCTGTCCGGCAAAGATAAAGAGAAGTGTCGACTTCATTGGAACAAGAAGGCGATACCTGAGAAGTACTCCCATGATGAAGTACAAGAGGTTCTGGATCTATTGGAGAAACAGAATACCAGTCTTGATACCTGGGAAGTCTATAAAAGTGGAAAGTCCAGTTATTACAGTGCACGTATCGGAAT
>JBFEVX010000027.1:0-36230 GCA_041546685.1 Bacteriovoracaceae bacterium | reverse complement strand
TTGGTTTTTGGAAAAGGTGAGGGGCAATTTCAAATGAGAGATGTCGGTTTTTTTCCTGGAAGTTTTAATCCTTGGCATGAGGGGCATTCATAATGTCTCAAACGATCTGGACTAAAAAATGTTATCATCATTCCGGACTTTAATCCTTGGAAAGAGAATGATGTGGATGACAAAAACTACTGGGAAGAGTTTAAGTCCTTGGCCGAAGAACTGAAGAATACACCTTACCCTCTCTATCCAGGGTTTTGGGGGGAGAAAACCAAGAATCCAACTTCATCTTGGCTACCATTTACTAATGTAGAGGAACGGTATTTGGTGATGGGGGCGGATACTTTTATGGACCTTCTCTATTGGAAAGAACCAGTCTCAATCATTACAGCGTTGAAGGGACTTCGAGTTCTTGGGCGAAAAATTCATGAGAAGGAAATGAACGAACAGAAGAAGGCGCTTATTGAAATCAATCCTGAAATAGACGTCAGAATTGAAATTATCAATCCTCATGAAGAGCTCAGTAGTACAAAATTAAGAGAAGAAAATTAATCGATCAGATCGATTAGTCTATGACGCCCATTGATTTTCTTTACACCCAACATGAGTTCGATAAATGGTCTGATGTGTAGATGTGAAATCTTTTTCTTATGAGATATGGAGCCTCTTTTCGGAACATGTGGTCCCTTGATTACCATCCAGATCTTTCTAGAATTCATATTGAAGAAATGACCTTTCCACTTATCTCCTTTACCTCTCCCGTGATCAGTCGTGATGATGACAGTGGTGTTTTTTCCATAGTCACCCATCTGATCGAGTAGGGCATAGAGACGATCAATATAGACATCATAATTGTATAGTGAGCGCATATATCCGTCCCACTCACCATCATGAGCGTACTCATCAGAATCGAGTAGTGAAAGGTGCATGAAGCGTGGCTTATGATCTTCGATAATTTTCATTCCATGCTCGAATGTATATTTATCATAACGTCCACCCCAGATCGGAGGATCGGCTTCCTGCATTTCATTCAGGTAGAAATGTCCAGGGAGGTCAACCTTCATGTCTCCACAGCTATGGAATAGATTACGATCTTGTCTCATCGCTGCATCACAGATTTTATGCCATGAAGAGATGACGGCCACATCAGTGTTGTCCCACGATTTTACTCTTTTGAGCTTTTCACCAATTGTTTCTGTTTTGGATGGTCCACATTTGTTTGTACGACACCAAACACGCTTTCCTTCATGAATGGTTTTATAACCGGGAAGTGAAAGCATGACTGTATTGGCAATTCTTGCTTTGGACTTTTTCTTGGGATCACCAAGAACAATTCCTTTTTCAGCGTGCTCGGCCCAGAAAGTTCTGAAGATATCTTTGTTGAAAAATTCTTCATAGCGAACTCCATCAAGAGTAAGTAGGATGACATTGCCATCGTTACCGACTTTGGATTGGAAGTCACCAATCTGGTCTTCTCTACAGGAGAGTACCAGCAGAAGAATAAGCGTATATTTTAAGAATTTCACATCTCACTTCTAGCATAGTCGTGAAGAAATTCCACACTCTTGAAAAATGTCGTGATGCGCGACGAGTCAAAGGATTATGCTGCGAGTCTAAATACGTTTATTGGGGGATAACACTATGAAAACACTCACGTGCCTACTTTTGGGCCTTCTATTTTCTGCCACTGCAGTAACTGCGGCCGAAACAGCTTCACAAAATAAGGCCGAGTTCTGTGCCGATCGAGAGAATCCAGAATATTATCAAAATCTTCTCCTTAATTCAGAGAATCGATTGAGCTTTACCAATCATGGTGGTCTGGCCAATGGGGGAGTCTGTTGGTGGCATTCACGTTTCACAAGAAAGGCCGCGTATCTGGCGATCTTTAGACCTGAACTTCCAAAGCCAACCAAAGAACAAGCTTACGATATCGTTCTTGCCATCAGAATGGGAAGAAAGGTTGTTGAAGTTCCGGGATTTAGAAACCTATATGAATTTTCAAGAGCACACAAAGATGTGATTCAGCAGAGACTTGAAAGATGGCAAATAGGAGACGGTGTCATGAGACAACAGTGGACAGTTGGCCTTTGGGGAGCTTCAAGAGTTTCTGCAGATGAAATGAGAGAAAGAATGGATGAGCTTTACGAAGAAGTTGTAGAGAATAAGGATATTGCTTATCAGGTTCTTCAGATCAAAGGTGTTGTAGCGCACGCTTGGCTGGTTGTCGATATGGAGAGAACCTCAAACGGATACAATCTCCAAGTCATCGATTCCAACTATATGTCTCCACAGACATTCACTTACAGACATGGAATGACGAATTTGAGATACCCGTACTGGGGACAATTCGTTCCTCGTACGGGTAAAAAGAGTGAAATGAAAAAAATGAAAAAAATTGTTTCAAAATTTTGCAAAGATATCTAATCCAATAACTATTTCGAAAGAAGGTCTGCTTCATGTCTGTTGTAGACCTTCTTTAATAAACTCACGTGAGTTGCACTAATCTTTAATTCGAAATCCACACCTTTGATCTTATGTCCAGGTAGACCTCCAAGTTGATAATAGTTTCTGAAGTTTTTCACATTCTTAGTTCTGATGAAGTACTTGTATTGACCAGGATAAGCCCTCGCATCCATTGTAACCGCCTGATCAAAACGAACCTGAGGTAATCTTGTCGCCACATTGATGACTTCAAAACCACCAAAACTATGACCAAGTAGAATCATTTGCGCATTTCCGCCAGTTGCTTCCCAAACTTCTTTAATACACTGATCGGCCTTGTTCGGTTTGTTTCTTTTTTTGATCTTTTCAGGAAAGACAAAGAACTCAAAACTATGTGGATTTTTGTCGACGAATTTAGAGAGAAAAATTTTAGTGAGAAATCCCATTGAGCCAGTTGAACTGAATTTGGATGATTGTCCCGATCTTAGCTTCGCTTGATGCTCCTTAAGCTTTTTATAGAGACCACCGTTGAATGAAATTAGACCTTCGAAACCGAATATGTAGGTTGTATTGCCAGCTTTTCTAGCGACTTCTTTACAGTTGTAATCAATACCTGCGTGTGCACTCGTAACAAAAAATAGTGCCAATATCAGTACTTTCATATTTTCCCCTCCCGTAAAATTTGGGAGAACCTAACGCGAGGGGAGAGATGTGGCATGTCAAAAAATGGGAGCAGAAATCTTTTTTTTCACAAATCGTAAGCCCATGTTTTCTAAGAGAAAAGTTTCAGGTTAAGACACCTGAAACTGGCGAAACCATGGGAACACCCATTGCCATGCCCTTACAGTGAAGATTTCTGGACGGACACCATAGCGACGGTAATACTCACCAAAAGAGATCATTTGTTCAGAGTTTTCGTCATAAAGCTTAAGCCAGATTCCTTTGAAGCTTTCCCAAAAACCAAGAACCTTGCAGTCCTGAAAGATTTCATTTTCTTTGTAGGCCTTTTCCAAATTGTAGTTTGGAATCCTATGACTCAAGTGGTGTATGTGGTGAAAACCTATATTTCCAGTACCCCATTGAAACAACTTTGGAAGTTTCAAATATGAGCAACCTTTCATACAGGCATCAAACCAGTCGTATTTTTCAGTTCTTCGCCAGTAGACTTCTTCATATTGATGTTGAACAAAGAACAACCACGCTCCAAGAGTGTTACTGACAATTACAATAGGAAGGTGAACGGCAAGAAATGCTTTCCATCCGATGGTCATACAAAGAATAGTGATGACTGAAGCAATTGCAAAGTTAGTAAGCCACCTGTTTCTATCCTGAAGAGGACCATCTCCTTTCGCTTTAAAGCGAAAACGAATTTGAAAAAGATAAAAAGGTCCCAGAATAAAATTGATGATGGGAAATCGGTAGAGGTGATACGCCATTCTCTGCCACGGAGACATTGCTCCGTACTCATCTGTAGTCAGTGTCCAAACATCTCCAGTACCACGTTTGTCGAGATCACCCGAAGTGTTATGATGTCCGGCATGGGATTTCGTCCATTGTTCGTAAGGAGTGAAAGTTAAAATTCCACAAATAGTACCAACAATAGTTCGAAGTCTCTTTGACTTGAAAAAAGTTCCATGACCACAATCATGGAGAATGATGAAGGTTCTGCAGTTAAAAAACTGATTCACCAATGAGATTGCTATTGTCAGCCATATAGAAATATCGAGTGCTCTATAAGCGAGATACCAGAGTGCAAAGTAAGGAATTAATGTGTTGGCAAGATTCCACCAGCTTTTCTTGTGATCCGGTGTCGAATATCGTTTGGCTACAATTTTCCAATCTTCTCTCTGAACCTCTGTCCCTGAAGTGTTCATATATTCTCCCGTGTAATGTTTCTTCTAGTTAAACGCTAACATGTTCGAGAAAGAGGGGTTGTAAATGAAATGTAAAAGACACGAAATTTTGTAAATGAAATGTAAAAATTTAATTTAGAAAGTATATGCACTATAAAGACGGATGGAATAATTCGCCGAAGCAACCTGTTCATCATTTCCAATGTTGTACAGGTTGGCGTGTATGTATCCTTTTAGACCCCAATTCCATTTGAAGCCATGTGTCCCAAGTTGTATACGAATATAGTAACTGGTTCCTGTTCCATGCTTATTTCTTGATGTTCCATCAATAAATTGAAGATCGTTTTCTTGGACCCCAAGTCCGGCCGTCGCTGCGCCTCCCATGTATAATACTGAAGAGAAGGGCCAGAGAACTCCAAAGCCGAGACCTGCACCACCTTGGCGAAGGTCCATCATATGAACATCATCGAGGTCATTAAATCTCGTTGCGAGATCTCCTTGGATGATCGGACCATTTTCTCTAATCTTGAGTCGAGTGGCAAAAGCGTGAATCAGAAATGAGCCGGCCTGTGAAACCTTCTCGCCTCCTTGAGAGACAAGAGAGCGCATGGAGAAGTTTGGGTTAACTGCATAAAGCGCATGGTAAGTGGACTCTCTTGAACTCAATGAACTTCTCTCATAACAAGACGTACAACCGACGGGTTGTTCATTAGAAGAAAATCCAACGTAGGATTTATAGAAGAGTTCATTATAAAAATTCCCGAAATAGATTCCAATTCTGGCATCAGAATAAGAATCATTCCCGACATCGCTCTTGTTGTAATTCGTTCCCGGAACTTTCCATCCATACTTGAAAAAGAAAAAGGGGCCAGTGACCTTTACCCCAAGGTGGAGGCTTGCATTTGGATGATATTGCGCAATTTCTTTGTCCTCTTTGATCAACACAGAATGGTTGGGGCGTTTGACAGAGAGAGTGAACGTCCAGGCCTTACAATCTAAAGAAATGATGAAGAAAATGAGTGCTAATAATGCTTTCACTTAAAGATTATAGCAAAAAAAAAGCCTCCCGAAAGGGAGGCCTTTATTTCTATGTTTTTTGGCAAAAACTTACTTAACTTTCCAGTAGTATTCGATCACAAGCTGACCGGCGTACTCGAAAGGAATGTCTGAAGATAGTGGCTCATCAATTTTTGTGGCTTTTTTCTTCTCAGTTCCTTCAACGTTGTAACAAGCTGGAACAGCTGGAAGACGTGGAGTCTCTTGAGCGTGCTTGTAAGCTTGGTTGGCGTATCCTTTGTCAGTAAGTTCGATAACGTCTCCTTTCTTAACAATGAAAGAAGAACGGTCAACTCTTTTACCGTTAACTTTAACTTGTCCGTGAGAGACCATCTGTGAAGCGGCCTTGATTGAAGGTGCCCAGTTTAGTCTGAAGATCACGTTATTAAGTCTTGATTCAAGAGTCATGATGAGTGTGTCCATCCATGCTCTTTCTTTAACTCTCTTAGAAGCTTTCACGTAAGTAACGAGTTGCTTTTCTCTAAGACCGTAATGATAGATTAGTTTTTGTTTTTCTCTTAGACGAACGGCATAGTCAGAAATCTTCTTTCTTTTTCCACCGTGTACACCTGGTCCATAAGGTCTTCTTTCTAGAGAACCAGCTTTTCCAAGACCTGGAAGTTCAAGTCCAAGAGCTCTTTGAATTTTAAATCGAGCTTTACCTGTTGTTGCTTTTGCCATTTCTTAACCTCAGCTTTAACTACTGCTTATAACTTAACTGTAAATATGAGTGGGCATTTATACCCGTGCGACAATTTCTTGTCAATTTCAGGATTTATCTCTTGAAATTTCGCCTTGCACATCGCGTTGAGACTTGGTGTATTCCTCAACATGGCGGCGATAAATCTGGTGAAGTCGCTTGGTTAGCTCTCCAGGACGCCCGGAACCGATTGAAATCCCATCGATCTTAGTGATTGGAACCAATTCTTTAGTGGAGGATGTCAAAAAACACTCATCGGCATCTTTTAGCTCCTCCGGGGTGAAATTCTCTTCCTTGGCCGTAATTTTATTTTCTAAGGCCAATTCAAGGACAGTTTTTCTTGTGATTCCAGAAAGTAGTCCGGCCGCCAGAGGAGGGGTTTTAAGCGCCCCATCTTTAACAATCCAGATATTATTTGTAGTCCCCTCAGTTACCATTCCCTCTTTATTAAGCATGATGGCGTCGAAGGCTCCTTGCTTTTTTGCCTGTTGATAGGCGAGAACGTTGTTGAGGTAATTTCCTGACTTGATGGCCGGATCCATTGACTCTTTTGGGTTTCTTAAAACTGAGGCCACAATTACTTCAACACCTGAGTCGTACCACCATGTCGGATTTTCTGGAAGTTTCTTGGTAATGATGACCAGATTATTTTTAATCGCCAGACTTGGATCAAGTCCGATTTCACCTTCGCCTCTTGTGATGACCACACGAATGTAAGCACGCTTTTCGCCCAAGGCCTTGAGAGTTTTTAACATTTGATAGGTTAACTGTTTTCTTGAAATACTGATGGGCATATCAAGGTGAGAAGCTGACTCCCAAAGACGATTTAAGTGCTCTTCAATCTTATAGAGAACTCCATCATAGGTGAGTGTTACTTCATAAATGGAGTCGCCAAAAAGAAACCCTCTATCGAAGACAGAGATTGTTGCTTCTTCAGGACCTACAATATTTCCATTGATGTTGATCTTCATTTAAAAAATACTTTCGTATCCTTTGGGGACAAGATTCCAAGCTTCAGTGAAGACGTGAACTTTTTTGGTTTCTTTGCCTTCTTTGTCAATGATTGCCTGACCGGCATGAATCCACCCAAGAATTCCACCTTTAAGAACAGAGACAATAAACCCTTCTGGTATAAGAGATTTGGCATACTCGGTACTTCTAAAGCCAATTGTACAGTGAACTACGACATTGTATTGAATGTATTTTTTCTTATTGGCTTCAAATTCTGCTTTGCTGATTGAACCTGGAATGACACTGATATCACGCTCAAACTTCTCTCTGACATCAATAATCACCAAATCTTGCATTTCCTTGACATCATCGACTGTATGATAAGGCATATTAGAATTCTTCTTGGCCAAAGCTGTGGCCATGGACTCTACGACTTTGTCAGGATTTTTGGTCTTCCCTGGATCCACGCATGAAGTCACAAGGGCGATCAGCACGATAGCAATAGAAATAAAGAGGGAAAAAGTTCGATTCGTCATGGCTCGGATTATGCCCCCTCGCTTTACAGATGGCAACAAGTTTGACGGACATCGTTAACCTCTGAGATACTTATAAAAGACATAAAATCCGGATGTTTATGAGATTGATTCTGCTTCTATTCACCTTAATGACTAACGTTTGCTATGGCACGACTACGCTTGCTCATTTGGCTGAATCCGATATCAATTATTTTAGAGCGGGTGACAGTACAACCAAGTATCTGGAGATGGTTTTTGAAGCCTCCTCTGGTGGGGGAACTGTTGAGTCAAGTCCGCATAAAGTTTACGTTCCACTTAACGATCTGACTGTCACAGTTGATCAGGCCAATAATAATATCCTTTCAGATTCTTCAGCGATGCCTAGCCTTAGCACTGGAGATGTTCTTTCCACATATTTAAGAACACTTGTTGTTGCAACTAATACTGCTGGAGAGGATGAAAAAGTTTATGTCGCATTCAAAGGGTCATCGAGTAGTTCATTCACACAGGCCGTTCCGGGAGTTACGACAACACAATACGACACAACCAATAATTATTGGGAAGTCGTCATCAATCTTGAGACTCTTTGTACAGCGACCTACAAACCTCAGGAATGTACTGACCTTAAGGGTTCTGCAGATGGTTCTAAGGCCGAAACATTCACGTTTTACGTTTGGAGTACAACTCTCGATCTGTCTGCAAATGATGGGGCAACGATTACTGTAAGTGATTCAGGTTACACTGGTGGAATCTTTTATCAGGTCAATATTTCAGATGCCATCCCTGTTGGAACACAGACGCTAAGCTCTATTGAAAAAGGTGATACGAGACTGACGTTGAATGTGACTGGAGGAAACTCTGTCACCAATATGACAACGTCCATTGCATATCGCTCGGTGGTCTTCTCGGGAGTAGCCGGAGGACAAAGCGCTCAGAGTGCAAACGTCACAAATATTATTCAAAACGATACGATCGTTAAAGAAGGAAAAATCGACGTAAAGAACCTCACTAATGGAACGACTTATCAGCTTTCGACTGCACTGGTGAACAAGTACCAGTTCTCGACGACTACAAGTAACGCTTTGTCTGAAGCTCCTCTTGAAATTGAGGCGCTGTTGAAGTCGCAGGCCTGTTATTTGGTGACGGCAGGATTTCAAAGAAAGCATTACGTATTGGATTACTTCAGAGCAATCAGAGACAACTATCTTTTGAAATTTGCTCCAACTAAAAAACTAGTCGATCTCTACTATGCCAGTGCACCGAAATATGCTCCTGTCATCTACAACAGTCCGAAGCTCAGCTTGGTTGTTCGCTCGATGAGTTATGGAGTTTATTTCTTCCTCAAATTCTTCTGGTATATCTTCGGTCTGGGTCTTATCTTACTAGGCTTCAGGTTTCGTAACTTTCGTTTAAATATTGCTTCTTAAGGATAATTTTCATGGCAGGTCATAGTAAATGGGCGAACATCAAGCATCGTAAAGGCGCTCAAGATGCAAAGAGAGGAAAGATCTTCGCCAAACTCATTAAAGAAATCACTGTTGCTGTTAAAACTGGCGGTGGCGGAGATCCGGAGTTCAATCCAAAATTAAGAACGGCCATTTCCAATGCTCGTGGACAGAACATGCCTAAAGACACTATTGATCGAGCAGTAAAAAAAGCTGTCGGAGGTGAAGGTGGAGAATTTACCGAGACTACGTTTGAAGGTTATGGTCCAGACGGAGTTGGCGTTTTTGTAGAATGTGCAACTGATAACAATCAAAGAACTGTTGGGAATGTTCGTTCCTACTTTAATAAAATGGGTGGCTCGCTTGGAAAAGATGGTTGCCTTGAATTTATATTCGAACGAAAGGGAATTTTTGTCGTGAATGCCGAAGGGCTTCATGAAGATGAGTTCACTATGGAAATGATTGATGGTGGTGCTGAGGATGTCGAATTTGAAGATGAATTAGTGACAGTCACGACATCCATGGAAGATTTTGGAAACCTTCAAAAGAAGCTTGATGAACTAAAGATTGAACCAAAAGAAGCCGGTCTTCAACGAATCCCCACAACCATGAAAGAAATTTCAAAAGAAAGCTTTTCTACCTTCATGAAATTAATCGATGCTCTTGAAGATGATGATGACGTTCAAAACGTCTACCACAATGTCGAGTTCGATGAATCATTCATGAACGATCTCTAGTCTTCTTAAGTTGATCGTTGTTGTCGGAATAGGGCGCGTGCATCTAAGGACGCATCAATAATCAAAATTGACATCTCTTTTTCAAGTAAGTGAAAATTTACGAAACTTATTTATTTTGAGCACACTAACAAGGACGAAAGGAGTTCTCATGAAAAAAGCATTAGTACTTGGTTGTACAATGGCGCTCGCCACTTCTACAGCTTACGCAAGTAAATCAAGAATGACAGCACTAGGACAAGACAGCTCAGTTGGTTCAAACTACATTTCTGATACCAGAAACGTATTTGCCAACCCAGCTGAAATCAATGAAATGAACAATTACACTGTTGCAGAGTGGGGAAGTACTACAAGTGCCGATGGTGAAGGTGGATACTTCAGAAACGCTGGATCAATGAACTACGGTGTTTATCTTGGTGGTAACGTTGATAACAGAACTCAAAATACGGCCAAAGGCGCGACTCATAAGACTACTGACGATTTGATTGATCTTTTTGTTGGTATGAATAACTGGGGAGCCAGAGTTTCATACGGAAAGAACAAAGGTTCAGATGCCACAAACACTTACTATGGAGTAGGTCTTGGTATGATGATGGGAGACCTTGAAGTTCAGGCCAATGTTGATATCACTAACGAATCTGAAACAGCTACTAACCAGCAAGAGTTCAAAGGTGACCTAGGTTACGATGTGAGCCTCGAGTATGATGTTGCTGGTTGGACAGCGTGGCTTGGTTACAATGCTTACGGGTATGAGACAAAAGGGACAACTGGAACCAAAAATGGTGAAGTAAGTAATACTAAGATCTATGCAGGTGCTGGTCGTATTCATGAAGTCAGCAACAGTTCCAGAGTTTATTCAGATCTTTCATGGTTCATGAATGAGCAAGAGTCTGGAACAACGACAAAAACTAAAACAACCACAAGAGGACTTAATGTGAACATTGGTTTCGAAGCTGATGCCAACAGTTGGTTGTCATGGAGAGGATCTTTCAAACAAGATCTTTCTGCTGAAGTTTTTGGTGTTACTGAAGGAGCTCAGACGACTGTAGCTGCTGGTGCAACACTAAACTTTGGAAAACTAAAAGTTGATGGAACAATAGGAACTGCCGCAGGAAAAGTAGGGTCTAACGACTTCTTAAGTACTGTCGGTGTTCACTATTGGTTCTAATATCTTGAAGTGTGGGGGAGGAGAAATTCTCCCCCTTTCTTTTTTAGGAGGAAAAATGAAATTAATACTCAGCCTTCTCACAATCGGAATGCTCTCTCTTGCTCTTTACTCATGTGGTGGGAAGGGATTGGTTCCTGAAACGCAGACCTACAATGGTATGGGATCTCGCTGGCAGGCAACATTGAATCCAAATGGAACTTTTGCCATGAGTGAGCTTGACGCTTCTGTTGAAGTGACAGGTACATGGACAGAACTCGCTTCTAAATGGATGGAACTAACTGTTGCTACAGGAACAGGTTCTGGTGCTCCAAGTGCGGGATCTAAGGCCCACGCACTTTTGATTCCAGGTGTTGTTCTTCTTGTAAAGCCATTCAGTGGTACTCAAATCATCACTATGGTTCTTGCGGGTTCATGTCCTACAAAGGATCTATTGGCGAACTGGGTTGTAACAAAAGTTAATGGAGGGAATATCTCTTCATCTGATACATTTGGAACTTTTCAATTCATATCAGACAACTCCTCTGCAAGACTACCACATCGTTATCAGTTGGATGGAACAGATCAAGGAGCAAATGAACTTGGATCTTTTGATTGTTCTAACGGGGTCGCTACTATTTCTGATGGAAGAATGTATTTTTCTGAAATTGGGGCAGCTTTGGTTCACACTGGTATTAATACGGGAAGTAGTACGGACGATAACTTTATTGTAGGCCTTCCTTCCAAGAAACTGAATGTTAAATCAGTTTTGGCCGGAACATACAACGGTCTTGTTTATCAAGCGACAACTGGTTCTGGTGAACTTTTTCCTGTTCAAGTAACTTTGAATACATCCGGCTCTGGGAACGCTTATGTTTATAACAATAATGATCCTAATCAATCAGTAAATACCTCTCAGGGGGCTGCAATCTCATTTACTGAAGTTGATTCGCCTACTGACGGATTCATCAAGGGGACTGTAACCGATGAGAGTAATAATACTTCAACAGTTCGTTGTATGGGCAATACCAATATCAATGGTTCTGGAAAAACATTCTTGTTCTGTGCTGGGGCAAATCCTGGAGAGCAGACAAAGCTATATAATCTTCTCTTGATCTCAAAATAAAAAAGGCTCCGTAAGGAGCCTTTCTTTTTTCTATCGAATTGAATATTGAAAATTAACCGTTGATGATGTCCTCTAGCTCCCCATCTTGATGGAGTTCCATGATGATGTCATTTCCACCAACCAGTTTTCCTCTGACGTAAAGTTGAGGATAAGTTGGCCAGTTGGAGAATTGCTTCACACCTTCACGAATATCCCAGTCAGATAGGATGTCGAAAGTGTTGTAGTTAATTTGAAGACTATTAAGAATGGAAATAACATTGGCCGAAAAACCACATTGTGGCATTTCAGGACTACCTTTCATAAAAAGGAAAATATCTGATGAATTGATCAACGTTTGGATACGATCAGTTAGTTCTGCATCTTTATTGGTTTCTTGAACCGGTGTTCCACCTTGGACAGGAACTTTTTCACTACCAAGAATGTTAAATGGGTTTTTTCCGTCGCTCATAATTACTCCACAAGGCCTTTCTTTCGGGCCTTTTCAAAAGTCATTGTTTTTATTTGAACTGCGTGAATTTCCTCTTTGAGTTTTTCTTTAAGGATATCCATGATCATTTGATGCTGATCAAGCAGTGCTTTGCCATCGAATGCGTCACTGATGACTGTAATCCCAAGGTGGTCCATGGTTCCTGTCAGGTCAGTGATTCTGACGTCAGCATCGGACATATTTGATTTGATAAGATCGGCTACCTGTTGAAATTCGACCATCTGTCCCTCAGTGAGAAACCACCATATAGCTGGTGATGTAGGTTATCGTTCTGAATGTTACAGCAGTCATACCGAGGAATTTATGAAGTTTCTGCACTCCATAATCCTTGGCCAACATTTTTCTACCTGTATAAATCAAAGCGAAGTAGAGAAGAACTGTTGAAACAGCAATGGCCACATGGAAATTCAGGAGCATAGGATTGGTCATGGCCTTTGAGGCCTTTCCAATTGCACCACGAGTCAATTCAATCTGCAGAACTAGAAGAATATCCCAAGTTATAGCAGTGGCCATAATCTTCACGTGACGAGTAGGGAATTGACGGTAGTAAAGACCGATATATATAAGGATAAGGATCAAAGTACTTTGAATTTGAAAGATGACCTGTGAGCTCATTATTTTTTCCTCGTAAACAAGGTCGCTAGAATAGAATAAAGCATTCATCTGTGCAAGAATGGAATCGAATGAACAACTCTCTTGGGCGCTGGGCCGTCATAGACATTGAAACGACAGGAATTGATGCATCGAAAGATGAGATCATTGATGTAGGCTTCGTTCAGTTCGAAGGGACTGAGCTGCTTCATGAATACACGTCCCTTGTTCGTACTGAATACCCCATTTCCAACTTTATTCAAAAGCTTACAGGAATTAAGTCTTCCCAGTTAAAGAAGGCCCCTGTTTGGGATGAGGTCAAAACTGAAGTTCAGGAACTCTTTGGTCATTCCTTGATTGCCCATAACGCAGACTTCGAACGCTCTTTTCTTGAAAACACATTTGATGAAATTGATGATGGCGAAGACAGGGAAACTTACGAGGATAGTCTTTATTATCTTTCCATGCTTTTTCCTGGGAGAAGTTCCCTTAATCTTGAATCTTTTATCGTCGAATTTGATCTGGCAGCACATGAAGCTCACCGTGGCCTACAGGATTCTTTGGATCTCTTAAAGGTCATGATTATTGGAACGTTAAAGGCAAAGGACGATCCTGAGTTTGACCAAACGATAGATTCAGTTCTTTCCAAATATAATCTAGACGATTGGTGGTACGCCAAGTTCTATCGTCAAAGCATTCAAGATCTTCTTGATATCGCCAGACATATTGACTTCAATGTCGAAGATCATATGAAAGATCTTTATGAGCGCGAACAAGAAGCTCTGGAAGAAAAAATCGATGGACTTGAAAAATCTTTCGAGCTCTCCTTCAGTGGAGATAATATTCGTGCCATCTTTCGAGATGAAGACAAAATCAAAGAAAAGTTTTCTGGCTATCGTTACCGTGAAAGTCAGGAAGAACTCAGCCTTAGGGTCGGCCAATCATTTAAAAACCATGTCCATGCCATGGTTCAGGCGCCAACAGGTACTGGGAAAACACTTGGTTATCTGATTCCAGCAGCATTGTTTTCCAGAGAGGAAAGAAAACAGGTTCTCGTGGCCACTGGAACAAAGGCCCTTCAACATCAGGCCATGACCAAAGATGTTCCACAACTTCGAAAGCTTTTGGGTCTTGATGATAAGGAACTCAATATCAAGCAATTGATTGGTTCCAACAATCATTACTGTGAACTTCTATTTAGGAATGAAACTGAAGAAGAGGACCTCTTTAGTACGGGAAGATCCTTTGAAGAGAAGTTTTCTGACCTCTTTTTTGACATACTTTTTTATCACAATTCAACATCAGGCAGTGATGACCTGATCACTCGTGGAGATATTCCTTACGTTTTCAAAATGAAAATGCAGAACTTTAGAAAACGTGAACAAGGTTTGGCGGTGGACTACCGTTCATGTACAGGGAGCAATTGTCCTTTCAAAGGAGACTGTTCCTACCTTCGAGGATTGCGTGAAGCTAGAGAAGCAGATGTCATAATTGGAAATCATGCCTTGATGTTCTCCTGGCCCAGGGGATTTCCAAGACCTGAATATGTCATCGTGGACGAGGCCCATAAAATTGAAGGGGAGACCACCAAGGCCTTCACCTATGAAGTATCTGAAGAGGGTCTTGAGGGACTCAATAAAAGTCTTCTCAATATGCAGGGGATGGGGTCACTCTTTTATCTTCTGGCCCAACATGAAGTGAACCAGGGAGAGTCTACAGAGATTATCAATCAACTTCGAGATAAGACTTTGCAGACGCAGAGGATGTTACAAGATCACCTTCTCATGCTTCCAGACAAGGTAGAACTCTTTTTCAAGAGACGTCCTAGATACACGGATAAGTATTGGAATGAAGCTCCGATGCTCGATCGAAAATTGGTTCACGATCAAACGGAGAAGAGTATTCGTGACCATCTCGAAAGTATCTTCCACATTCTGGGAAGTTTTTATAATGATCTGGTTCCTTTTGGCAGCCGGTTCGAATCAAAAGAAATGAAAGACGATCATCAAGCGATGGCGTGGACTCGTTTTGAAAAATTTCTTGGTGGAATTGAAGATACAGTTGCGGCATTGGATATCGGCCTTCAAGGTAAGGAGGATTATGCCAGAAGTATGAAGTTTCATGAGAAACAAGGATTTGTCATGGAGGCAGCACCCGTAAATGTTGGGCAAGTCTTACACGACGGACTACTCGCCACTTCTGCTTCAGTGATGTTTACTTCTGCGACTCTTGGAAATGCGCACGGCGATCAAGGAACCAAGGGAATTGAATGGGCCACGGGTTATCTTTACCTTGAGCCAGAAAGAAGATTCAAGCATGGTTTCTATCTACCAGCTGCTTATGACTACAAGAAGAATACAAAAGTTTATCTTTGTGATGATACACCCTCTCTTTATGACAAAAACTTTGTCGAGTCTGTGATGTCACCTGTCATGGAGCTTATTCAAGATCTTGGGGGGAGAAGTTTACTTCTTTTCTCGGCCAGAGTCCGTTTTGAAAGGGCCTGTGAAGTTCTACTTGAAAAATTTGAAGGAAAGATACCGGTCTTTATTCAAGGAATGGGAAATAACGTCGTCGATGACTTCAAGGAGAGCGGCGAGGGGATTCTGGTCGGAATGGAAAGTTTCGGAGAGGGAATCGATATTCCAGGTGAAGCATTACAATTTGTTTTCATCGATAAAATTCCCGATCTTCGCCAGGATTATGTTATCCAAAGAAGAAGAGATTACTATGAAGCCAACCTTGGTAATGAGTTCAATGACTACTATCTGTCAGGGCGAACGAGAGCACTTCATCAAAAACTTGGAAGATTGCTTAGAACTGAAAAAGATTTTGGTGGTGTGATCATTGTTGATTCACGAGTAAAAAAGTGGAAAGGTAGAACGATGGAAAAACTCATCAAGCAGATGGAGCCTTACCAACTTGAAAGGGCCCCTTTGAAAGAAGCTTGCAAAGGTGTTCAACAGTTTATCGAGAGTAATCCTACTCAAGATCATTAAGATATTTGATTTGAATCTTGGTACCATCATCATCGTCCCTGACCATGTAGGGGATAGTGACGTGCTTGGAAAGAAAAATTCTAATAAATGGAAGAATTATTGGTTCTTTATTTTTAGAAGTATCTTCTTCCACGTCTTCAGTCATTCTATATTCAATGGCCTGAAGCTTTTGATCGTCGACAACCAAAGTTTCAAAAGTCGTTGAGATTTTTTGGACCGAGATATTTTGAATAGTGGGTTCACCTTCGTAGACCCATTTATTTCTGCTCGACCAGACTGAGTAGACGTTCTTTGAAGTGGCATCGAATTTTTTTGATCTAAGAAAGAGCATCGAAGTGCATGCACAAGGAGTGGCAATGTGAAATTTGGGCGAGGTTGACAGCTCAACCTCTGTTTTTTCGCCATTTTTATCTAAAAAAGAATAATAGATTTTGGTTTTCCTCTGGTCGTAGGTCCAGATTTCCTTGGTGATATCTTCTCCAAGAAACTTTTCAATCATCACAAAAACGGGAATGTAGTCCTTATTGACGTTATAAGTCACTTTGATGGTAAGAAGCTGCCCAGTGGCCACACGGCTATGCATTTCAGCTTCAAACGCATAAGTTCCTTCTTTTCTTTCCTTGAAAACTTCAAAAGTTTCCTCTGAAAAGATGGTTCCGTGTCTAAGGTAATTGTAGGCGCCGCGAAAAACTTTATAACGACTTTTCAATGACTCTTCCATCATCTTATTTTAATATGGCCCGGCGAATTAAGTAAGTGGTTAAAAAAGGTAAAGGGGACGATATGTCTTACGAATTCTACAAAATTCTTCATTTGTTCATGATTTTCTCATTTCTTGTCTTTTCTGTTTTGAACCTGACAACGGTTCCAAGCAAATTGGTCAAGATTGGTAATGGTGTTGTGAGCTTTTTGATCTTGGTTGCCGGTATGGGTCTTCTGGCCAGAATCGGTATCAGTCATGGAGAAGGATTCCCAACTTGGGTGATTCTAAAAATGGTGATCTGGTTACTACTAGCTGTTCTTATTCCAGTTGCGGGAAAAAGATTTCCTGAAGCAGGTAAAAAGGGAACATTAGTAGCAATGGTTATTCTCTCATCAGTAGCGGCGGCCCTTGCAATCACAAAACCTTGATGATCTGAACGAAAGTTTCGGCTACAAGGAACTTCTTTTTTTCTCGATTCCATCAATCATGGCTTCACTGTTGGAGCCATTGGCGGGATTGGTTGATACTTCACTGGTCGGTCAAATCGATACAAAGTGGCTGGCATCACTTGCTGTAGGTACAACTATTTTGAACGCCTTTACTTGGATGTTCAATTTCTTGGTACATGCTTCTACCCAGGCCGTGGCCAAAGCAGCAGGAAGCAAAGATTACGGTCTTCTTGGTGAGAAAATGAAGATCAGTTTGTTTTTGGCCTTCACTATCGGTTTTCTTTCGGCCTGTTTTATTTTTCTCATTCGTAAACCTTTGTATGCCATGGCAGGAGGTCGGCCTGAAATTGAAGCTTTCATCGAAGCTTATTTTCTCATTCGATTGATCGGGCATCCATTCACTCTGGTTTATTTGACGTTGATCTCAATTCTAAGAGGACTCGGAAGAGTCCAGTTGGGTTTTGGATTGATGACACTCACCACTTTCTCAAACATCTTCATTTCCTGGTATCTGCTCTTTGTTCAAAAAACCGGATTGGAAGGTGCGGCTTACGGAACAGTTGCTGCAAATTTGATCGGTGTTGTTTTGTCTTTTGGTTTTCTGATGCAGAAGGCAGAAGTTCGGGAACATTTTTTTGGAAGTCAGTTTTCAAAAGAGGGGTGGTTCAGTTTTGGAAAAAATTCCATACACTTATTCGGTCGTTCATTCTTCCTTACAGCTTGTTTTTTCATGGCCACAAAATTTGCAGGTTCTCTTGGAGTAGTTCAACTAGCGGCTCATCAAGTTCTGTTGCAGGTTTGGCTCTTGGCGAGTTTCTTCACTGACGGTGTGGCCATTAGTGGAAATATTCTGGGAGCAAGGTTCATTTCTCAAGGTGATATTGTCCGCACCAAGATCGTATTCGAACGTCTGTTGAAGATGGGAGGAATCATTGGTCTCTTTTTCTCTTTGAGTTATCTTCTGTTTGGAGATTTCATTATAGGGATATTTACCAAAGACCCTGAAGTCATTCTGGTTCTTGGGGGATTATGGCCTTTGGTTTGGATTTCTCAGCTACCAAATGCTATCGCCTTTGTTTACGACGGCTTGCTGTTTGGACTTGAGTCGTTTGATTATCTTCAAAAAATGATGATGATCGGAGTAGCCGTTGTGTTTTTACCGATTGCTCTACTTAGTATGGTCTATGACAGTTTGTATCCGCTGTGGATTGCATTGATCTGTTTGAATCTCTTTCGATTAGTGACAGGCTTTAATGGAACAAAGAAAAAAATTGAGGTTCTAAGTGCCGTCTAAAATGAAATCGGGTCCAGGGGCTGAAGGCTTCGGTGATGAATATTGGAAAGAGTATTACTCAGAACCAGAAGAAATGGATGGCATGGCGAACGCCCATCTCCACGCCCTTTATCTCAAATCCTTGATGGACCTTGAGATGGTTGATGTCTCAAGTGTGATTGATTTGGGTTTTGGCTTGGGAGAACTCTTCAAGGCGATCTTGAAAGAGTTCAAACCTTATCGCGTTCAAGGAATTGAGCCCAGTGATTATGCTTTTCAAAAGGTGAATGGCAAAACATTGAAAGTCGTTCAAGGAACAAAATTGAAATTGATCCAAACTGATCTTGTTTCTTGGTGTCGTGATCACTCTTCCAAAGAGAAATGGTTTGACCTTGGAATCTGTACCAGCGTGTTTCAATATTTGAGTGATGAAGAAATTGAATTCGTTCTTCCGATACTTGCTCGTTCGGTAAAGTACCTTTACTTCTCGGTTCCAACAGACAAAGAACTGCGTTATCAAGTTAGCGATCTTGAGTTTCATGACAAGAATGCCATTAGGAGAGGAAGGACCAAATATTTGAAGATGTTGAGTCCCCATTTTACAGTTGTCGGAAGCCGGTTACTTGAGTCAAAATTTCATTTCAAAGAAGATGAGGATTCACCTTTCAGTGATTTTCTTTTTCGTTTTTAAGGAGAATATATGAGTCAGTGTCCATGTGGTTCAGGTCAAAGTTTTGAAAGCTGTTGTGAAGTTTATATTTCTAGAAAGGAAGCGGCTCCAACGGCAGAGGCTTTGATGCGATCACGTTACAGTGCTTATACTGCAGGAGAAGTTCAGTACATCCATGACACTCACCATCCATCCACCAGACAAAGTCTGGATCTCGAAGAAGTGAAGCTGTGGGCCGGAAGTTCAACTTGGCAGGGTCTTCAAATAAAAAATGTGGAAGGTGGTCGCGAAAATGATCAAAAAGGTACTGTAGAGTTTGTGGCGAGCTTTGATAATGATGCTGGACATCATGAGCATCACGAACTTTCCACTTTTGAAAAAGTCGATGGGAAGTGGTTCTTTCGTGACGGGAAAGTCTTCAATCAGCCCGTTATGAGGGAGGTTCCGAAGGTTGGAAGAAACGAACCTTGTCCCTGTGGCAGTGGCAAAAAATACAAAAAGTGTTGTGGCGCTTGATGTCGTTTAGCGCTTGTTCGGGAGCGCGGAACCCCTTAAAAATTAAAGAAAGTGAATGACGTATTGGTCTAAAATTTAGTATAAAGGACGGGCTTTATAGTCATTAATCAACAAGTCAGGTCCTAAAGATGATTCGTATCAAAAAAGGTCTGGATCTCCCTCTCGTCGGGGGACCACAACAAACTATCGAAAATGCCAAAAATGTTACCAAGGTTGCCGTCACCGGTGCCGACTACGTTGGAATGAAACCAACGATGAAAGTTCAAGTCGGTGATACGGTCAAAACTGGTCAACCATTATTCACTTGTAAGAAGAACGAAGGTCTCATGTTCACAGCTCCGGCTTCTGGAAAAGTTGTCGCAGTCAATAGAGGTGAGAGAAGAGTTTTTCAAAATGTAGTGATTGAAGTCGCAGGTGACGAGCATGTGACATTTGAAAACCACAAGGGAAGTTCAGTCGACTCTTACAATGCTGAAACAATGAAAGCGTTGTTGGTTGAGTCTGGAATGTGGGCTTCACTCAGACAAAGACCATTTTCAAAGGTTGCTGAGTTAAGTGTTGCTCCTTCTGCCATCTTTGTTACCGCTATGGATTCAAATCCTCTCGCGGCTGATCCAAAGATTATCATCAACGAAAATGCTGAAGCTTTCAAAAAAGGTGTTCATGCACTATCTCTTTTGACAGAAGGGAAGACATTCATTTGTCAAAAAGCTGGAGCTTCTGTTCCTGCTCCAAGTGTCGCCAGAGTTGAAACTCATGACTTTGACGGGCCACACCCATCTGGACTCGCAGGTACACATATTCATTTCCTCCACCCGGTTAATTCCAAGAGAACAGTTTTCTACATCGGATATCAGGACGTGATTGCTGTCGGTAAACTTGTCGAGACAGGGAAGCTCTTCACTGAAAGAGTTGTTGCGATTGCTGGTTCTAGAGTCAAGAAACCAAGACTTCTAAAAACCAGAGTTGGTGCTTGTCTTTGTGAGCTTACTGAAGGTGAATTGGCAGAAGGAAACAACAGAGTAATTTCTGGTTCTGTTTTAAACGGTAGAACCAAAGACGATGTCTTTTGTTATCTTGGGCATTACCACAACGGAATTTCTGTTATCGAAGAACAAACCAATCATAGAGAATTCCTTGGATGGCATTCACCAGGGTTGAATAAATTTTCACTGAAAAGAATTTATCTATCTGCGCTTTCTGCCGGAAAGAAATTCGATATTGGGACTGACACTCATGGTTCACATCGGGCCATGGTTCCGGTTGGAATGTACGAGAGAGTTATGCCTCTAGACGTTCTTCCAACTCAGCTTTTGAGAGCTTTGATCACAAAAGAGACGGACCTGGCTCAACAACTAGGTTGTTTGGAGCTGGATGAGGAAGATCTTGCACTTTGTACCTTTGCCAGTGTCGGTAAGAAGGACTTCGGTCCTATTCTTAGAGAAACTCTGACTATTATTGAGAAGGAAGGATAATGAAGTTTTTAAGAGATGTGTTGGATTCTCAGCATCACAATTTCGCCAAAGGCGGAAAGCTTGAGAAGTTTTATCCCATCTATGAAATGATCGACACTTTTGTCTATACACCTGGTGAAACGACGAAAGGATCTGTTCACGTTCGTGATGGAATCGATTTGAAACGAACAATGATTACTGTTGCCATGGCCCTTATGCCATGTGTTTTGATGGCCATGTACAATACTGGACTTCAAGCGCACCTTGGTATTCAAAGTCTTGGTGGAACAGAGGTTGAAGGATGGAGAGGGGCTATCATGGCTGCTCTTGGCTTTGGTGTTGATCCTTCAAACATCATTGCCAATTTCATTCTTGGTTTTCTTTATTTCTTTCCTGTCTTTCTAGTGACAAACATTGCCGGTGGTATTTGGGAGACAATCTTCGCTACCGTTCGTGGACACGAAATTAACGAAGGATTCCTTGTTACTGGTCTTCTTTTTCCATTGATTCTTCCACCAACTATTCCTTTATGGCAGGTTGCTATTGGAATCAGTTTTGGTGTTGTGATTGGAAAAGAAGTATTTGGTGGTACCGGAAAGAACTTTTTAAACCCTGCACTAACGGCCAGAGCATTTCTTTTCTTTGCTTACCCTGCAGAAATTTCAGGAGATCTGGTTTGGGTTGCTGCTGACGGATTTTCAGGAGCTACAGCTCTTGGTCAAGCGGCTGCCGGTGGGATGGGTGCTTTGACAGCAAACTTTACATGGATGGACGCATTCCTTGGATTTATTCCAGGATCAATGGGGGAGACTTCAGCTCTTGCTTGTTTACTTGGAGCTGCCTGGTTGATTTGGAATGGTATTGGTTCTTGGAGAATCATGCTTTCAATGCTTGTTTCAACCATGGCTTTTGCCTGGTTACTTAATATGATCGGCTCTGAAACCAATCCAATGTTCTCCATCACTCCGATGTGGCACCTTGTGATTGGAGGATTTGCTTTCGGTACTGTTTTCATGGCCACTGATCCTGTCAGTGCTTCCATGACTCAAAAAGGCCACTGGTACTACGGAACCTTGATTGGTTTCATGGTGATCCTCGTTCGTGTCATCAATCCGGCTTTCCCGGAAGGTGTGATGCTCGCCATTCTTTTTGGTAACTGCTTCGCTCCTTTGATTGACTACTTTGTTGTGAACTCGCACATCAAGAAAAGGGAGCTCAGACATGTCTAATGATACTGTAGGAAAAACTCTTGGAGTTGCAGCAGCTCTTTGTATTGTCTGTTCAATTTTGGTTTCAACTTCAGCTGTAAAACTGAAGCCTTTGCAAACTGAAAACAAGAAACTCGATATCAAGAAAAACCTTCTTCTCGCTGCCAAGCTTATTGATAACCCGAATGCAACCAAGGCTGAAATCTTGAAGGCCTATGAAAGTGTTGAAGCAAAAGTCGTCAACCTTTCTACTGGTGAAGAAGTTCCTGAAATGGATCCAGAAAAATTTGATGCAAAAAAAGCATCTAAAGATCCTGGTATGAGTGTTCGAATTAATGGAGATGCAGACGTCGCTAAAATCAAGACTCGCGCTAAGTATGCAAAAGTTTATTACGTGAAAGGTGAGGGGGGAGCTGTCGACATGATCGTTCTTCCTGTTTACGGGAAAGGTCTCTGGTCGACACTTTATGGTTTCCTAGCGATGGCACCGGATACAAGAACTATCAGAGGACTTGGATTTTATGAGCATGGTGAAACTCCTGGACTCGGTGGTGAAGTCGACAATCCAAATTGGAAAGAAAAATGGGTGAACAAGTTGGCCACTGATGCCAATTATCAACCTGTCATTACTGTTGTTAAGGGTGAAGCTCCTTCAGGTGCGCAGTCAAAAATTGACGGTCTTTCAGGAGCAACTCTAACCAGCAATGGGGTCACCAATCTTGTTCAGTACTGGCTCGGTAAAGATGGATTCGGACCATTTCTTGCCAAAGTCAGAGCTCAAGGAGGAGAGTCGCTATGAGCCTCAAGAAAACATTATTTGATCCTGTATTCAAAAATAACCCAATTGCTCTTCAGATTCTTGGAATCTGTTCTGCTCTTGCGGTAACAACTAAACTTGAAGCTGCAGTTGTTATGACAATCGCGGTTATTCTTGTAACCGCGTTTTCATCAATGTTTGTTTCAATGATTAGAAACTACATTCCAAGTAGTATTCGTATTATCGCTCAGATGACTGTCATTGCTTCAATGGTTATCGTGACTGATCAACTCCTCAAGGCCTACGTTTACGATATTGCCAAGTCAATGTCTGTTTACGTTGGTCTGATTATTACGAATTGTATTGTTATGGGACGTGCCGAAGGTTACGCCATGAAAAATGGTCCAGTCATGAGCTTCATGGATGGGCTAGGAAATGGTTTCGGTTACGGTATCGTTCTTCTTTTTGTTGCTTTCTTCAGAGAGTTGATTGGTTCTGGAAAACTTTTTGGTTACCCAGTTATGCCTCTCATCAATGAAGGTGGCTGGTATCAACCAAACGGGATGGCACTTCTTTCACCAAGTGCTTTCTTCTTGATTGGATTTTTCATCTGGGGTCTTAGAGCTTGGAAGAAAGATCAAGTCGAACATGACGCCTGAGGTTGGAGATTAAGATATGTTAGAACATTATTTAAGTTTATTTATTAAGTCTGTTTTTATTGAAAACCTCGCACTCGGGTTCTTCCTTGGGATGTGTACGTTTCTGGCCGTTTCTAAAAAGGTCAGTACGGCCATTGGTCTTGGAGTTGCTGTTGTTGTGGTTCAGACCATTACCATCCCGGTCAATAACTTGATTTACAACTACCTTCTTAAAGAAGGTGCTTTGTCTTGGGCCGGTTACCCTAATGTCGATCTTTCCTTTCTTGGTTTGATCTCTTACATCGGTGTGATCGCGGCGATGGTTCAGATTCTCGAGATGACTTTGGATAGATTTTTCCCAGCTCTTTATAATGCACTAGGGATTTTTCTTCCTTTGATCACTGTGAACTGTGCGATCCTTGGTGGTTCACTTTTCATGGTCGAAAGAGATTACACTTTTGGTGAGAGTATTGTTTACGGTGTTGGTTCCGGTTTCGGTTGGGCCCTCGCCATTGCAGCACTTGCCGGTGTGAGAGAAAAGATGAAGTACTCTGATGTTCCAGATGGGCTCAAAGGACTTGGAATCACTTTTATCACTGTTGGTTTGATGGCCCTCGGGTTTCTTGCCTTCAGTGGGATACAACTTTAATTTGAATTTTAATAAAGATAGAGAGTTAAAATCATGAATGAAATCACACTTGGCGTAACGATGTTCACAGTTGTGGTCCTCGCTTTGGTCGTCGTGATCCTGATCGCGAAATCAAAGCTAGTTCCTACTGGTAACGTTAAGCTCAACATCAATGGTGAAAAAAATGTCGACGTTGCACCAGGCGGGAAACTTCTGAACGTACTTGCGGATCAGAAACTTTTCGTCTCATCTGCCTGTGGTGGTGGTGGAACTTGTGGACAATGTAAGGTGAAGGTTCTTGAAGGAGGAGGAGAGATTCTTCAGACAGAACTTGGTCACATTACCAAAAGAGAGGCCAGAGAAGGTGAAAGACTTTCTTGTCAGGTCGCTGTGAAACAAGACATGAAAATCGAAGTACCTGAAGAGGTCTTCGGTGTGAAGAAGTGGGTATGTAAAGTTCGCTCGAACCACAACGTAGCCACTTTTATTAAAGAATTGGTTCTTGAACTTCCTCCAGGTGAAGAAGTTCCATTCCGTGCAGGTGGTTTTATTCAAATTGAAAGACCTCCAGGTCTCGCCATCGATTATAAAGATTTTGAAGTTGAAGAAGAATATAAAGGTGACTGGGATCAATTTAACCTCTGGCAGTATAAGTCAGTAGTGAATGAAGAAACCATCAGAGCTTACTCAATGGCCAACTATCCTGAAGAGAAAGGGATCATCATGCTTAACGTGAGGATTGCTTCTCCTCCGCCAAGGTTGCCAAATGTTGAGCCTGGGAAAATGTCATCTTATATTTTCAACCTGAAGCCAGGTGATGAATGTACAATTTCTGGTCCGTTTGGTGAGTTCTTCGCTAGAGATACTAAAAAGGAAATGATTTTCATCGGTGGTGGAGCTGGTATGGCTCCAATGAGATCACACCTTTTTGATCAGTTGAGAAGAATCAAGACCGACAGAAAAATCTCTTTCTGGTATGGTGCTCGTTCGGCCAGGGAAATGTTCTATGTCGAAGATTTCGATATGCTCGCCAAAGAAAATCCAAATTTTGAATGGCATGTGGCCCTTTCCGATGCACTTCCTGAAGATAATTGGACTGGATATACTGGTTTTATTCACAACGTTGTATATGAAAACTATTTGAAGGATCATCCAAATCCGGAAGATTGTGAATACTACATGTGTGGTCCTCCGATCATGAACCAATGTGTGATCGATATGCTCTTGAGCCTTGGGGTGGAAAGAGACGATATCATGCTGGACGACTTCGGCGGCTAGAAACAGAATTCAAATTAATCGCATAAGGAAATGCCCCGCTTTTATTTGTAAAAGAGGGGCTTTTTTCTTTGGAGACAGATGAAAAAAGTAAATCCGTTCAAATGGGCAGCAGGCCTTCTTTTTGTTTTGATCATTCTGGGAACTTTGATCCTCAGAAAAGAAAAGAGCATGATTGTTCTCCAAGGGAAGACTATGGGAACCACGTATACGGTCAAGTACCTGCAAGAAGATGGTGCACCCATTGCCAAACAAATCTCGATCGACATTGAACAGCTTTTAAAAGAAGTGAATCGTCAGATGTCTACTTGGCAAAAAAATTCTGAAATTTCGACTTTCAATAAACTGCCTGTCGGAGAGTCGATTACTATCTCTGATGATTTTCTTTTTGTCGTCGATCACGCCTTGGATGTCGCTCAAAAGACTGATGGCGTTTTCGATCCGACAATCGGACCATTAGTAAATCTTTGGGGATTTGGCCCAGATGGGGAACGTAAAGTCCCAAGTGAAGCTGATATTGAAGAGGCCAAGAAGAAAGTCGGTCATGACAAAATCGTCGTCAATTTGAATGAGAAAAAACTCTCTAAGAAAGTAGAAGGTGTTTATCTTGATCTTTCTGCATCTGCCAAAGGATTTGGTGTCGATGTCGTTTCAAAGCATCTGACAAGGCAAGGTCTGGTTAATCATATGGTTGAAATTGGGGGAGAGGTCAGAACTTCAGGAAAGAAAAACGACAAGCTATGGTCGATTGCCATTGAAGTGCCTGCCGAAGATTCCTATCAGGTCGCTCAAAAAGTTCTTCCACTGGATAACTTGGCGGTTGCGACAAGTGGTTCTTATCGAAATTTCTTCAAGAAAGGGAAGAAGCGCTATAGTCATGCCATTAACTTCAAGACTGGGCAACCTATCAAACATACGTTGGCCTCGGTATCAGTTGTTATGAAAAGTTGCCTGGAAGCCGACAGTTGGGCAACAGCTCTTATGGTGATGGGCGTTGAAGATGGATTGCAACTAGCTGAAAAGTTGAAGATACCGGCCTATTTTATTTATAACCCGGCTGGCCAAAATGAAGAGAGCTTTGTAGAAAAGTCTACAACAGCATTTGAAAAGCTGTTTGGGAGTCCTTGATGGAAATGTTTCTTATCACCTTTGTTTTCTTCTCAGTTACCATTGTCCTGATGGCCATTGGTTACATTGTTGCCCGAAAGAAATTGAAGGGAAGCTGTGGTGGACTTGGAACCATCATGGGAGAAGACTGCATGTTCTGTTCGAAGAAAGAAGAATGTGAAAAGAACAAGGACCTTCGCGAAGATTGTATCGGCACTCCTGAAACCAAGTAACCGACTAATTTACTCTGTACGATTCACTTTTTTGAAATTCAAAGGTTGTGTTAACCTATTGATTGTAAAATCTTTTAGGGAGAAATCATGAATTTCAAGAACCTTGTATGGGCCATCGATCATGGCTCTAAAAAATCAAACGTCAACAAAGCTGTGAGTTCATTTCTTAAAATGTTCACTAACATTAAAACAGCAAAAATCCATCCTGTTACCGTACTTTCACTAGGAAGAATGGGGTTTCTTGAAGACCTTAGCAGACAAGATGTACTTGATTACAAGGAAGAAACCATTACAGATACCTACGCAATCATGAAGAGTGTGGGGTTTGGTCACCTGACTCCTGAGTTGATTTCCATTAAAGGTAGAAGCACTGGAGATATGATCAAAGGACTTCAAAAACATGTAACCAAAGTTAAAGGCGACATGCTTGTTCTTGGTTCACATAACTATACAGCTCTCGATAGATTCTTTCTTGGGAGTTTTGCTGAGTCATTGATTTTTTCATGTAAACTTCCAGCATTGATCATCAATCCAAAGATGTCCCCTCAAAAAGGAAAGCTATCAAGAATCTTCTGTCCAATAGATCTTCTTGAAGGATATGAAGATGAAGTTAAAGAATGTATCAACTTCGCCAAAACTTACGGGGTTAAAGAGATTCATTTCTTTCATTACTTCGGACTTGGTAGAGGAACTTCGAGACAACCTCAGTATGTGAGAGACAATCTTCATAGAAAAACTCACATGTTGGAAAAAATTGTAGAGTCTACCAAGAAGAAAGGTTTCAATTGTCGTTATCATATGCAATTGGAAGAAAAGAATATGACTGATAGTTTATTAAAAGCTGCAACCAAGGCCAAAGCTCAGTTGATCATGATGAAAGGAAAGACTGGAAAAGCTCAGGCCATGTTGGTTGGTTCAGTCACCAGAAACGTAGTACGTTACTCAAAAGTTCCCGTACTGGTTTTCCACTAAAGAGTTTCATACCAATGGCGGATCAGGGCGTCTGTTAAAGGCTTGCTCTGATTTCGCCATTTTTTCGCCCTCTCTCTCAATTCATTTATTTCTTTTGAATTTGGCCCATCGAGGAGTTGTCTTTTTTTCATGTCATTGATGAAGACACTAAAAGCAAAGACTTTACCTGATTTCGTGAACAGATAGCCTGCGATATTATCGATGTAATCCAATGAGCCGGTTTTTGCCCAGACATTATAGGACAAATCAGGATCATTTAAGCGGCGAAGCATCCAACCACTTTGCCCACTGATGCTCAAGAGTGAAGTGAAAGCAATCTCTCCAAAGTCTTTGGTGAAGTTCTCGGCCAAGAAATCTGTCAGGGCCTTAGGAGACATCCTGTTTTTTGAATCGAGTCCAGAACCATTTTTAAGATTGATGCTTGATAGGAAGTTGAATTTTTTCTTGAGTGACTCCTGCATTTCTTTGGCAGCAGGTTCCAATGGATGAGATTTGTTCGATGCGAGAAGAATCAACTCGGCCATCAAGTTATTGGAATATTCCATAATGGATTTACAAAGAAGTCCGAGAGGCTGACTAAATTGCGAAACAATTTTTTTTCCAACTGCTTTTCCTTCAGTAGCTTTTGGAAGTTCAATACCGACCTTGGTCGCAATCATTCTGAATGATTCGGAAAAAATCAGACCCGGTTTTCTGATCGGAACCTCTTCAAGGTGTTGATACTTTTCTTTATCTGAGATTCCCCAAACTTCCATGGAGTTGTCGCCATCGAGTGAGCGGAACCTTCTCCCTGGTGTGAACTTCTCTCTAAGTTTCATGACCTTTAGTGAACTGAGAGGTGGAATCGTTTGGTATCCCTTCCAGACAATAAAACGGTTGAACTCCAATGAAAGTGCAGAAACTCCCGGATTGTAAGTCTGATCACCGAGGCCAATTTCTGAAACCATCGGAATCGCGGGTAGAGCAGACTGATCGAAAAGAAATTTCCCGGTGATTTTTTTGATACCGGCATTTTTAAGTTTGATGGCCATGTTCATCAACATGGCATTCGTGAAAAAAGGATCTCCGGCACCTTTTAAAGTCAGGTCACCATTCAAGACACCATTTGAAATTTTGCCGTTGGCATGGAGAGTGGTTTCAAACCTGTAATTGTCTCCCAGTGTATTCAAGGCATGCCAAACCGTGAGGATTTTTGTCAGTGAAGCGGGAATAACTTGTCTATCTTCTTCGTGACCGAATGAATTGGTAGAAGACCCTCCAATCTCTTTTAGCGACCAGGATATCAGATCTGGATCAATTGAGTGGCGAGAGGCCATTTTCTTAAGCCAAGGGGAGATATCTTCCTTAAGTTCATCTGCACGGAGAGGAATCAAGGACAAGAGTAAAGTAAACAGCAGTAATTTCATACTCACCATTATAGGCGAGCTTTTTTAAGATGAACAAATCCTCGAAACTCGCACTGTTCCTTTTCAAGCTGAAGTCTTTTCGTTACGCTGTTCGCCATGAATAAAATGAATAAAGCGGACAGGGCCGCCTATATTGATCAAAAGCTTGAAGAGCTTTTCCCTGAAACGCCGATTCCCCTTGATCACACCGATGCCTATACTCTGTTGATTGCGGTTCTTCTCTCCGCTCAGTGTACAGATATTCGAGTCAATCAGGTTACGCCTAAACTTTTCAAGAAAGCGGATACTCCGAAGAAAATGGTCAAACTGACTGTTCAGGAAATTGAAGATATTGTCAGACCCTGCGGTCTTGCACCAAGAAAGGCCAAGGCCATTCATACACTTTCGCAAATGATCATCGATCTCCATGGAGGAGAAGTCCCAGGAAACTTCAAGGATCTTGAGGCACTCCCTGGTGTTGGGCATAAGACTGCTTCAGTTGTCATGGCGCAGGCCTTTGGCGTTCCGGCATTTCCAGTCGATACCCATATTCATCGTCTTGCCCAGCAGTGGGAACTTACCAATGGTAAAAATGTGGATCAAACAGAAAAAGATCTCAAGCGAGTTTTCCCTGAAGACAGGTGGAACAAGTTGCATCTGCAAATCATCTTCTTTGGCAGAGAGTATTGTCAGGCAAGAAGTTGCGATGGACTTTCCTGTGAGATCTGTAAAACCTGCTTTCCTTCGAGAAAACGCAAAAAAGAATACAAGAGGTCTTAAATGATAGAAGGCAATATTCTAAAAATGGAAAATGAGTTGGGAGATGTTGCCCAGTACACACTTCCGATCGGTGATCAGAAAGTTTCTATGAATGATCTGGTTGGTAAGAATATTGAGCTTGAGTTCAAAGGACAGATCAATTGTATCTCCACGGGCGAGAAGATAAAGAAAACCTATAATCAAGGTTACTCATACAAGGCCTTTATGACATTAGCAGCTTGTGATATCTGCATCGTCAAACCTGAACTTTGTCATTTTGATAAAGGGACTTGTCGCGAACCAGAGTGGGGTGAGAGAAACTGTATGACTCCTCACTTTGTTTATCTCTCGATTGCTTCTTCTCCAAAAATAGGAATCACCAGAGAGTGTAATATCCCGCACCGTTGGATCGATCAGGGGGCAACTTATGCGCTTCCTATTTTAAAGGTTAAAGACCGCTTCACCTCAGGAATCATTGAAAGTGAGATTGCCAAGAACATGTCGGATAAAACCAATTGGCGAAAAATGCTCAAGGGTGACATCGATGAAGCTGATCTTTATGAAATTCGTGATCAGATTTATGAAGATTACGGAGATCTTCTCGATGACATGGAAGCCGAGGACCTCGAAGATGAAGAGATTCTCCACATTGAATATCCAATCGAGTCCATTCCCGACAAGATCAAGTCCATGAGTTTCGACAAGAGCCCAGTTATTGCTGGAAAGCTCACAGGGATCAAGGGTCAGTATCTGATTTTTGAGGACGGGGTCCTCAATATGCGTAAGCATCAGGGCTATTATCTATATCTGAATAGCTGATTTGGGTGATTTCAGGCGTTTATCGTATATCTAATTTTTTGGACTCAAAAAAATCAGTTTTTTTCCGATAAGGCTACATCAAGCCTAGCTGCTTCAGATGAGGAGTCTAAATAGCATGTGCGATGTATGTAGTTCCGAAGGGATAGACTGGAAATTTGTGAATGGGGCCAAAGATACGCTTCATCAGGTAAAGCTATACCGTGTCTATAAAGACAAAATGGCGGTCTGTAAGCTCTGTCATCTCCACGGAATCGAGCTTTTTGTATTGGGAGAAAAGCGGTTCATCGAGAACCATCTCAACTTTGCTCGGGAACTGGCGGAGAAGAAAGGCAAATTTGCGGCCTGACTCTACAGGATTTCAAAGACTTATGTTTATAGGCCACTCAGCAATGAGTGGCCTTTTTTTTAATAAACCCTACTTATTTCAGATATTTGCTTCTCTTATCTAAAAATCTTTCTCTCTCATTGTAAAAACACATTCCGTACGATAAAAATCTCTCGCCAATAGCCAATAAAGATTCGGGCCATATCCAGGTAGAGGGGGATTTGGGCCAACGTCGAATCTATATAAAAGAGAGAGAGTATGAAACTTTTGTTGATCCTAATCACCGTTATGGTGACCATTTCCTGTTCCAAGGAATCAAGTCAAAAACCACTAAGCCTGACTGGCGACAAGCTGATCTCGGACAGAGCTCAAAATTATGACAAGTGGTTGACGATTGTTCGCTTGAAAAGACCTGCGCTTCTTGCCACGGCAAAAGTGACAAATGGAAAAGTGGAAATTGATCCAAGAGAAAAAGAAGCGATGATCAAAGAGCAGAATGAAGCTCTTGAGAAGCTTAAGAAAATTTCTCCAGATATCAAAATGATTTATTCATATAGACTTGTTATGAATGGTCTAGCTGTAGTTGCTCCTGTTGATGTCTTCGACCAACTTAGAGATCTCGACTTCATTGGTGATGTCGTTAAAGAATCATCATTTGAAAGACCGAAAACTGTTGGTAGGTTTGAAAAAGACGCCGAAGGTTTTGAAGGTGGAACTTCAATGGACTTTATCGGGGCCACCAAAGTTCATCAAGAATTGGGGATTACAGGTAAAGGGATGAGAGTAGGTATTATCGATTCAGGTATCGATTACACTCACTCCATGTTCAAAGGTTCCGGGGATCCTGAGCAATTCAAAAATATCGATCCAGACAAGGCCTTTGAAGGTTTCCCAACATCTAAAGTAGTTGGTGGTATTGACTTGGTTGGTTCAAAATTCAACCCAGGTTCAGGTTATCCTGGAGTACGTTTTCCAGTTCCTGACAGCAATCCAATCGATGAAGGTGGACACGGAACACACGTTGCCGGAACAGTTGCTGGACTTGGAGACGGTACAAAAACTTATGACGGTGTCGCTCCAGACGCAGAACTTTATGCCATCAAGGTATTTGGTAAATCTGGTGGAACTGGAGACAGTGTTGTTATCGCTGCTCTTGAGTACGCTATGGATCCAAACGGCGACCTTGATCCATCTGACAAGCTTGACGTTGTGAACCTTTCTCTAGGTGGTGGTTACGGTAAACCACATATCTTCTATAACGAAGCTGTGAAAAACCTTGTTAAAGGTGGAGTTGTAATGGTCGCTTCGGCCGGTAACTCTGGTCATACTTCATACATTGTTGGTGCTCCAAGTACTGCTGATGAGGCCATCTCTGTAGGTGCCTCTATTGATGGTATGTTCAAAAACTGGAAATTCGACACGGTTAAATTTGCAGCTCCAGATGAAAATCTTTACGCAGAATTGATTGAAGGCGAAATCTCAAAGCCTATCTCTCAGTCAAAAGATGTCAAAGCAGCATTGGTTGAAGCTGGCGTAGCTGCAACTGACTTCAGTGACGAAATGAAAGCAAAACTTAAAGGTAAAATTGCTCTTATTGATAGAGGGGAAGTTTCTTTCGTTGAAAAACTACAAAGAGCATATGACGCCGGAGCTGTTGGTGTGATCGTTGCCAACAATAGAGACGGTGATCCAATTGCCATGGGTGGAGAAGGGAAAGTCGATCTTCCGGCCATTATGGTTACAAAATCATTTGGTGATGTACTTAAAGAAAAAATGAAGACAGGTGATGTCGTTGTTGAATTTGAGAGTGACAAGAAAATTGAAAAACCAGAATTGATTGATAACCTGACAAGCTTTTCTTCAAGAGGTCCAAGATCAATGGATAGCTTGATCAAACCAGAAATTGCAGCTCCAGGGTTCAAGATTATTTCAGCTTCTATGGGAAGTGGAACTAAAGGAGTAGCTCTTAACGGAACTTCAATGTCTGGTCCACATGTTGCAGGAGTCATGGCCCTTTTGAAGCAGGCCAAACCTGAACTTGATGCTTATCAGTTGAAAGCATTGTTGATGAACGGTGCCGTTTCCATCAAAAATGCTGAAGGGAAAACATACCCTGTGTCTATGCAAGGTGCTGGACGTGTTCAGACTTTCAAGTCTGCTACAGCTCCTGTTCTTGCAATGCCAGTTTCGATCTCTCTTGGTGAGACAAACCTCTTGAATGCCAAGATGTTCAGAAAGACAATTGAGCTTACAAACTTGACTGACAAAGAAATGGTATTGAAAACAGCTTCAACTTCTTCTGAAGGAGTTGAGGTCAAGCTTCCTGAAATGGTGACAATTCCTGCAAAAAAGACTGTCAAAGTCAAAGCAGAATTCATCTTCAGAACAACCAGTAATCTTTCGCCTTATGAAGAAAGAGAAGCTGTGGTTTCTTTTACAGATAATGGAATCGAACTTGTAAGAGTTCCTGCTCTTGCTGTAGTGAGAAGAATTTCAAAGATCGAAACAGGTGATCTTGCTGTCCACGCTTCATCAATAGATGACGCTGAAGGAGCAGCTGCTGACGTTGCTCTTCACAACAAATCTGGAAACAGAGGGGAAGTAATTCCATTTAATCTACTTGGTGTAGACTCTAAAAAACCAGTTACTATGCAAGATAGAGAAGTAAGATCTAGAGCATGTGATCTCCAAGCTGTCGGTTATAGAATGAGAGAAGAAAACGGGAAGTCTTTTCTTGAAATCGGTGTAAAACTCTACAACCCTGTCAGTCGTTGGGAAGGTTGTGAAGTTTCAGCTCAAATCGACGTGAACGGTGATGGAGTTGCTGAACAAGAGCTTGGTGGTATCCAGTCTGGAAATCTTGGTGGTCTTCAAGCTGCAGTTGGAGATGGTTACTACTCAGTTCTTCTTGACTCTGTAAAAACAAGAGAACTTAGAGCTGCTTATGAGCTGGCCCAAACCAGATCTCTAGGAAAAGAAGGTCAAAGACCTAACTATGTTGAAGCTGTACTTGATCTTCAACCGATGAAATTGTGGAACCATTCAACTGTCGCGATCATCAAGACAGACGTGACAAAGCTTAAGGCCACCATGAATGGACAATGGAGAATCAAGGTAGGAACTCTCTATGCTGACAGTGATGCCGTTGAGTCAGATGATTTCTTGGATCTTAAGAATATGTGGCTTGAAATTTCAGCTACAGATAGTGAGCAAGGATTTGTGAACCTTCCAGACTCAGTTGTTCTCGGTGGTGGACAGAAGAAGACTCTAGAACTTGAAAAAGGTGCTGGACGTCATGATCTTCTCCTTTTAATGCCTCACAACGCACCAGTTGGTGTCGACAGCCGTGCTAATGACACTCAATCAGTCATCAGCAACACTCAATTCAAACTTTAATGAATAGGGGGACTAACGAGTCCCCCTGTTTTCTTCTTGATCCCTAAAATTTCTCCAAGTAACCTTATTGGTGCAAGGAGAACCTCATGTTTAAATCAGTCAGTTTGATCGCCCTCATTCTATTGTCATCATGTGCTTCAGCACCGAAGCAAAATGACATCAAAATCTTCCACAACGGTATTGGATACCTGGAAGCTGGAAACAAGGAAATGGCCCTCAGTTCATTTGAAGAGGCCTGCCAAAAGAACGTATTGGCGGCATGTTTGTATGTTGGGAAAGATCTAAGCCCTGATGAGACTTTGAACTATGCTGTTATGCAAGGGATGACGACTGATACGACAACATTGATCAATGTGTCTGTTCCAAGTGACCTTCTTCCTAAGGTCAGGCTTTTTGATGTTACCAATGGAAAATTTCTTGCTGAAAAAAATGTGGAAAAGTCGGTCAAGAGATGGAGAGAAGAAAAAGGTTCGGTCATGGAACTCATGATCAAAGGACTCTCTCCGAAATCTGAGTATCGAATTGAACTTTATAGTTCTCCAGGAATTCTTGAGGATTATAGAATTTTCAAAACTCTTCCAAAAAGCAAAGAAGAGCTCACCATCGGTCTTGCCAGCTGTATGTCTGATGAGTTCATGAAGGTTCAAAAAGAAATGTGGGCTCAATTCATCGCCTTGAAACCAGATGTGGCCTTCTTGATTGGTGATAACACCTACGCTGATGTTATCAATGGAAAGTATGTGGGTGGCGTCGCTAATCCAAAACAGATTTGGATGAGACATCTTGAAACCAGAGAAAACCTTCTTTTCTATCACACTAGAAAATTGATTCCGGTATTTGGAACTTGGGATGACCATGACTATGGTTTCAACAACGGTGACAAGACTTACGAGTACAAAAAAGAATCCGCCGAAATATTCAATATCTTTTTCCCTTATGTAAAAGGGAAGAACACCAGCAAAGGACCGGGGTTAAGTTATCGTTTCTCGCTTGCCGGTCAGAACTTTTACTTTCTGGACGCGAGAAGTTTTAGAGACAATTACAAAAATGAAAAAGGGACACACCTGGGATCTGCTCAAGAAAACTGGATGTTCAAAGATATGGGAACCCATAGAGGTCCGATCTGGCTGGTTAAAGGTGATCAATACTTTGGTAAGTATCACAAGTACGAATCTTGGGAGAGATACCATCCTATAAACTTTAAAAGCTTTCTCAGAAAGCTTAGAAGAGAAAAAGATCCTGCACTATTTGTCAGTGGAGACCGTCACTTGGCCGAAATCATGAATCTTGAAAAAGGTCTTGTTGGTTATCCTACTTATGAATTAACAAGTAGCGCCATTCACTCCAAAGTGTATGCCGGAAGCTTTGCCAAAGAACCTAATCCACGGCAACTGGTCGGTGTAGACGGGGAGTACAACTTCATGTTCATCAAGTCTCGGGCCAATGGGCGTTCTTTGATGCTTGATGTCACCAGCTTTGGACTTCAAGACAAGGTTCAATTTAGTCGAAGATTAGAGCTTAAAAAATAGGCGAGCGGCGCCTTAATACTCAACAAAGGAGACCAAAGTTGTTAAGATTTTGGGGAGTTGGAGTATTATGGTGCCCGAGGCCGGACTTGAACCGGCACGACCG
>JBFEVX010000075.1:0-18309 GCA_041546685.1 Bacteriovoracaceae bacterium | reverse complement strand
GATGAACCCACAAATTCCCTATCCCCGTTAGGCTTATAGAGATACATCTCGACACAAGCATATGTCCCTCCAATTTTTGCAGACTCACAGTCGCTTGACCCAACAAATTGTCTGCTACTATCAGGCATATACAGGTACATATCGACACAAGCATAAGTAAGACCAATCTTGGCATTTCGACAGGCATCCATACCAACAAAAACAGTTTCTCCATTTGGTTTATGAAGTTCGAAATCAAGGCAGTAGTAACCGCCCATATTGGCCACGGCCGAACAAGTAATAAAAACCTGGATTAAAATCAAAAATTTCTTCATTTCTCCCCCATTTGAATAAATTTCCTCATAATTTAGTTATCCCTTGAAATTACTCAAGTTGTGCCCTCATATAAGGAATATTTTTCAATCAAAGTCCTTAAACAATGGAGTTTTGGGAGCAAATCAAAGTCAAACATGACCCTGAGAATGAACGAATCTAATCTAAATCATGTATCAAACTCTATAGGCCTGTTAGAATTAATTATGATGAAAAGGGTTATAAATCTCGCCATTCATATACTCTTGGTCTTTTCACTGGTTTCATGTGGAAATGACAAGGACGAAGTTCAGAGTCCGGAAGTCTTCGACTACTGGCAAATCCCAATTCCTGTACCAACCAATCCCCCCTCTGAACAAAATATTCTAATACTCTATGACAGAGCAGGACAATATCCGAATATGGGTAAAGCTGGGGCCATGCTGCTTACCAACTTACTAGGCCATTTTCCAGTAACCATTAATTACAAACCAGCTGATCAATATATCGATAACGAAATCATTACTCATGAAATTGACACTATCTTCTACTTCGGATCAACTTATGATGTTCTAAGTTACTACGCCAACAGTTCACCGGAATACAAAAGCTATATCGATTTTTTTCAAGACGTCATTGAAAACAATAAAAAAGTTGTATGGATCAATTACAATCTTAACTTCCTCATCGACGAGTGGAATAATGGGGGGTTCTCACCTGCAACTTTTGAACAAGCATCCGGCTTTTCTTATCATGATGTGGTAACTAGTGCGAAATATAATAGAGTCAGATATAAAAACACTGAACTATATAAAGGTGTAATTCCCTTTGCCAATCCAGGAACTGATACTTCCAGATGTATCGCTGAAAACAATCAGACTTTTGCTTGTGAAACTGAGTTGAATTATGTCGAAATCACCAACCCCAACAAAGCAAAGAGCTGGGCAACTGCTTACTCAACTTTGGATGACTCTACTCCAGAAGAAAGCTATGTCACTCATGGTGGACGATTCTGGTTTGTAGGAGATTCTCCTTTCTATTATATGTGTGAAGAAGATCGCTATCTGGTTTTTTCAGATCTCTTGCACAATATGCTCGGAATTGATCATTCTGAAAACCATGTGGCCATCATGCGGCTTGAAGATATTGATGCAAGAACCAGGTTAGAAGATCTCACTGCTGTTGCCAATTACATGCGAAGCCAGGGTGTTCCCTTCAATGTCGCGACTATCCCACAATATAATGACCCCTATGGTGTTGAGAACGATGGTCTAAACACCGTCATCAATCTTTCTGAGTCAAAGGTTGGTGACAAACTTAGAGAGTATTATCGCGAAAGACTCATCGACATCATTCAACATGGCCATTCTCATCAACTCTATGACTTCATCAATCCGTACAACGGAATCAGTGGAGATGATTTCGAATTCATGATCGTCACCGATGAAGATGACGACGGTGATTATGTCTACGAAAGACCATCAGAAGATGATGATGGAGACTGGGCATTGGACAGAATGATGGAAGGAAAAAGAATACTGGAAGATACCGGTCTACGTGCTTTCGCTTGGGAAGCTCCTCACTATATGGCGGGTCCTAATCATTATCGGGCCATCAAGCAACTTTACCCAGTCCAGTACGCCAGAGTGATTTATTATCCATTGGAAGATCAGGCCGAAGTTAACGGGAAGTATGAGTTCATTGGTCAGTTCTTTCCATACATCATTAGAAGAGACCTCTATGGTCAATATATCATTCCAGAAAACATCCACAATGTGATTCAGCAACCGAATCCTGGTTATAGATCAATCACTCCTCAAGACATCATCCGTTTTTCTAGAAAGCTTAAAGTGGTCAGAGATGGAGTCGCCAGTTTCTACTATCATGCCTTTCTTGGAATTGAAGACCTTTCAGTAATAGTTCCAGGAATTAGAGCAGAAGGTTACAATTTCGTCCGCGCCACTACTCTCGTTAAATAAAGAAGGCCCGTAACAACGGGCCTTGGAATTATACTTACAAGAATTAATCAATATTTTGGAGCAACGACCTCTTCAACTTTGATGTTTCCATCTTTAGTATGAATTTCGAAAACAAATTTCAATCCACTATACCTTTCATTGAAAGCACCTGTTGCTCCTGCTCTGGCTCCGGCATGACAAGCTGCTTCTGGAGTTGCCTCCCAACACCAAGTGTTTGGATTACCTGCACTCAAATGAATATAAGGCTTCATGTTATTTCCAGAATCATTGATCGTAGAAAGCTCAGCTCTATTGAATACTTTAAGAGTATCATTTCCTGCTTTGAAAGCTATGAATTCAATATTCTCTAGATTATAGAAACTTGCAAGTGGCCATGCTGAACGAGTAGCATGCCAAGTAACATGCCCACCCCACCAAGAATTCGTATCAGTGTTCCATCCTAGGAAATTCACATATCCCTTAAGGTAGCTATCCAAACTCAAGGCTTCAACTGGCTTGATTTCACCTTTACACTCTTCGTACTTATCAGTTTTTAAACATCTGAATGCATGGTCAACAAGCTGCTCTCTTATTTCATTCAGAGATGAAATTTCAGTGGCCATATCTGCGTCAGCATCTGATCTAAAATGATTTACATTAAAGCGCTCAATCAAACTCTCCAACAATTGAATTTTTTGATCGACTTTAAAAAGCTTGTCTTGAAGTTTGATCAACTGGTCATTGATTCTTGCAGCTTCTGAAAACTGAAGACCTGAAAATGCTTCGGCCACTCTTGGGAATTTTTTTGAGAGCGATGAAGTTCCAATTTCTAAAATTGGCGAACCATCTTTTGTAATACCAGCAAGACTACGCTTGATAATATCTCTAATAGATGGAAGATCTCCAGGTTTTGTATTCACAAGTTCTAAAAGCGTTGGCTCTGCCTCTTCAGTCCCTGTCTGATAGGCAAGAATTTGAGTTTTCGCATCTTCATCAATTGTTTTGATACTTTGATTAAGATCAAAACTGGCTGATCCAGACTGAAATTTGGCATCAATATGGGCCTTGATTCTTCTCGCTTTTTCAACTGAAGATGCACTGAAATTATAGACTACAGAAATTGAAGTTCCTTTTGTTCTTGCAGTAATCAACTCAGATCCACAGACGTTATAAAAGAGGTCTGGATTTCCGGCTTTTCTGGCTTTCTTCAAAAGTTTTCTTGCCTTTCTTGTTAGCTTGACCTCTCCTGAGATCACATCTTTATTGAAGTTTCTTCTTCCAGTAATGACATATGAAAAAGATTTTTTATCAAATTTAAGAGATGTTTCCTTGGCAAAAGAAGCATTCGCTTTTACAAAGGTATATCTTGCTGATGCAGAAGCCGATAGGCTCATTGATTCATAAAGTTGTTTTCTACTTTTAACTTCAATGACCTCAAAGAAAACTTCATTGGCATTTGGATTTCCGTCATTAATAGTATCAATTCTTTGTTCTTCCCATTTAAAACAACCAGCATTTCTCTTGTCATCAAACGGATCTTTTGGGTGATAACCATGCCCCAGTGAAGCGGTTACTTTTGGGTGAAAAGTATGCACAGATGCATGACTCAAAAATGGTGCTGCAACCATACAAGTTAATAGTGTTAGTTTGCTCAATCGTTTCATTTTTCCTCCTGATCCACACTGCTTATGGATTTACAGGAATTACTCATTGAAAAGTTCGTGCCAACTTCTAATCACCATAAGTACCTGAAAACTATGAGATAAGATGTCCTTCCACACGAGATTTTGTTCCACAAACGGAACACTTATCCTTCAAGAAGAAAATTTAAAATTAGATTAATAAAAAATAAAATAGAACAAAATAAAGCCCTTCTTTGAAGAAGGGCTTCTTTATTTTAGAACTGTTGTTGCTCGAGGATCTCTCTTTCGGTTCCGAGATCTCTATTTTCGGCACGCTCTTCAGTGAACTTTTCACCATAACGCGCCTTAAGCTTGGCGATGTTTCTCTCCATTAAGGATTCAAATTCTACTCCTAGCTCATCACAAGCGATGGCAAGGTACCAGAACATGTCGCCCATTTCTTCAGCCAGGTTTACTCTGTCGAGTTCCTTTCCGTAGAAGATGTGTTTTTTAAGTGCATCCAAGAACTCACCTGCTTCAGTGGAAAGTCCGATTCCAGCATGAAGAAGTCTCTTGGTTCCGTCTTCTGTCAATCGTGTGTTCATTGACGAGAAGTCTGTGGATTCTGTGCGTGTGGCATCTTTGATGTAGTCTCTCGAATTCATTGTCCCTCCTGACGACTAGGCCATGATCGACATACCGGAGTCAACATATAGAACTTGTCCTGTTACTCCGTTAGATAGATCACTGGCGAGATATACTGCCGTTCCACCAACATCTTGTGGTGTCACGTTTCTTCTAAGTGGTGCTTTCTCTTCAACAATTTCAAAAATTGATCTTAGTCCAGGAACACCAGAAGCTGCCAGCGTTCTGATTGGACCAGCAGAGATACTATTGACAGAGATTCCATCTTGCCCAAGATCGTCGGCAAGGTATCTGGTAGAAGCTTCTAGCGCTGCTTTTGCTACTCCCATGACATTGTAACCCTTCATCACTTTAACTGACCCGTGGTAAGTCATAGCGATGACTTTTGCATTGTCATTCATAAGTGGCTTGAGATGGTGACAAAGACCGATCAGTGAAAAAGCAGAAATGTCACAAGCAAGCTTAAAACCTTCTCTTGAGGTATCTGTGAATCTCTTTTTGAGGTCTTCTCTGTCGGCAAAGGCCAAAGAGTGAACGAGGATATCGAATTTTCCCCATTTCTCTTCTACTGTTTTTACCATTTGAGCGTAGTGATCTTCATTCGTAACATCCATTTCAAATGTGAAGTCAGCTCCTGCTTCTTCAGCAAGAGGGTCGACTCTTTTTTGAAGTTGTTCATTCAAATATGAAAGAGCAACAGAGGCACCTTGAGCTCTAAATTGCTGGGTGATTCCCCATGCGATAGATTTGTCGTTAGCTACACCCAAAACTAGGGCTTTTTTTCCGTCTAAAATTCCCATGGATATCTCCTTGGATTTTTGTCTTCATGGTTAATTTTGCACCCTAAACTATCAAAAATATGTCAATACGACACCCTTTTTGTCTCCCATCAAACGCACCATGCCATCTGTAATCTTTACAACAACTTCCCCCTTTTACAGAAAGTTTTGTATATTGTGTCATCAATTTGGAGCCCGAAAATGATCAGACTTTTTAGGAAATTATTCGTTGTTTTGATCCTGACAATTGCGTCAGTCTCGATTGCTCGTGCTCAACAAGATACAAATTCAGCTCCTTTGGTTGTGGCAGATAACCAATCTATGGCAGAAGAAGCGACCAGAATTTTCACAACACATTCTTCAATGGAAGCTCTTGTGACAAAGCTTAAAGCTTTGAAATCTTCTACATATCCTGTTGATAAATGTGAATGGGAGGCCACTGACAAGATTCAGGTAATTGAAATTTCCAAAATCGAAGTGACCAATGGTTCGCAAAGAAAGTTTTTTGCCAATAGACTTTTCAGCTGTCAGAACCAGAAGGTTTCAGCATCACTCTCTGCCATCATCACACTCAGACAAGAAGTTTCTGAAGAGACGACAACTCTTTCTCTAGAAGGACTTGATGGTCTTGATCTGAACGTAGATGACCTTGTTCACAATTTCTGATTTCATTCAACGTTAAAAACGTATCCAACTGAACGCAAACTTTTGAAATAGACAGGATTCTTTGGATCGTCTTCGAAGTATTTACGCAAACGAACAATGAAGTTGTCCACGGTTCTACTTGAAGCATCTTCACTGTATCCCCAACCTTCCTTGAGTAGATCTGCCCTTGAGAGCGGTGTTCCAATATTTTGAATGAAGATCTTGATTATTTTCACTTCCTGAGCGGTCAATTGAAATTCTGCCCCCATTCTGGTCGCTTTATTGGTGACGAAATTAATGGAGTTTGGACCAAAAGTGTAAACCTCTTCCACTTTAGCAGACTGCTTTTTGTCATTAGACCAGTTCGCCCTGGTCAACAGTCGATCAATACGCAAAAGAAATTCATCGAGATTAAATGGTTTTGATAGGTAGTCATCAACTCCTCCGGCCAAACACTTAACCTTATCTCGAGCAGCATCTTTTGCAGAAAGGACTAGGATAGGAAGACGCTCATCTTCACTACGAACACGGTCAAGGACGCTATAGCCATCTACTCCGGGCATCATCAGATCCAGGACGATCAGATCAGGCTTCCAGGATTTCCAAAGCTCGATCCCTTTGATGCCATTGGGAGCTACTGAAACATCATGTCCTTGAAGCTCTAGGTTGAGCTTCACGCCTTCTGCAATATGTGGTTCATCATCAATAACCAGAATCTTTTTCTTTTCCATCTAATTACTGCCTTTCATTTCATATTTGCGGGGAAGTTCGATAATAAAACTCGCTCCCTTTCCAAGGCCCTCACTGAAGACCCGGATCGTTCCTCTGTGTAATTTAACAATCTGTCCCACAAAGTAAAGTCCTAGGCCGGAACCCTTGGCAGTTTTACCGACCTGATAGAATTTTTTGAAGATTTTCTTTTGTTCACTCTTATTGATACCGATTCCATTGTCTTTAAACACCATTTCAATGAATTTTTCAGTTCTTCTGAGGATAATCTCCAGCTTTCTAGGATCTGATTCATTGTAACGAATGGCATTAGTAATCATATTCATGAACAGCATTTCCATCATATCTTTATTGATCGGAAAAAAGACAGGTCCTTCCACTCTATTATCAAACTCGATTCGGATGTCTTCGAACAAATGGGGAGACTTGTCCAAAAACTCTGTTATCAATACACTGAGGTCAGTATTTACTGCTTCATCAAGCTGATCCCTATCTTCAATCTTACCAAGGTTGAGAATCAAGTTCACATTGTCAGACAAACGTTCAGTGTCTCTCCTCATATAATTGAGGTACTTGAGTTGCTGATCTCGGGTCAGCTCATGCTTTGAAAATGTATCGAGAAATAATTTGAGTGAAGCCACAGGAGTCTTCAGTTCATGAGTGAATCCATTGATGAAGTTCTGTTGCTGACGATAAAGAATAATCATCTTTTGGTAATAAACATAAATCAGGACCATTCCAAGAATGATACAAGCGACAAGAATCGAAAGAACTAGAATCATGACCCAAGTTTCAGTACTCGAAACTGTTGTCGGGCTGAAGTTATGTTTTTTGATGAAACTTTCAAAAGCGTCAGTGACTCTCAAGTAACTATGAATATAGAGATAGAGACTTGTCCCGAGGGCCAGTAGTGACAGAATAAAAATGGTGAGCGGATGAAACCACCATCGACTTTTGATCATGGCCTAAACTACCAATCTGATTGAATACTGGCCACTGTCAAAGTCCCTTTTTACTGTCCACCTTGTCAGCCGCCACCAAAGAAATCAATAGGTAAGCCACCCATATGGTTGAGTTTCGCCATATTCTTAGGGACGATGCCTTGAAATTCCAATTTATCATCTTCGTAAGCTGCAATCGTTTGAGAAAGAACTGTAGTCCCCTCCATTCCAGTGATCTCTTGAATTTGAGAGATGACTCTTTTTCCTTCTCTATTTCTTGAAACCTGAATGATGAAGTCTACGGCCGTTGAAATTGATCTTCTTACTACATGAAAAGGAACTTCGAATCCTGCCAGAAGAAAGAGAGTTTCAAGACGCTGTAGACACTCTCCAGGGCTATTGGAGTGAACAGAAGTCATTGATCCATCATGACCAGTATTCATGGCCTGTAACAAATCAAAAAGTTCCCCACCTCTGATCTCACCAATGATGATTCTATCAGGTCTCATACGCAGCGTGTTCTTGACCAAATCTCTGGTTCCAATAGTGGCACCACCAACTTGGGCCTTGGCCTCAAGTCTGACAACATTTGGAATATTGAGACTGAGTTCAATAGTATCTTCAATTGTTACTACCCTTTCCGCAGGAGAGAGTTCTTTCAAGAGTAGATTCATGAAAGTTGTTTTCCCCACTCCGGTTCCCCCGGAAACAACAATGTTCATTCTGGCAGAAACAGCAGCTTTAAAAAACTCCACCCATTCAGGCGTCAGATCGAAGACACCTGGATTTTCATCAAAGCTTTTGATGGTTTTCATATATCGTCTGATAGAAATGGAAGGTGATCCAGATGCATATGGTTCAATTATACAGTTGATCCTCGAACCGTCTGGCATATTGCCGTCAAGGATGGGGACCTGTTCGTTACACTCTTTCTTGTTATAGGCAGCGATTTCATTGATGAAGCCGTACATATCTCTCTTGTTCAAGTGAACATTCAACTGAATGAATTGACCGCCCCTTTCAACGAAAACCTGCTTTGGTCCGTTGATGACAATCTCAGAAATCCCTTTTTTGGAAGCCAGTTCATTGACCAGACTCCATACCGTATTTTCACCTGCTTCGGACATTCTTCCTCCTGATTCCGAATTCAAACAGTTCTTGAATAAAATATTTCATGATCGCCAATTGAATATCCGTAAGACAGTAAATTCCCCATCATGACAGCTTTCTGATCTTCAGTAAGCTTTCCAAAGAGATTTTCAAAACTCTGTCCTTTGTCCATTTCAGTCAATAGTAGATCTCTTCCGAGATATCCTTCCAAATGATAGAGACACAATAGTAACCAGTCGACTTTCACTATTTTAATCTTGCTCAGTTTGAGCATCTTGATAAGTTCATCATTGATAATGGAAAATTCTTTTCCTTTTTTTTCCATCTCAATTTGTGCCATCCGAAGATAAAATCCCAATAAGAATCCTCGTGAGAACCCTGCAACAGTAAAGGGCTTAAGCTCTTCTTCAAGATCTACAATTGATGAAATATTGCGAATATTTGGAGTACTCGAAAATTCTCCATTAAGGGCATAGTCAATATACGCATTCGTCATTCGATCTCTAAAACCAGTCCAACCTACTGCCTTGATGATTGTTCCAAGCTCCAACCTTTTCCCAAGATCCTGAAAAACAAGATTGATCAGAACCACCATCGATTTCTGAGAATTAATGAACATCCTGATATTCTCAAGAGATTGACCTCCAATCTGGATGTTGGCCCTTAAAAGACTAGTGAATTGGTATGGCAAGTTAACCATTGGAAAATCAGAACCCATAAAAACATTGTAACTGGTTTTGGCCGATGATTGGATTTATAATTGAAAAGAGGTGATGAATGCGGATACCTATTTACGAAGAGATCACGGCCGACGATTTTGATCTGTCTTTTCTATGCGACCTATTTGCAACCAAGAAAATTGGGAAGATTCCCATGTATATTGTTCTCCATCATCTTCACGGTGAAGAATTAGAGACGGCAATGAGTAACATCACCGAAGCTCTGATCATGTTGAACATTCATCCAAAAATTCCCTACCCGCTATACATTGTGACTCGAGAAGTTAGCCATCATAAAGATCTCTCTGTTGTTCGATCTGTAGAAGAATTACCAAGGCATTTTCATAATAAGGCCAGAAGACTGCGCTCTAAAGAGTTAGCCCTTCTTTCAAAATGTTCAATCTTGAGTAAAAAACTCGTCAATCAGAATATACATCAAAGATTCAGACAAATTCGAAAGACAGCTTCTCCACAGCGGCAATTGTTTGATCAATGTAAACAAACTCACTTCTTTCAACAAATCATTGATGGAATAAACAATAGAAAACCAGAAGACAAAGAGGACTGAAGATGAACGACAAGAAAAAGAAACTTCGTGTCCCCAAAGGTGTCGCTGACAGTCTTGATGGTTTTGAAGATGTCATTGATGTTTTTCTGGAGGAACAGGAAGCTGAAGAAAGAGAGAGAAATAAAAAAGATCTTGAAAAACACTCTGCCAACCATGAGCTTTTTGATTTTCTCCAAAAAGAAATGAGCCGGCTCGAAAGTTTGGACAGTCTGTTGGCTGAAAAGATCCCGAATATGATGAACAATCCTCAGATTGATTTACTTCTCAGAAAACAGCAGGAAACATCTTTCTACAAAAGGGAAGAAGTTATCAAGGCCATTAAGACACCAAATTCGGATTTTTTAATTTTGCTAGGTAGACTGTTTGATTCTTCTTTCAGCTGAAAAGAATGATGGGGCCACCAACATGTTTGAAATCATCCAGGGAAAGATTTTCATAATCATAACCTTCCATCTGTTCAATCAAAATACCAAGAAGATACTGATCTAGAGATTTCACTTGGTTCATTCCAAAATTACCGAGGAATTCAGAGATCTTTTTTCCCATCTCGGTTGAAGTGGATACTTTCCCTTCTTTATCGAGGAGAGCAACTGAAAACTTCTTATACTCTTCAAGAGAGAGTCCGATTCTATTTACATTTTCCTTTTCAAAATTTCCAAGTGCGAAATTGGCGAATGTACTCATGAGAATCGATTCAAGATCTATCTCATCTACCTTATAGTTCATATAGAACTCATCTCTGATTTTATTCGCCTCAAGTAAGTCTCTGTAGTTCAAGAAGAATTGATCTGCAAAAGGAAGAAGCCCAAGAAGAGTTTCTGCTCGCTGTTCCCATTTTTCAAAAAGTTCAGCACTAGTGATGGCCACTGGTTTACTATCGGCCCCAAAAATATCGACATACTTGATCGGAAAATCGTAAGAGTTGTCGATAAAGTCCACCCAGTACCGACCGAGGAAACCGTCTTGTCTAGAAAGCGCAGTTGCCGCCATCCCCTTCTTTAGTTTCTTCTGAACAAAGCTAACCAGAGAATTTCCAACACGAAAAATATCAGTGAAATCAAAAAGTTCGAATACTGAATTACCGTTTCCGAGTTGCTTTTGGATATAGTCATAACCCAACTCGAGAAGTGATCTTGTCCTGTTCCCCACTCTAGTCATCGCGATAGCGCCACTCTTCATGGCATTATCGAGAGTGAGTCCACTATTGATCATTCTAAGAAAATTAAAATGGAGATAATCCTGTCTTTTCTGATCTTCAATGTTTGCCAGATCTTCACTTAAACCTGGAATCTCATTCTTAAAGGCCACCAATGAGTTTTCAGGTAGAGTCTGAGATCGTCCCTCAACTTCGATTGTTGCTGTCTGTGCGCTTTTCTTCTTAATAAAAGCATCCAAAATTTCTCTCGAAGCAAAACTATTATGAATTTCAAGGGCTTCAAGATGAGAAACAAATCCAAGCTCTTTCAAACGATAGTTTTTGTCCTGGTACTCATCTTCTTGAATAATCAAATAACTGTCGACTAGGATTTTAAACAGATGGGAATAAGCTTTCTCAACGCCTAATTCACCGTAAAGTTTTCTAACCAGTTCTCTAGTCTCATTTACGTATTCATAATCTTCATGAAATTCAAAAAGTAGTAGGTTGTCATCTGTCAGAAAGTAATTGTCGTGGTCAGGATAAAGAGGGTCTTCGACATCAAAAGTCCATACATTGAAGACACCTTTCAAATAAAGAGAAAAAGGGTTTCCTTGTACAAATTCCTGAATGATCTCTTCATCTTGAGATCGAGTATAAACTTCAATCCAAGTTCCAAATTCTGAAACATCGAGATCATCTTTGAACCATAAATCGAGATCGAGAAAGGCCTGTCTTTGGGCCTTTGAAAGCCTAGGAAGAAGCTCTGCAATCTCCATCGCCGGCAAACTCTTGATTGCCTGATAAAGTGGTTGAACAGGAACCTGTGACAGGTCCATCCCACCCTCTATTAGAGAGTCAATCATATCCATGCTTTTGTAAGCACTGGATTCTAGAACGATTTTTTGAATCAAATCTTTACTCTTGGAACTCATGACTTGTGGTATTAACACTTGGAAGTCCTTAAGAAAAGCAATATGGCCCTTAAGTACTTATTTTTTTATGAATAATTGGCTTTGTGTTATCTTGACACTACTACATAATAAACATACAAATTCCTATAACTGACCGTTAAAATGGGGCTTTGAGACAAGATATGAAAAAAAATAAGACGTCATGCGAAAATTGTGAATCAAGAATGAGTGGTGTTTTTTGTGAACTCACAAATGACGAGCTTTCAGACATCTCAGAACATAAAGTCACAAACGTTTATAAGAAAGGTCAGAACCTATTCGTTCAAGGTAACCACCCTTACGGACTTTATTGCGTCAGCCGTGGAAACATTAAAGTTTCAAAAGTTGGTCCTGATGGAAAAGAAAGTATCGTAAGAATTGTGAAAGGCGGAGATGTTATTGGACACAGAAGCCTTTTCACTGATCAGAATTACACAGCTACAGCGACAGCAATGGAAGACTCCACTGTTTGTTTTCTCGATAAGAAATTCATCATGAAGGCCATTCAACAATTGCCTTCTGTAGCCATGAATATCATTGAAAAACTCAGCCGAGACATGGGTGCAGCTGAGAACAAAGTTTCTTCATTTCACCAGAAAAACGTTCGAGAAAGACTTGCTGAACTACTCTTGCTTCTCAAAGAAAGTCATGGCGAAAAGACTGACGACGGAAAGATAAGAATCAATATCAAACTGACCAGAGAAGAAATGGCGACTATGATAGGAACTGCCAACGAAACTTTGATCAGATTCATTTCAGAATTCAAAGACGAAGGCCTGATTGAACAAGATGGAAAGTTCATCATTATTAAAGATGAAGATGAACTGATGAGTTGGGCCGACGTTAATTACTGAGAAAAACTCATAAAGTTTTTATAAAAACCTGATTTAGGTTATATTTCACCTAGACCTGATTGGCTATTATGGGTACATGAAGAAGAATCAGTATCCCATTACGAGCCTTGACCCCAAATTGATTGATAAGATCAAGTCAGTCGCTCCGATACATCGCTACACAGTTTCAACAGATCTTTTCTACGAAGGCCAAACACCCGTAGTCGCCTTTCTCCTCCTTGATGGTCATGTTCAATTGGTGAAAAACAAGAAGGTTAGAAAAGTGTTGAACAGTGGAGATCTCATAGGTCTTCGAGAGCTAATCAACCATTCTCCTTTTCCTCTGTCGGCCCAGGTCCTTCCCAATACGGACATGGTCTTTCTCGATAAAAGTACTATCCTCGAGATCCTCGATCTAGTACACGATTCGGAACTTTCTGAGGTTTTCAAGGAGATCATTCACGAGGAAGCCGTCTAGCTTCTGCGAAGTTAAAACTCAAGAGAACCTGAATAAACAAAAATGAATGACGATATTTCTATGTCTTAAAACTGATATCAATCATGTTTTTTGACCCTTCGTGGGAATAGGATGAGAATGTAAGAAAAGCGAGGTAACTTATGAAAAATGTTGTAATTTCTGTCTCTCTCAATGACGATTCCCTTAATAGTTTGGCGAAACTTAAGGGTGATGCCATTTTGAAAGACGCCAAGGTTCACTTGGTCCATTGTTTTGAAATTCAGGTTTATACCAGTGACTTTTCTCCTTACATCTATCCAACTGAAGAGAAGTATCCTGAGATTGAAGCAGCTACTTTGAAAATTCTTGAAGGGCTTCAAAAAAATCTCGGATTGGAAGGACAAGACGTTGAGAAGAAATGTTTCTTCAGTCAGTCTCCTAAACAAAGAATCAAAGAATACCTAGAAGAATCCAAAGCTGATCTCTGTGTTGTGGCCACTCGAGGCAAACATGGAATTCAAGGACTCTTCTCAAGTTCTTTTGCTGAACATCTTGTGAAGTACTCACCTTGTGACCTTCATATCATGAGACCAAAAAACTAAGAAGGACTGATTGGAAGACATACAGCACACACATGAATCCAAGACAGTACTTCAATGTAGCCACTGTGGTGAAAAAGTTGTCACTGAATTCAAGAATCAGAACGATGATGACCATGTGTTCTGTTGTACAGGTTGTCGTGCTGTATTTAATATCCTGGCGAGTAAAGGCCTTGAAGAATATTATGACATGAAAGAGAAGGGACCTATCTTCAAGGCCCGAGGTCCCATCAAAGAGAATAAAGAAAATTTCCGATACATGGACTCTTCAGAGTTTGAGTCTGAGTTTATCCAGTTCAATGAAACGACCGGTACAAAAACTGTTCGTTTTTACCTGGAAGGGATTCATTGTCTGGCCTGCCTATGGCTTCTTGAAAAATTACCTGAATTTAAAAAAGGTATTACTCAATCTAGACTTGAAATGAGTGATTCGGTTTTGGCCGTCACCATGGAAAAGAATGTCTTCGTTTCAGATGTCGCTAGAGAGATCGCTGATCTCGGCTACCCTCCTCACCCACTCGCAAGCAGGGGTGATCTAGAAAGTCTGGAGATAAAAGAAAACAGAAAAGATCTTTCAAGAATAGGTGTTGCTGCTTTTTGTTCCATGAACATCATGCTTTATGCTGTCAGTATCTATGGAGGAGCTGAAGGAGTGCTTGCCACACAGTTTGCCTGGGTAACATTCGTCCTCTCGCTTCCTGTTCTTTTTTATTCGGCCATTCCATTTTATAAAAGTGCTTGGTCGACATTGAAAAAAGGAACTCCCTCAATTGATCAACCAGTTGTTCTAGCGATAGTCGTCGGGAGCATTTCCGGAATCATCGATATTCTCAATGGCAAAGTGGACACTTATTTTGACTCATTGAGCGTCCTCGTATTTCTACTCCTTTTTTCTAGATATATCCTAAAGAAAGCTCAGAAAAAAGGATTAGATTCTTCCTTAGCGGGGAGTTTCTTTGGAAATGGACTGGCCCATAGATTCAATTCAGATACTGGTCAATTTGAGGACGTCTATTCGAGATTCCTGAAAGTTGGGGACATCATCAAAGTTATGCCGGGAGAAATCTTTCCAGCCGATGGTGATATCAAGAAAGGACAAACGACGGCGGATCTTAGTTTGATCTCTGGGGAATCAAACCCTATTAATATGTTTCCGGGAACTGTGGTTTTCAATGGAACTGTTAACCTTGGAAATCCCGTTGAGATTAGAGTCAGCCATGTGGCCAAAGAATCCAGACTTGGAAAGATTCTGGAGAAGATCCAACTAGATCGAAGTGAAAAGTCTCCACTACTTTCAACTGTAGACAAGATCGCTCATCAATTCATCGTTGCTATATTTGTTGTTTCGGCCTTTGTTCTTGGAGCGAACTGGTATCTCTTTGATGCAGCCACTGCGATAACAAGAACTTTGAGTTTGGTAATCGTGACTTGTCCTTGTGCTCTTGCTCTGGCCACTCCACTTGCACTTAGCAGAAGTCTCAATTTAGCGGCGAAGGCAGGAATCATCATTAAGACTTTTGATGTCTTGGAGAGAGTTGCTAGGTCTAAATCAATACTTTTCGACAAAACTGGAACTATTACCTACGGAACGCTCTCTATAGATGGATGGAAAGACATTATTGAAACTAAAACTCCAAGCAAAGACATCATTTACTCTTTGGAAAAGTATTCCAACCATCCAGTTGGTAAATCATTGACCCAACAATTGGGAGATGAGGGAGCCTTAGAACTTCCTGTCGCAGATTTTATTGAACAATCAGGTGTTGGAGTCAGCGGAAAGGTCAATGGCACTCTCTTTGAGATTAAAAAGCTCGAAGGTAAAACTGGTAGCTATCCAACGAACACTATTGGTCTCTACTCAGAGGACAAGTTGATCACAATAGTTAGCTTGAAAGATACTCCAAGACATAATGCCAAAGGCTATATTCAAAAACTCAAGAAGCTTGGGAAAACAGCTTTTATTCTGTCTGGTGACAGCAAACAAAATGTGGCCAGAATCGGAAGTGCAGTTGGAATTGAAACAGAAAAGCAATTTTCTGAATTCACACCTGAAGACAAGCATGAATTAATCTCTCAAATGCCAGATGTCATGATGGTTGGTGATGGGGCCAATGATGCCATGGCACTACAAAAGGCCAATGTCGGAGTAGCCGTTAGTGGTTCCGTTGAAGTTTCACTTAGAGCTGCTGATGTTTATCTCACAACACCAGGGCTCAAGCCACTGACAGACTTGGTGGAACTCTCAGATGAAACTTTAAAACTTATCAAAAGAAATCTGATGATTTCTGTTATCTATAACCTGCTGGGGGCAACCCTTGCAGCTTTTGGCCATATCACCCCACTTACTGCAGCGGTGCTTATGCCAATCAGTAGTTTTACAGTTCTCTTCACCACTCTTTATGGAACTAAGTGGTTAAGAGGATTCAGAAAACAAAGTGAGGTTGCCCTATGAGTATCATCTATGTTCTGGCCCCACTTGCACTTCTGCTTGGAACCAGTGCCATCATTGCTTTTCTCTGGGCCGTAAATAAGGGCCAGTTTGATGACATGGAAACGCCGGCAAATCGAATGTTATTAGAAGACGAACCAATACAAAACGAGACAAACAACAAAGGAACTGACTCATGAGTACGGAACAGAGTCATCAGGGAGCTATGGAGCAATTCTCCTATGATGACAAAGTAGTAAAGAAGTACATCTTGGCGTCACTGTTCTGGGGCTTTGCCGCCCTGGCTGCAGGTGTCACGATTGCTTTTCAGTTGGCGAGCTGGAAGTTCAACTTCGGGCTTGAATGGATTACCTTCGGACGACTTCGTCCACTTCACACCAATGCGGCGATTTTTGCCTTTGTTGGGAACGCTATTTTTGCAGGAACTTTCTACTCGACGCAAAGACTGGCCAAGGCAAGACTTTTCAACTCCTTCATGGCCAATATTCAATTCTGGCTTTGGCAGTTGATCATTGCAGGTGGTGGCGCTTCCCTACTCCTTGGTTATTCTCACGGTAAGGAATATGCGGAATTGGAATGGCCATTTGATATTGCCATTGCTGTTGCGTGGGTTCTTTGGGGTGTGAACATCCTTGGAACGCTTTGGAAGCGAAGAGAGAAACATATCTACGTTGCCATCTGGTTCTACCTGGCAACATTTGTGACAGTTGCAGTACTTCACATTGTGAACTCAATTGAAATGCCTGTCGGCTTGATGAAGTCATACCCAGTTTATGCTGGTGTTCAGGATGCTCTAGTTCAGTGGTGGTATGGTCACAACGCCGTTGCCTTCTTTTTAACAACGCCATTTCTAGGATTGATGTATTACTTCGTCCCAAAAGCGGCCAATAGACCTGTCTACTCTTATAGACTATCAATCATCCACTTTTGGTCATTGATCTTCATCTATATCTGGGCAGGTCCTCACCACCTTCTCTACTCCACTCTTCCTGATTGGGCCCAGACTCTTGGGATGGTATTCTCAGTTGCTCTTTGGGCACCTTCTTGGGGTGGTATGATCAACGGTCTCTTAACGTTGAGAGGTGCATGGGACAAAGTTAGACGTGATCCCGTTCTAAAGTTTCTTGCAACTGCCGTAACATTCTATGGAATGTCGACCTTTGAAGGTCCACTCATGTCCATAAAGTCCGTTAACCACCTTGCCCACTTCACAGATTGGGTTGTAGGTCACGTTCACTCAGGAACAATTGGGTGGAACTACATGATGGTTGCCGGTATTTTCTATTTCATGATTCCTAGAATTTGGAATACAAAACTATACTCAATCAAGCTTGCCAATCTTCAGTTTTGGACTGCAACAATTGGTCTCTTGATGTACATGATGTCCATGTGGGTAGCAGGTATCACTCAAGGATTAATGTGGAGAGCGATTGATGATGGTGGACGTCTAGTCTATCCACAATTTGTTGAAACTGTAGTTCGAATCATTCCAATGTATTGGATCAGAGCTTTCGGTGGTGTGCTTGTCCTAATTGGTTTCTGTTTGATGCTTTATAACATCTACATGACCATCAAAGGCGCGAAGGAAGAGAAAGAGCAAGTTTATCAAGCTCCGGCCCTTACTCCAGGACACGATGCTCACGATACTCCACACAGAAGACTTGAAGGGATGCCAATGGTTTTCACCATTCTTTCCCTTGCTGCAATTCTAGTCGGATCATTGATTGAGATTGTACCGACTCTGACTTCTCACAAATACATCAAGGAAAAAACCTTCATGAAGCCATCCACAATAACGAAGCCTACCGCGGCATAAAAGCGCCGCAGCTAGCTGACGCTGATGCCAAAAAGTCTCTGCGGTATGTGATTGAGGATG
>JBFEVX010000174.1:0-5123 GCA_041546685.1 Bacteriovoracaceae bacterium | reverse complement strand
TGGGGGGAAGGTAAAACTCCAGGGAAAGTTCTACTTGGACTCAAAGTTTATTCACCAAGTTTCAAGTACCACGGCCAGTACCACCTCACATTGTTTGAAGCGTTTGCGAGAACAGCCGGGTACTTTTTTTGTTATGCCTCGTTTGGACTTCTCTACGGAATTGCATTTTTGACTCCAGATCGAAAGGGAATTCCAGATTGGTTTTCGGGAACACAAGTCATTACTGACGAACAAATGGCATTCATCGACAAACATTACTTCCCTCCTCACCATGAGCAAATTTTTGAGATGGGCCCATGGATAAATGAAGAGGAAAAACTCCCACAGCAATTGTCTTTATTTGATGAGTCGAGAGCTCTAGAGCCAAATCAAGACGTTATTGTTCTTCCCGATCAAAGCAAGAAAGACGACGAAGCCGCTTAATATATTTCAGATACTTATCTCTTAATTGACACCCTTTATTGGCAAGTTTTTTTGACTTTTCCAAGTAACTGATTTCCGCCACTTGAAACAAAAACCAAAATTCCTTTTTGATTTCAATACATTGCCAAGGTCAAGCACTGTTACATCAAATAATCTTTAGACCTTCTTTATACTGATTAAAGGTACGTCTCTTTAGTGACGAAGAGATTATGGGGGTTTGGCGACATGTCGCTGAACTTAGGTAGGCTATGAATAAAACTTTTCACCATAGGGAATCGAACGGTTACTCATTCGGTTTCATTTGCAAAGAGCTTCTCTTGAAGTTCTTGCTCCTTACCAGCTTGTTGCTGGTTGGGTGTAATGGTGAAGTTGCCCAGCAAGAAGATGAAACTACCGCCACTGCTTCAGGAGCTGAAGCAACCCCTACACCAACACCTACCCCTACCGCCACCGTCGTTCCTGCCATTGTTTTCCCAGACAATATGACCGTCACCTATGACGACAACACGAAGTTCATTTCATTCTCATGGACAATGGTTGCCTCTCCACTTGAGATGGCGAAAGTTGAGATCACCAAGGTTTCAACTGGAGTGAAAGTCCTCGATCAAAACACACTTAATGGCGGCGCCATCAACCTAGGACCGTTACTCGAAGATGGCACACTTTATAACTACAGAGTTTATGCTTCAGATATCACAGCTGCTCTCTCAACAAACTACTTGCAAGGGCAATTTGAGACAGCTCCTCCACCACCTCCTGCACCTCCAGCGCCTACCGCCCCATCGCTGTTCAATAATGCAGGACTTGTTTACAACGACCTCTTAAAAAAAGCGACAGTAAGCTGGGACACTCCAGTTGAGTTTGTTGTTGGTCGCGTGGAAATCAGAGACTCTGGAAACACTGTCCAACTTGATGCCAATGTTTTGAACGGAGGGACACTTGATCTTTCCGGACTGGCAGCAGGTGAAGCCCACACATGGAAAATCTGGGCCGTTGAACCAGTTGGTGGCTTGAATTCAGTCGCCAATGTCAGCGGTGGTTTCAATACTGGTGGTGGTGTAACCGCACCAAGCCTTCCTCCAGGATTGAATGTTGCCTACAACCAATCTGGTAACTTTGTCACAGTTAAATGGACAGCTACTGGTGAATCACTTATCGCAAATTTCATATTGAAAGACTCCGTACCTACCACCCTACTTACCACAGCAGTACCTAACGGAGGTTCAATCGATCTTGGTTCACTCGGACTTGCGGATGCTACAAACTATGACTACGAAGTCAGTGTAACAGACATGAGTTCAACTCTGACTTCAGCTTCATTCCTCTCTGGAAGTTTGACGACAAACTTTGGAGGGGTTCCAACAGCTCCTCCTCTACCTGGAGATATCGCTGGAACGTATGATGGTCAAAACAAATTCTTCTCAGTTGACTGGACTGCAACTCCTGAACTTCTGATTGCTAGAGTTGAGATCAGAAGAAACTCTGACTCTCTTCTTATTGTTGATACGACTGTAGCTCACAAAGGTTCTTTGGATCTTTCTGCATTGGTTGCAGAAAATACGCTTTACGATTACAACATCTGGACAATTAATCCGGCTAATGTTGCTCCAAATAGAGAGTCTGCTACTTTCCATTCTGGACAATTCACGACTCCTCCAGATCCTCCGCCACCTGGACTGACTCCGTTCCCGGCCAACATGATTGTGACTTACGACAAGGCGACGAAATTCATCACTCTCACGTGGGATGAGCTTTCGGACAAAACGCTACTGGCTCAAATTGTTATTAAAGATAGTCTTCTTGCAACAGTTAAAGACACAACTGTCCTTAGAGGTGGTTCCGTCAATCTAGTTGCTGATGTCATCGATAACGAAAACTATACTTATGAAGTTTTTATTACTGACCTTGCAACGAGTACACCCGCAGCAACTACACATACTGGTGGTTTTGATACCAATGTCGCTGCAGCCTCTCCTCTTAATATTCCAATCGTCCCAATTCTTGCCAATATGACTACAGATGAAGGAACTCCAGTTTCTCAAAGTGGTTCATGTATGATTGATCTTGGTGCTGGACCAATCGTTGATCCACAAGGGCAAATTGTTATTACATCAGGACCTTCATGGGCCTATGTAACAGGGACAGATACAATTAATCTCAATCCTAATCATGATGTAACGACTCATGCTGAAGTAGCAAAAGTCATCACTATTACTTACAACTGTATTTCAAATATCACTGTTGGGTCGCCTCAATCATTCACTATTACAGTTAATGATATTGACCAAGCTCCTCAGTTCATTGCAAAAATCGAATCAGACTCTGCCGTTGAAGGTGCAACAACAAACTCTCTCGATATGGAATGTGTCGATCCAGATTTTGAAGATACAGCTATAATGAGTGAGCAAACAGCAGGACTTCCTGGTTGGATTTCATTTGATAGTCTGAATGGCCGTTATACCTATACTCCAGGCTATAGTGTTGTTGGTAATGATGCCAACGGAATTCCTTATTCAAATGCATCATTCACATTGACTTATAGATGTTCGGCCAATTCAGTTAACGTTCAAAATAGTTTTGATCTTGTGGTCGACAATACTTATCACAGTGTTGTTTTCACAGGCGCTGTTGAATGGGATGGTACGAGAACGTTCTACGTAGACCCAGGCGCAAACCTTGGGGCCCAGACTTTCACCAGAGATTGTTATAATGACATCATCACCACTGGACTTACAAATATCACAGCGGACCAGAGTGTTGCACTGACTCCAGCCGCAGCTCTTTCTGTTGGTTCTCCAAGTACTACACTAAATTTTGATGATGTAGCAGGACTACCAGAAGGTTATTCACTTGTAGAAGGGGCTGAATACACTACAAGTTGTAATGAGATTCCAGGCGTTACTGCAATCAAGACTGTAACTGGCGATATTGGAACTATTCCTTATACAAAGATACAAAACTGTAATTATACAAACTCTGGTGCAGGACAAGTTGCAGGGACTATTACTGTTTCATGTGAATACTACCAAGGAACTGCTCAATGTGGTGCTCCTCAAGTCAGCAACACAAATTACAACATCAATAATAAAGCTTATCTTGATGTATCAAGTGTGACGGCAACGACAACACCAGGAGCAACAGGCATTACACTCAATGGAGCTCCTACTGCTCCTGATGACCTCGGTTCAACCTGGGCCGTTTCTTTCAGTAATAATAATTATTTCAACAATGTTCCGGCCTATAATGGTTCTTCGACTCCTGTTTCTCAAAATGGTGGGGTGAACATTGACGACGGAGCCAGCTTTGATCTTAAAGTCACACTTGCCGACGCATGTGGAAACTCAAAAGAAGTTGATACTTTAATTTTCAATAAGAATTTCCTTTCTCCTGAAGTCAAAGCTCTTAACTTAGATGGTTATGGAGACACATATGGTCATTGTGCCATCATGAGTGATGATTCACTCAAATGTTGGGGCCGAGGCGAATATGGTCAAACAGGTAATGGCGCCGCCACTCATTATGGTGATGCTGAACAAGAAGTTAACTCGCAATACCTGCCAACAGTTAACCTAGGAACCGGTAGAACGGCCAAACAAGTTTCTCGTGGATATCATCACACATGTGCGATTCTTGATAACGATCAAGTCAAATGTTGGGGTCGAAACAACTACGGACAGCTTGGACTTGGATCGACTCAACAAATCGATATCTCTGCAGAGATGGGTGATGCTCTTCCATACGTCAATCTTGGGACAGGAAGAACTGCTAAAAAAGTTACTCTTGGAGCCTATCACTCATGTGCTCTTCTTGATAACGATCAAGTCAAATGTTGGGGTTACAACACCAACGCAGAACTTGGTCAAGGTCACACGGCCAACCTTGGTGATGGCGCCAATGAGATGGGCGACTTCCTGGCTCCAATCGACTTTGGAACTGGTCTTACTCCAATAGACATTGATGCCGGTGTTAACTTCGCCTGTGCCTTGTTCAGCAACAAAAAAGTTAAATGTTGGGGATACAACGCCAACGGTGAGCTTGGTTACGAAGACACCAATAACAGAGGGAACGTCCTCGGGGAAATGGGAGATAATCTTCCTTTCGTCAATGTCGGTACTTATGATGGGTCGACATTTAGAAATGTAGATAAGCTTAGAGTTGGACAAAACACATCATGTGTTCAGTTTGATGACGGCGAATGGAAATGCTGGGGCTACAACGGTTACGGTGGCCTCGCGGAAGGAAACACGGCTTCTCGTGGTGATGGTCCAAATGAAATGGGAGACAATCGTCCCCTACTCGATGTTGGACTCTCTCCAGGACAATCAATACTCGATGTCCAACTCGGTTACCACCATGGATGTGCCTTGATCTCTGACTACTCAATGAAGTGTTGGGGATACAATAACGTCGGACAAATTGGTTGGGGATCTGCTTCTCACTACGGTGATAATACTAACGAAGTTGGGACCAATATGCCAACGGTTGATATTGGTACCTATAAGAACTCAAGTGTAAGACTTAGAACAAAACAAATGTCGCTCGGTTATTCGACATGTGCTCTTGTTGATAACGGATACGTAAAATGTTTCGGAAATAACTCATACGGTGCTCTTGGAATCAACCACACAACTCATAGAGGTGATGGCGTAAATGAAATGGGTAATAACCTTGATTACGTCAGACTTTTCGATACCAATATG
>JBFEVX010000200.1:0-2867 GCA_041546685.1 Bacteriovoracaceae bacterium | reverse complement strand
TTATATCCAGATAGAGGAGGGTCTGCATTTAAAACTAGCTCAACATATCTTTTATGAATTGCTCTAACTAGTACATAATATTCAGTTCCTGCAGTTAAAGCATCTATTGCTCTTTCAACTTCCTTACTTGGTAATGGATTACCTCCGAATGATGAAGGTAATGTTTTCGATTCTACATGAGCTATGTTTGTATCGTATAGATCACTTGGCGCTCCGTCTTGGGCCCTCATCCATCTAACTTCATATCCTACAGGATCATGATCATTTGCATAGAAGTCATTACCTAAAGTTTTTGCAGAAACCCATTTAACAAGGAGTTTAGTTCTACCTGCTGAACCAGCTGCTGGTACAACTTCAGAAACCCCGTCAAAACTCGCAGTATAGTTTGAGAAAGTAGTTGCACTTACTTGCAAATCATTTCCAGATTCAGCACCTGTCTTTCCGTTGATTACACCAACAGAAAATGTATATGTTGTATTAACTGTAAGTCCGCCTACTGTATAGACGTAAGCGCCACCTTGAGCAATGCTTAGAGCATCACCCTTTACTTTCTGAGGAACTGGGTTGTTATTGATGGTAATTTTGTAAGTAAGATCCTTTGGATTACCTGGAGCAGGGAAGAAGTAAATTTCAACTTTGTCATGGGCCACAGGTCTTGCTTCTGTAATCCCTTTAAAAGGTACAGGATCTCCTCCGGCCACAGCTGTTTTTGTGTCCTTCGGGTTTTTATCTTCAATAGTCCCTACACATCCTTGGACTAGGAAGAAAAACAATACAAGCAGAATGTGACCAAATCTATTATTTGTCATGGTTCCCTCTATGGAATCGTCACTGTTTGTATTCCAGCAGGGTATTCGTCAGAATATTGACCAGTCCCGCTGAATTGAGTTAATACACCAAATTGATATGTTCCACTTGGCAAGAACGGAGCTTTAAATGTTCTCGCTGAGTATGGAACTTCATATCTATAGTAGTTAGGGTTTACAGTTGTTCCTGTAACATCACCGAAATTGAATGCGTTTCCATCCGCTCTAATCCACACAACGAATTTGTCATAGATACCACCGTCAGGAGCATTCCATTGGAGTTCTACTGTATTAGTAGAAGGATCATGTGTTGCATTTGTGATTCCTTGGAAATCTGCAGCAGTAGGTGGCTTAATTTGAATTTTGTCACAAGCTTGAACAGCCCCATTTGTGTAAGCAACAGCTGCACCAGATTGCCATGTGAATGGAACTACAATGAAACAGTAGGTATTAGTTGACGTTGGATCTACACCTCTAATAAGGATCTCATCTTCTGAAAGAAAATCAAATGGAGGGACCTGATATGGAGAACTTGTGTTGTCTACATCAGGTGAATTGATGAATTGATAGTCTCCAATTTCACCGATTGTCGGACCACTGCCAAAGATGAGGTTCCCATCTTCATCGATAACTTGCATTCCAACAAGAAGCCCATCAATAACACCTGATGATGAATCTGGAGGAGTTACTTTCAAGTAAGCTTCTCCAAGTGCCCAGTAGTATTTAGGGTTGATTATTTTTTCCACACCAGAAAAAGCAGCAATTCCTGGATTCGTTACAGGATCGATTGAAGAGTTATACTCTGCAAAAGCTGCATTTGGTGGGTGAACCTGACAGTCGGAAGCGTCACAGGCAATCAAGTGAACCATATATTTTGTAAATGGAGAGAGGTCTGTGATTACGGCTGATGCGGCCGAGAAATCATACTTCAAGCATTTCCAATATTCTTTTCCGACTCTTGTATCAGCTCCATTACAAATGGGTTGAAGATTTGATTTGTATGAAGCGAATGGTTCAGTCACAGGCCATTGAATTGTATCAGGAGTATATTCTCTATAATAAATTCTGTAATGATCGAATGAACCCTTAGCAGGGTCCCAAACCAAGTTCAAAGAGTTAAGACCGCTTGGACCTTCGTCTGAAATGAAAACTAGTGAATCGGCGTCATAGTCGAGGCCTTCACCGTTTGCACTCAATGTTTTAATTTCCATATAATCAGAGTTTTGTTCACGCTTATAGAGTGGATTGGTTGAGTTACTTTGGAAATCATAGTGAACTACTCGAACTCTGACATAATATTCTGTTCCAGCTTCAAGACCATTGACTTGGTGAAAGAGCTTGTCAGCACTAACGATAACTTCTTTTCGAACTTCGTTAGAAAGATTTTTGTTATCAAACTGAGAAGGGTCAGCAGTTACAGCATTTGGATCTGTTTCTTTTGCTTTCCTAAGTAGAATAATTTCATAACTAACAGGGTCTCTATCTTGAGGAACAGACTTCCCTGAACTTTCAGCTGAGGTCCATTCAACTCTGACAGCATATCGACCATCGATCCCTGATAAATTTTTGAGTGCCTTAATACCTTCAAAGCGACCAGTCAAGTTAGAGAAGGTTTTGACTTGAATAGTCTTATCGTTTTTGGAAATTAGTCCGGTAGTGTTATCCATCACCTGAACTTGGAAATTGTAAGGCGTATTGATGCTAAGATTTGCAATCGTCACTTTCAACAAGCCGTTATACTCAGGTCTCATGTTTTCAGCAGGAAAACTGAATGGAACGTTCAGTCCATCGTAAGAAACGAGGTATGTTAGTTTCCTTGAATCACCTACGGCCTGTTCAAAAAACACATCAATTTTTTCATCTGATATTGGAACGGCCTTGTTTATACCATTGAAAAAAATAAGTGCACCACCTGACTCAGCCCCTTTGGTTGTCTCTGGATTTTTGTCATCGATGGTTCCGACGCAACTTGCGAACAAAAATAAAAAAGCTACAAAGAAGAACTCTTTGTTGAAACTTTTCATGAATGAAGTGGTTTTGTTTTTATTCACAATCACTTAC
>JBFEVX010000068.1:0-20777 GCA_041546685.1 Bacteriovoracaceae bacterium | reverse complement strand
TTGAATAGGAATCTTTGGCTTTCTTTTGAGGTACTGAGCAGGAAAAACAAAGGCCCAGTATCAGGGCCATTTGTAATATATTCTTTAGAATTTGAGGCATCAAAAGTCCCTTATATCATCCACAAGTAAAGGTTCATCGATGAAAGGGTTTCTGTTCTTCTGAATTTTGAAAATTTCGTCGTTACGTTTTCTTTCTTCAGCATCGACTGGATCTTCACGGTGCCAGTCTCTCAGATAGCCTTCCTCGAGAGGGTCAATCTGAATTTTGTATCGAACTGAAAAATAAAACAAGGCACGGGCCACATTTCCACGATGACTTTCAGCAGGTTCAAACGCTGTCAAACTTGATCCAATCGCCATTCCTCTTCTTGAGCTTTGACATGTCTTGTTTACAGCTCTTCCGTTAACCATGGCAAAAATATGATTGGAGCGAGATGAATTGGCACGGCTGTCGGCAGGGTAAAGATGGTGAAGATCATTTTTTTGAACTAACTCTGGAAACTTCGGGCTGAATCGACTTTGAGGCCAAGTATGTTCACAGTTTAAATAATTCGAATCAGGAATCTTGTTTGGACCAACTCCGAATTCACTGTCGAATTCTTTTTCGCAATAAACATCTTCTACAAAGTATTGACCGCGATATTGCTTCAAATGAAGCTGTCCAAAAAGATATGTTCTGGCCTGTTTGTAAGAGATGTTTCTATCCTGGGTGAAACATTCAGCGGACTCTGGACAAGATTCTACAATTCTATCTGTCTTTCCACTTGTGTCGTGAATTCCTGCGATAATGTCGAATAGTTCACTCTTGAGTTCAGTATTTTTGAGTTTACCGTTCTTGACAGCGTCCTGGAAATTTTTGGGGTAGTAGCTTTTGTTCAGGGAAGCCTGAAGCGTTGTGGAGAGAAATAGGGTCAACACCAACGTGATGAACATGCGTCCTTGCATACATACCTTCCTTGGTAGGTTGAGACTCTAATGATCGCTACATCCTGAACAATCCAAAGTCGTGTGTCTCGTTCTTAAAATTCTGACAGTTGAGAGACGGAATGACAAAAAAAATATAGCTTAAACTGAGGTTAACCGAGCAAATTGGGCAAGTAAAAGGCCCGGGAAGCATTGCTGCAAACCGGGCCCGATTATTGGGGGGTATTTATCCGTTTTACGGGATAAAGCTGTAATTAAGGTAGTACGAGCTCTGTTGGCATATTGTAGTAGCCTGTCGCGAGGTCATTCCACATATGCTTGTACTGAGTAGTGAAGGCTTCATGAACTTCTGGGATATGAATCATGTAGAAGTTCTCGAAGTTTTTGTTGAAGGCAGATCCCGTAAGGTTTCCAGCTCCAGCAAACACTGATCCTGTTCCGTCTTCATTAGTGAAGATCAGAAACTTGTTGTGTTGTAGTTGAAGACTCTTTGGTTCGAATACATCGTCTGCATAAGTCTCCATGTATTTGACATCCATGCCTTCTTTTCTGAGTGAATTGACTTTTCCATATTCCATCAGAGTATTTCTGCCCATTCCCTGGCCGTAGACACCTGTCCAGTAGATGTCATCGTCCACAACAAGCTTGAACTTTGTTCCATTGGCCAGGCCTTTGGAGATCATCTTGATGAGGGCTCCATAGGAAAAGCGGTGTGCCGCCATTTGCACTGATTCCGCTTTTCCCATGGCATTGCCAATAGCTTTGGTTGCCTTCGTTCCGTCCCCAGGAATGAAGAAAACCTCAATATCATCCTCAGCTGGTGAGTCGATTCCGGCCCGACACTTTCGGATGTAGTTTACGTAGTCTGATTTACTTTCAGCGTGATTCAACATTCCATCTCTCAAACACTCGTGCATTCTTGCAAAGTGAGAAACTGGAGAAGTTGTAACGAAGTGCCAGTTCTCATGGTGAGTGGTTACGCCACTTGACATGTTTCCACTTGAGAAAGCAATTCGAACACCTTGTGGGTCCCCGGCGTTGATCATGAAAAGTTTATTGTGGGCATAACCCAAACCATTCTGATTACCTCTGGTAACAACATAAGGAGAGTTTCCTGAATCTGCATTTTCACAGTCATCAAGATAATTGGCCGTGGCCATTCTTCCTGGGTCTGATTCATTGTTTGAATCAAAAACCAAAGTAACTTTGATGTCTCTCTTCTTTACGGCATTACAAATTTCTTTCGCAACTGTTCTGTTGGAGAAAGAAAGGTAGGCCATGAAGATGGACTTTGTTTGAGGATCTTTGATCCAGTCGAGAAGTCTTCTTTGAGGAGCGTCGTGACGATTGCCACTGGCCCTTGAATCAGAAGATTTACAGTAGGCTCCAGTTGGCTTGGAATAAAGAAGCTCTCCACCATTACTTTCAACGTCTCCGTCATAGGTGTAGGTCTTACAAACTGGATTAGTAAAGAGAACCTCGTACTTATAAGGAGTGAAGTCCTTGAGGCTCGTGGCAAATGCCTGTGTCGTGAAGGCCAATACAATTAGGCCAAGAATTTGTTTCGTGCTTGTCATTTCTACCCCCCAGCAAAAATGGCTATTGTTTAATTCAGAGTGTTTATATCAACCATGGGCAGTCGCAACAATAAGAATGATTTTATGCTTCCTATATGAAAATTAGCAGGAGAAATACTTCCTAAGTGTTTGAAATTATATTGATTACTCAGAAAAGGCGAAAGTCTGAGCAAAATGGTCCGATAAGTATTTTAGTTAAGTTATGAATGAGGTTCTATGCGAATTAGACAGTATACCAGCGGCTACATCTACATCCTATCGACTGATTTCGGGCCTGGTAACGTAGTTTCAATCAACAAGTCTCTGAACGATCCCCAGGTGTTGGTGGATCAGATTAACAAGTATCAGGACGCAAAACTGACCAGTGGAAAACCATTGGAGATCCTTTATTCCAAAAAACTTGAAAACTGTAATGTGGCCGAATCTCTGGTTCATCAATTTTTGATCCAGAATGATTTCTGTGCCGTGACTCCAAAAGATTATCAAATATCTCTCGACGATGCCGTCAGGTTAATTGAGATTGCGGCAGAAACAGAATGCCTTTCTCACGATCTGGTTCTTGAGATCAAGCATCGCCAGTGCCTTCCAAGTGATGCCACAAACTATTTTATGATGGGGACGATGTTCAATGGTCAATTTCACGAAGACCGTGGAGAGCAAGTGGACCCTTTTCAATTAGATGATCAATCAGCTTATTCATGCTTTCTCAAAGGTTACGAGTACGGCGATGATCGTTGCATTTTTGAACTCGCTAATTGCCTTGAGAACGGAATTGGCGTCGATAAAAATCTCAAACGAGCTCTAGATCTTTATGATGAGCTATATCAGATAGATAAAATGGCCGGAGTCGGAGGTGTCTTTCGCGTTTGCCTTCAAGATGAAAATCATTTCAAGGCTTCATCCATTCTTCTTGATTATTTCAACTGGGCCGATATGCAGCAGGATGAAGAAGATAGTGGAGTGAAAGATCTGATCGAAATCCATGAATCATTCACACGAGTCATGGCCAACTTTGTCTGGGATTCTTTTTACATCGAAGACAGCTTTGAAATTCTCGAACCATTCTCTTCTCAACTCGAAGAGTTCCAAAGAGGCATCTGTCTTCAATTGGATCGAGATAGGGAAGCTTTGGAATCCCAAGGTTTTCAGGAACTTTCTGCAAAAATCCTGACCTGTCGTGATGTGTTCACCTCTTTTATCGCCAAGAAAGGAAACACTGCGGCGTAAGAGCACCTAAACCTTGTCCGTCTCATTCCAACTTTGGTATATTGCCTTCGAACTCATCAAGGGGTGAAGGATGTATGACCTGGTGATTATTGGTGCCGGACCTGCCGGTATCAGCATGGCGGCTGAGGCCAGAAGATCTGGAATCGGCGAAGACAAAATTCTTATTCTCGAAAAGAGTGAAGAACATAGTTATTCAATTCGAAAGTTTTATCCAGAACAGAAACTTGTGACGGCAAATTACAAAGGGCAAGCTGCTCTTTGCAAAGGTGTGATGTGTCTGACTGACACCTCAAAACACGAAACACTGAGCCTTCTCGATCAAGCGATTGAATCCTATAAAATCAATGTTCATTACAAAGAGACAGTATATAAAATTCAAAAGCAAGATGATGGAACTTTCATTATTGGTTCAGATAAAGGTGAATATGCTTCAAAGACTTGTGTGATTGCCATCGGAATGATGGGGAAGCCGAACAAGCCTGATTGGAAGATCCCTTCAGAACTTAGAACAGATGTTGTTTTTGATATCACTTCTCAAAAAATTGAAAACTGTGATGTACTTGTCGTTGGTGGTGGAGACTCTGCTAGTGAGTACGCCCAGTACTTGAATCAAGAAGGAAACAAAGTGTCTTTCTCTTATAGAAAGAGCGAGTTCTCCAGAATGAATGAAATCAATAGAGACAGTTTGTTGGAACTATCCAAACGAGGAGAAGTTCCTCTTCTTCTAGGCTCGAATATTAACGGGGTAGAACAAGGTGAAACAAAAGCGGTGAAGGTTCTTTTCAATGAAGAAGAATTTGGAAACCTGGAATTTGATAAAGTAGTACTGGCCCTTGGCGGAAGTACTCCTAAAAACTTTCTTGCTCTTTTGAATATCGATTTTAATGGTGACGATCCTGTCGTTAAAGACGGATTTGAAACTTCAATTCCTGGGCTCTTTTTGATTGGCGATCTTTCGGCCGGAAGAAAAGGCGGAAGTATTATTTCTGCATTCAATTCCAGCCACGATGCCATGAAGAAAATCTGTGACAGCTATCTTAGCTGCGAACTTTGATTTATTTCAAAAAACAGATAATCAGATAAATCGCCAAGCTAATTTTGATAAAAAACGTCAGGGCAGCTCCGAAGAATCTTCCGGGGCTGGTTCCTGCATGGTTTCCAAGTCCTAGAGCATGAAGAAGTCTTGAGACAATCATGGCAGATCCACAAACATGAAGCCAATTTGCACTCAGACCTTTAAGCTCTGCAAAGGCCATCAGAATAAGAATCATAGGTACGTACTCAGCAAAATTTCCATGGACACGAATTGCTCGCTGAAGTTCCGGCTTTCCTCCACTACCAACTCCGACTCTAAGAAGTCGTCGAAGGTTGATGACTCTGGCTGTCAGTCCGATATAGAGAAGAGTTAAAATACCAGCGTAAAAAGGTACGACATCAAGGCCAAACTTGATTCCCATGTTCACTCCCTATGAAAGAAGGTTTGTCACCGTGTAGCATCGATTATAGACTTTATCAGTACCAAATGGATAGCAACTTTAAACCAAGGCAGGTTAGATGAGCATTGGAAGCCGTATAACGGGTGTAGGTTCCTACGTCCCCCCAAAAGTTCTCACCAATTTTGATATTGAAAAAATGATGGATACCTCTGACGAATGGATCCAACAAAGAACAGGAATCAAGCAAAGACATTGGGTAGAAGAAAATGTTTCAACCAGTGACCTTGCTGTAGAAGCTTCCAAACGTGCCATTGAAAATGCCGGTCTTTCCAAAGATGATATTGATATGATCATTTTCGCGACTTTGAGTCCGGATCATGACTTTCCTGGAACTGGATGTTTTTTGCAAGCGAAGCTGGATATGCCGGCGATAAGTGTACTCGATATTCGCCAGCAATGTTCTGGCTTCCTTTATGGGCTCAGTATTGCCGATAATTTTATCAAGGCCGGAACTCACAAAAATATTCTTCTCGTCGGAGCAGAGATTCACTCCAAAGGATTGGATAAAACTCCTGAGGGAAGAAATGTTGCTGTTCTTTTTGGTGACGGTGCCGGTGCCGTTGTCGTTTCTAAAACCGAAGTCAACAATCCAACTGATTCACATATCATCAATCATTTCCTTTATGCAGATGGTGCCCATGCAAAAGAGCTTTGGCTTCCTGCTCCTGGAAATGCTTTCGGTGCTGAAAGAATCAATAAAGAGATGCTGGATGAAAAACTCCAATACCCTCAAATGAATGGGCGTAATGTTTTCATTCACGCTACCAAGTGCATGGCCAAAGTTTTGGGTGAGTCTCTTCAGAAGGCCGGGATTGACATCAATGATGTCGATCTCTTTCTTTTCCATCAGGCCAACCTGAGAATCAACCAAAAAGTTGCTGAAATTCTCCAGATCCCTGAAGAAAAAGTTTTCAATACTATCCAGGATTTTGCCAATACAACAGCTGCGACTATCCCTATAGGAATGGATGAAGCTATCAAGGCCGGAAAACTCAAGCCAGGAATGCTTGTGGCGTCAGCAGCATTTGGTTCAGGATTTACCTGGGCCTCAGCACTTTGGAGACAATAATGAAAAAACTGATTTTTATATTCGCACTTTTTATTTCAACATCTCAAGCTGCTGATTGGACTGCCTGTCGTGATTCAGACCTTGAACCTACAAGAGTTGGTCAGTTAAACATGCAATTGGTTCCAGACATTCATGGAGAGTGTATGATCACTCTCGGTGATGGGATCAACTACCCAAAGTACAGAAGCTACATGTTCTCAACCAATGGAGACATGATCGTATTCAACTCTTTTGGAGACGGTTCACCATCACAATCAACTGGAGCTAGATCTTACATTCTTTTTCCAAGAACAAATCCACTAGAGTACAAGATTGAAGACAATCACATTCACATCAAGACTCCAAGTGGTGTGAGATTTATCTTTAGTGGTAAGAAAGGTGACTTGGTTGAAGTCCATGGAATGTATTTCACTCTTGATGATGAAGTCAGAGGAGACAATAACGGAGGTCTCGATCTTCATCCATACCAAGGTCTGATTATTGACGAAGGTTGGAGACAAGGTGAACTTCCTCGTGTGAATTTCAAAAGATCGTCGCATTTCAAAGATGGAAATGGAAATCTATGCAAGGTTTTAAACTCTGATATTTTTGAGGCCATCACTGATGGTGGTGGTGCAATTGACGGAGCAAGACTCAAGTTTGTTTCATCTCAGGACATGAGATATTTTCTTCAGAATAAATGCCCGAAGATCAAGTACTGATCCGAATCAGGTGAGAAAGGCCAGATTTGACCAGTAATTGTCGAATGCTTCTTTAGGGGAAATCGCTTCCAGACGGAACTTTTTCCCCGGCTTCATTTGCACCAAAACAGATTTACCAAAGGCAGAGAGTACTCCGAGTTTCGGATAGCCACCAACAGTCTGACAATCGTTCAATAGAGCGATGACTTTCTTGGGATTCACTACTTGGAGAGATCCAATGGCAATTGGCTCAGACGATAGACCTTCACCTTTGTAATGGAGACCTTTCGCTGAAAGATAAGCTCCCATGCGATCAAATCTTTCTTCCTTGGAGAGTTCAATCCTTTCAGATGCAAAATCATTGTTTTGATAACCAGGGAAGTAAGGCACCCTGTCGAATTGTCTTTCAACAAATCTGAATTCATCAGGAATCATTTTACTTCCGCTTCGTGTACTTTCCGTATATTCAAAAAGACTTTCATTTACTCTTGGAAAAATACTTCGCTCTCTCTTTGGCACCGACACACTTTGTAGATAGGTCTGTCTTTTGAAGCCACCTTCGATTCCTATATAAGCGACTTGACCGACTCGTGGTCCTTTGGAAATTAAAATAGTTCCCTTTGGAAGGAACCATGTTTTTCCTGGAGTTAAAGGAACTCCTTTACTGGTTTCAATTGCAAGGTCTGCTCCTGTCAAAGAGAGATGGGCATCGAGTGTCAGCTCCATTTCAACTCCGCCCAGTATAATTTCAAGGACGGGGGTTGTGGAAGGATTTCCTAGAAGGTAATTGGCCCAGCGGTAGGAGAGTTCATCAAGTGGCCCTCCTTTCGAGTAGCCAAGCTCACGACCTTTCTTTCGACCTAAGTCCTGAAGACTGATTCCCGGATGTGAGGAGCTAAGTATCAGACTCATTCAAGCACTCCTCCAAGAGAAATGAATTCTTCTCTTGTAATGGGATTGAATTTGACCTGAGAACCGATACTAAATGGGTAAATAAGTTCTCCATCTTTTTCAAGAAGTTCAATTGGAGTTCGACCTATCTGGTGCCACCCTCCTGGGCTGTTGAGTGAATAGATCGCTGTCTGGTCTTCTGCAACAGCAAGAGTTCCTGCGATGACATCGCTTTCCACTTTTTCTTTTCTTGGAAAATGAAAGAGAGGATCGGTCTTTCCTAGATAGGCAAAACCCGGAAGAAAACCCAGACAATATATATCATAAATTTTTTCAGAGTGGGCCTTTATTACTTCATCGATGGTTTTCTTTCTGGCATTGGCGATCAAAGGAAGATCCGAGCCGACTTCTTCAGCATAGTAGACAGGAATCTCAATCAATAAAGGAGTTCCTTCGTCGATAGTTTCCGGTTCAAAAGAATTCACAATTGAGAGAATCTTTGACTCAAACTTTTGAGGTGTATAGTCCGAATAAAATGGCGATTCGATCATAATGCTATCGTAGGAAGGAATGATAATCCTGTTGCTGAAAAAAGGATCACTTGTAATTTTCTTCCAAAGTGAAGTCACAGATTTGAGGGTCACATTTTTTTTGAATTTGATCAAAAAAGAGAACTCACTAATTTGGGAAACTTCAATCTTCATTGATCGCCTCCACAATTTTCTCAATATGCTCTATCAACATGGGGTTGTCACCGTGGATACAAAGAGTATCAACTTTCAAATGAATTTCTTTTCCACTATCAGTTACGACTTTGTTTTTTTTCATCGTATGAATTTGTGATAGAACTTTTTCCAGTCTGTCATGAACAGCATTCACGTTTGATCTGGGGGTAAGGCTTCCATCTTCGAGGTAGAGTCTGTCGATAAATCCTTCATTCAAAAAACGTCCGTCAACTTTAGAAGTAAAAGGTGAGCAGATGTGAATCAACTGACTTGAAAGTGTTTCAACTGTTTCTTGCACTGTCTTGAAAACTTCTGGGTTTGAGACCATATCATTGTATAGGGCGCCATGTGCTTTGAAGTGGGTGAGTTGTCCTCCAAGTGAAGTGACAATTCTATTCAGCCACTCCCATTGTTTCACTAGCAAGTTCTTAAGTTCTTCTTGAGATAACGAATGAGAATGGCGTCCGAAGTTTACTCTATCGTCATAGGACGGGTGTGCGCCGAGGCTGATTCCATGCTTGAGACAAATTTCGACTGTTTCTTTTATATGATCTTCATCACCAGCATGTAGATTGCATGAGATATTGGCTATGTGAATATGAGGAGCGAGAGCATGAGCAATATTTTTACTGTTCCAATGCTGTCCCTCGCCGAGATCTGCATTTAGTTTCATAATTACTATTTTAAGGTATTATTAAACTCATGAAAAAGCTTTATATACTGATTGATGACGATGAACTCGTGAGAATGACATGGAAATTCAAGGCCGGTGCTTCGGATGTAGATTTCGAGGCCTTTGCTACGGCAGACGAGTTCTTTCAAAAGGCATCAGACATACCTAAAGACTGTTCTCTTTTTATTGATTCAAATCTAGGTGATGGAGTTAAAGGAGAGGAAGTTGCTGTCAAAATCCATGAGCTAGGCTTTTTTGATATTCACCTGGCCACAGGTTCTGACAGCGCTGATATTTCTTATGACAAGAACATTATCAAGTCAGTTAGAGGCAAAGAGCCTCCTTTCTAGATCTCTTCGAGTTTCTTATCAGAGTAATCCACGACAAATTGTCTAAAGTCGAGAATATTGTCTGTAATCAGATAATCATAAAGATCTGCTCTATGTGGAAGGATGTCGTATAGCAACTGCTCCATGGCAAATTGAATCGACTGCATTCCAAGATAGAGTTTAACAAAAAACTGTACGTCACCAGCTTCATATGGCTCTATCAACTCTTCTACATCAGCATGGTTGTCACAAGCTTCACAGCCTGAACACTGACCTCTATTCATGATGTATTGAAGGTGATGATGTGTTTGTGAGGCAATCAGAATTTCTCTCTCTGATCCACCTTCTGAAAATTTATCTATAAGTTCTACCGCCAGGTGTTGGTTCTCCTGAATGCAGACAAAAAGATGCTCGTAGAAAGTTGCATAAATGGAAGCAAACATGATGTCTTCCAAAAGATACTCAATCAACTGATGATCATTCTCTACAGTTTTTTCAAGTTCTTCCAACGTTCTGATTGCGAGAAGAAAAGGGAAATTAGTATCGCCTTCAAGCCTTGTAAAAAATGGGATGAATGGGTTTGAATCTTGATCAGTAGTGTTTTTGTTTGGACCAATTGCACCAATAAACTTTTTCATGAGTGTCATGACCGACTTCCTTGTTGGGTCTTATACCAGTATATATCATTTTTATTGGGAATGTAATCAAGGTGCCTGGAGCAAAAGCGAAAAGCTCGGTTACTCGGCCTTGATGACCTCCTCAAGCTCCAGATCGGTATTTCGCTTGATGGAGTTTATAAGAAAAAAGATTATGCCCATAACCATGATCATCATAGGCACAGTTATCACTGGAAAGCTCAAAAGTGTCATTTTCCCTAAACTCTCATTAAATTGTTCCGAGCCTGTTTCTCCTTCGAGAATCCAGACCGCCAAAACAAAATTCAAAACAGCTGAAAGGAAGAATGTCACTGCCAACAGCGAATTGCTGAGCTTGATATTTTTTTCGAATAACTGGTCGTGACCTTTACTTTTAAAGGCCTCATCAATTTTTGGAATATCCATGATTTGATCCAAAAACAGCCTTACAAGCGGTTTTCCCATCACTGAGGAAACGAGTACTCCGATTCCCATCAAAGCAGGTATGGCCGTTTCTTTGACGATCATCCAAGTCTTATCAAGTTTCATGAGCCCAATTCCACCAGTCATAAGAACTGAAAAAAGACCCAAAAGTGAAAAGAAATTAGTCTTACCTTTTGAAAGAAAATCCCATAGTCCGTAAGAAAGAGGGAAGGCCAGCGCTACTACAAGACCCCATACCGGACCAAGATAGTCAGCATTGCTGAACTTGGTCATGATCACAGAAGGAATGACTACATTCAGACCAATATTGATGAGAGGGTTTTCTTTATTGTGTTTAGCGGCTTCAGACATGCCCATTAGAATAGTCCCAATATCCTTGTTTAGCTATTAAAAAGTTTAACTTACCTCAGTGGTAGGATATTGAAACAAATACTTACACGTGTTTTGTTTTCTGGACAACAAATTACCCGTACGACTTAATTGTATAAAGTTATCGTCAACAACTATCAAGGAAGATTTAAATGAAGCGATCAGTAGGATTCTTTTTGACCCTTCTTATGTGTACGTCTCTTAGTGCACAAGATTTCGATGGGTACATCGTCAAACTTAAAAAAGGCAAAAGCCTGGACATGAAGTCATTCTCAAGTGCTAAGGAAATCAGCACGAGTTTCGGACAATTTGTAAAAATTGAAGGAAATGAAAAATCAATCAACGCACTCAAGTCTAACGACGCTGTTGAGTATGTTGAGCCTAACTACATCTACACAGTAGACAACACTCTTGATTCAATCAAAGCTGTTTCAGATCCAAAATTTGCTGAGCAGTGGGGACTTAAGAACACTGGAAAGAACTCTGGTGGTTGGTGGACGCCTGGAAAAAAAGGTGAAGACATCAATGCTGAAAAAGCATGGCAAGTTACTAAAGGTAGCAAAGATGTAATTGTTGCTGTTATCGATACAGGTGTTGATTGGAGACACGCTGATCTTAAAAATAACATGTGGGTAAATGAAGCTGAGAAAAATGGTGAAGAAGGTGTTGATGACGACGGAAACGGAGTTGTTGATGATATCTACGGAGCTGACTTTGCCAATGATGATGGTGATCCAATGGACGGACATGGTCACGGTACTCACTGTGCAGGTGTTATCGGAGCAAGCCATGACAGAACAGGTATTGCCGGTGTTATGGCAAACGTGAAAATCATGGGGATCAAATTCCTTACAGATTCAGGATCGGGATCAACTGCTGATGCAATTGAAGCTGTAAACTACGCAATTAAGATGGGTGCTCATGTAATGAGTAACTCTTGGGGCGGTGGCGGAAAATCTGAAGCTCTTAAAGAAGCTATTGTTGCTGCTAACGATCAAGGAATTACTTTCGTAGCAGCTGCTGGTAACTCAAGAAGAGACAACGATGCTACTGAAACTTATCCAGCCAACTACAGAGTAGACAACGTAATCTCTGTTGGTGCTATGGATGGTACAGGTAAGAAAGCTTCTTTTTCAAATTACGGAAAGAAAATGGTTCACGTATTTGCACCTGGTGTAAACATCCTTTCAACAGTGAAGAATGGTGGATACCAGAAGATGAGTGGAACTTCGATGGCCTGTCCACATGTTTCAGGTATCGTAGGACTATTGATCTCAAACAATGCCAACCTTACTCCTGTTGATATCAGAGATAGACTGATGGGAACAGCTATTGAAAACGGAAGCCTCGATAACTACACAGCTTCAGGTAGAACTGATGCGTGGAGAGCTTTGACCAATAGAAGAAACTAAATCTTCCAGGATATTCTAAATATCAAAAGGCCCAGCTTATGCTGGGCCTTTTTTATGTATTAACTTTTTTTGAAAATATTTATTTGAGTTCGATACTTCCGTCTTTGATCTTATAGAAATATGACATGTCTTTAAGAAACTCATCATGGTTCTTAACCGCAAGGACATCGATTCCACCATCAGCGGCCATTGACTCAAGTTTGGATTTCTTTGGAAAAGTCATCTTTTCCAATACGCGACGAACTTTGGCTTCTTTATTCACTTTAATTCCGATAGATGCTAGGAATTCAGCTGTTTTTCTAGCTTCAGCTACGTACTTGTTAACTTCCTTTTGACGACCAACTTCCATTTGAAAATAACGGCTATCAAATTTCTTTTTGAAGTAAGCAAGAGAAAGACCAGCAATCGAACCATCTTTCAATGAACTGATCTTTGCAAGAGTCATAACCATGAACATATCAACTCTGGCCTCAAGAAGAACAAGAGCTTCTTTTCTATAATTGTAAATCGCTTGCTCGTGCTCAAGTAGCTCAGAAAAGTCCAATTCACCTTTCTTAACTTTTTCAATCTTCAATAGTCCAGACTTAAGAAGTGACAACATCGTTTCAGCTTCAGCTAGAGTACCGTTGCTTTCAACAGTGATTTGCTCTTGAACTGAGTGAACTTGGTGAAGAGCTACAGCAAGGGCCATAACGTTCAAGTCTTTATCTTTTTGCCCAGAGCTGATTCTAATTGGATTGAGTTCAGCACCAACAATTGATGTATCATCAAATACTTCTACAGTACTTCTGAAGAATTCATTGATGGCATCAGTCTTGAGAACATTGAGATATTGATTTGTATCATAACGTTGACCAGTCCATAGTTGATACTCAAAACCTTTCAAGTATTTTGAGGCTTCAGTAACTTTCATCTCAAAAGACTTCATCTCCATCATTGTTTTTAGAGATTCTCTTCTGGCTGCACTTGTGGCCCCTGATCGACCCATCAAACGGCTATAAGCAATCTCTTCACGAGATTCACCTGCGGCATCAGCAGCACGCCCCGAGTTATCTTTTGCAGCTTCAGCATTATTACCCATATCGTCCAGCTTTCCACAGCTGATAGATAGGACGAGCATTAGAATTAAACTTAAAATTCGTTTCATGGTGTGTTCCTCATAATAGTCAATTTTCTGATTTGGCCATTAATACTATAAATGAGAATTGATTAGGGAAATTTCCCCTGATATTGAAAAATCTCCATGGTTTTCAGCTTCAAGAGAAGTGATTAAGTAGTAGGAAACAAATCATAGCAGATAGTGTAAATGCTTGATTTTAAAGCCTTTGTCTCACTACGAAAAGCAGTGTGGGAACTCAGATCTCATTCCACCCATGTCAAAGCTTTTCAACTTTGGAGCGCTTACCTGGACTACAACAAAAGGAACTCTCGCTTCATCTAAGATTGAGCTTGGGAGTTGATTTACGTGGGTTTCAATCTCGACTTTTGCTCTAGTATGAGTTTCATTTTTGGTTAAAAACTTATGCTTGAATTCCTTAGCATAAGGAATATTTAGGCCAAGAAAAAAGTGGTCATCTATTGAGATCGTTTTCTTTTGTCTAAACTCATTGATAGATATCGTTTTAATATTTTGGTTATTCAAGATCGCCCAGTGTGTGTCAAAAGCTGCTTCAAGAAAAGCGTGTTCTGCATTATTAGAACGTCCGTATGATGCACCTATTATCATCCCGAATAGTCCGGCTTCGATACCGGAAGAAATATAAACAATGACATTATCTTTGGTAGGAGTTGGTAAAGAGTAAAAAGACTGTTCAACTCCTTTGGACTTAAAGCTCTCATATAATTTTAAAGTTGTCGGTGAGAATGATTTGAGAGAACAGACTTCATATTCAGGAAAAGATAAGTCATTTTCAAAGAAATAGAAAAAGGCATCTCTCTCAATTAATTCATTAAAAGCATTTTTAGTCGCATTCTCAAGACTTGTATGGCATGAAAGTCCATTTGAATTGGCGAGATTATTTTCTTCCATCGCCATTCTTTCAGAAAATTCTGAAAATGCTTTTATAATAGCGAGTTCTTCAGACTGTTCTGATAGTCCCTGTCCACTTATCTTAAGACCGTTATATTCACTTTCAATAGAGTAGTGATGGATATCTTTGGAATACTCTTCGGTCCAAGAATTTTTAAATATTGAACAAGATGAACTTTCGATCCAATCGAGGATTAGTGAGATATTTTCCATAGATGACTATTGGAGAAAAAAACAGGGAAGTTAATTTTTAATCCATTAAAAGATAACGCTGTGTAAGAGGACCTCGAAAGTGGAATAACTTTTGCTTCAGTTAAGCTTTCAAGGTGTATGTTTTTGAGAGTTTCAATTCTAGATTTTTTCTCAGGGTCAAGTGAATATCTGTCAATAATAGATTGGGCCGTTTTTTGGTCATGTCCCAAAAAACCGGAGGATATTGTGTAACTGAACAAAGATAGGTCTTCATGATATCCAGAGTCTGTTGACATGATATAAGCATCAACTCCTGGAGAATTATTCTCATATGAAATGATATCTTCAGTCGGAACAAACTCAACAAATGACAAGCTCTTGAAAATTTCTTGGTAAATTTTCAAAAAAGTTGGGTATATTGCAATCTTGAAATTTCTATGAGGTTTTTTGGTTGCTTGAGAATAGCTAGACACCAGCTCTTCTTCTTGTACTTCGCTGAGTGAGCCTTCTGCAAATCGAGGGAAAAACTGTACTACAGGTTGAATTTTCCCTTTCTGACTTTCGGCGTGGGCCTTTCGAAGAGCATGAGAGAGGAATCTTCTCTGTTCGAGATCAAATTCAGAGAGACCTTTTTTTGTAAAACTAATAAATCTTAATTTCAAAGGTCTTGTTTCATGAAGGAATGAATCTTTATAGTCCTCATGAAGTTTTTTTAAATCAGAGTAAGAGATGAAGTCGTCAGTTGGGATAACATCAATTTTATTCTCTGCTACTAGGTTTTGTGTCGTCTGTGGAGTCGGACTCAGTATAAGTTCAATAGACTTGGGGTAAGTGTCCTTATAATCTACATAATGGCCGTTGATCGCAAATTTTAAGTCTGACAAATCCTGTTTTTGGGAACTAAATGAATACGGTCCAGTCGTTCTTTTGTAATTGGAAATATTCATTTTGTTGGGATCAATTGATTTTGCTGGGATAATTCCATAATCGATTGTAGTGAAAAGATTAAATATAAATGGAGATCGATTTTTCAAATCAATAGTTATTTTATTTTGTTCTGGAACTGTTTTGATTGAAGGGTGTTTTTCCTCTAAATTTTTCAAAGATTTATCTTTTGATAGAAGGCCAGCTAATTTCCCATGACTATTTTTATCTAATATTAGGAGCCTTTTAAAGCTGATTTCAACATCTTCAACTGTTAGCGGTTCACCAAGAGAATCTTTAAGATCTTTTTTGAGTTGGAAATATATTGTATCTTCGTCCTCCCAGCCAAACTTCTCAGCCAGAACAGACTCTAGTTGGCCTTCACTGTTTAAAGTAATCAGATTCGTATATAGATGTTCTAGAACGGTATAGTCGGTGGCGAGTTGAACGTTTGCCGTGTCGTAATCATTAATGTTTCGGATTTCAGGAAAAGAAACTTTGATTTCTTGCAACTTTTTCTCTTTGTTTTTTGTACATGAAAAGAGCAAAGAAAACATGACCAGGAAAATAGTAATATTCTTCTTCATGCTTTCTTTACTTGATTGGATTTAGTTTTCAATGCCGATAACTATTCTTCCACCCGTTCTGCCACCATCTCTGGCCTCAGTCCCGATAACAGTTCTTCCACCTGTTCTGCCACCATCTCTGGCATCAGTTCCAAGAACAGTTCTTCCTCCTGTTCTACTTGAACGTACAGCTTCAATCAGAATACTAGGTCTAGAAGCTGGTTGGACATCTCTTCTAACGATGATATCTTCTTTCTTAAGTCTTTCAATTCTCTCCATTACCTCTGTTTGTACAGGGTTCGATGTCGTAACTCTTGGCCGTATTATTTCGCTGGCCATTACAGAACCTAGAGGGAGAATTGCGATAAATAATTTATAGATTTGTTTTAGACCCATTTTTACACCTTTATTTCTTCCAAGTAGTATAATAATAATCGTTTGAATTCAATAACATATAGAGGATCATGAAAAAATTCATTGTCTCTTTTACTTTCTTACAGATCACGGTGTTGACACTCGTTGGCATCGTCGTATTTTCAGCTGTTTATAGTGTTAAACAAGGGATGGCCAGGGAGCTGGCTTTTTCAACTAGAAATAACCTATTGATGGAAAATCATAGAGATGCTTTCTTGCAGCTTGGTAACTCCAAAGGGCAGTTTTCTAAAGTTGAGTACTGTATTGACCGGTGTGAATCTATTTTTCAATTGAATGATTCATCTTTTCTAAGAACGATTATCTTTCCTGTGAAATATCAAGCCGAAGGAAAAGTGAAAGGGGTATTAAACTTTTACTATCCGGCCTTTGAAGGCTGGAAGATTGGACTCGCGTCTTGGTTTGCATTCTTACTATTTACACTACCTTTCCTCTTCGTAATGATGAAGTCTTACCGGCGAGAAGAGTTACTCAATCTAAGAATAGGTCAAGGTGAAGTTCTAAATAAAATTGCATCTCGAGTTGCACACGATATCCGTTCACCAATTGAAGCCTTGAAAAGTGTTTCAGGAATCCTAGGTGAATCAAAAAATCAAGAAGTATCACTTTTGAAAATGGCAATTTCAAGAATTGAATCTATTTCTAAGGATCTCCTTTCTGAAAGGAAAAAGTATCGCGTTGTTGAAATTAACGTGAATGAAATATTAGAAAATTTGATTACAGAGAAAAAAACGGAAGATAGAGCAAAGAATATAGTTTTTAAATTAGAGGTATGGAAGAAAAACATTCTGACGAATATTGGGGAAGATGAATTATATAGAATTATTTCTAATCTTATAAATAACAGTTTAGATGCCGGTGCCACTGAGATTTGTATAAAGTCTGAAAAAATTGAAAAATATTTTTGTATTAGTATCGTAGACAATGGCCCAGGCATTGAAGATGAGTTAATTCCTAAGGTTCTCAACGGAGGATTTTCATCCAAAGGAACAGATGGAAATGGAATTGGAGTTAGTTCTTCAAAAGATATTATAGAAGAAATAAATGGTAGATTTTCAATTGAGAATTTGCGACCACATGGTCTGAAAATTAAAATGGAAATTCTACTTATAAAATCAGAAACGGTATAATTAAAAATTAAAGAGAGGTTGTTATTTCAAGTATTCAATCTGTTGTTATACAAGCTGTTGTTAGGTACTCAAAAGAGTTTGATGGACAAAAATATGTCCAATTGGCTTGTTCTCTGTTCAATATTTTTGCTTTTTTAGGTTTGCTTCTTTTTTATAAAAAGCTTCCGATGGGATTGGGCTTCATAATAAGTTGTATCATTGTTGCTCTTTGGTCTACTCAAGTGATTTTTACTGTTAGTATGTTCATTAAAAAAGAGATGCTTGTTTACGGTTCTAAGGCCAATCTGGAAAAGTGGAAAAGAAACATTAAAATACAATTAGCTGGTGTGCTAATACCCTTATCACTCTTTATATACTTCATGATATTCATTAAAAAATAGAATTCAGGCAGCTTTCTTTTCTTCCATATCTCTAAGCTTGGCGTTGAGTCCCTCGATAATGGAGTTAGAGCCTTTAAGTCTTTTGGTGATCAAACGTGTCACATTCAAGACCATCAGAGCAAAAACTTTCGGTCTCTTATGATAGAAAGAGTAAAAGTCTTCGTAGCTGATTATAAGGACGTCACATCTCTCATTGGCCACTATATCGGCTGTTCTTTCTGTCTCGTTAATCAGGACCAGCTCTCCAAAGAGATCTCCTGAACCGATTTCTGTAATGAAGTGACGGTGACCGTCTTTGTTGACGTAGATGCCGGCGTTTCCAGCGAGAAGAATACAGATATCTGTAGAAGTGTCTCCTTGATTGATGATGGCATCTCCTTTTTCATAAGAAGCAACTACACAAGTTCCAAGGATTTCCTCAACTTCATTGTCATAGATTTCATGAAAAAGGGGACACCCTTTGACAAGCTCAGCTACTGACATGATCAGGCCCCTTCTTTTATCTCATCTTTATCGTGGTCATGCTCTTTCTTTGCCAGATCTTCACGAAGACCTTTGAGTTCTTCAAGAATCTTTGGCATGACATGTTTCATTTCTAGTTCGGCATCTTTGTCACCGTGAATAGAATGCCAAATATTCTCAAAACACTGACTGACTTTCTTGAATGTTTTCTGTCTTAGTCCACGAACTGGGGCGATGGCATTCAAAAGTGTCATCACAAGTGAAAATAGAATCCCAGCAATGGATGTTTTCATGGCATAAGTCACACTCAGAACGAATTCAGTGAGGATGGCCCCAGAGCCTTCAAGGTTATTGAAATCCATCTCAGCAATTCTTGGAAGCGCCATCGAGATACCGATGAATGTCCCAAAAATACCAAAGACAACAAATAGCCCGGGAAGAATATCGATGAGACGTGAAATCGGACCAATCGGAAAAAATCCCATTAGTCTGTTCCACTTGTCTTCTTTTTCCATGATTCTTTCTGCAAGATCATTGAAGTTTGGAGGGAAGTTGGATTTGAAACTACTGCTTTCTTGCTTGATGGCAAGAAAGAAGGCCCTCTCTCCACTGACATAATCTCTAAGAGAAACAACATTTTTAGCACCGAGCTTTTCGGCCATCTTATCATTTTTTGATGATTGCTTTGAGCGTACAGTACGAGTTGGAAGTTTGTCGACAACCTGGTTCAGGAGACTTTCCAGATATTTGTCCACGTCTTCACGATGCTCAACTTCGCCAGACTTTTGGTTGATGATGACTTTTTCTATCTCACTGGTGAATGTGGAGAAGTAATTATCTTCCTGAATAGAAGACCTCCAGCTTGCCCATCTAAATACGAGACCCGTGAGGAGCATCGCACTCATGAACTCTATGAGATAGTTCGAAAAAAAGTTAAAAACCATATTGAGCATCATGGCCTGTTCTCCTGAATTGTCTGGATTTTTTCCCAGACTTCTTTATCGTCTTTGAGTGTGAAAGCGATTTCAACTCTTCTAGACTGTTTACAATCATATTTTCCGCAATAATCCGGATGATTTTTAGGAAGGACACTCGCTGGTCCTCTCGCAATTATTGGCTCAGAGAAACTTTTTCCAATTGCCTGAACCTTTCTTCTGAAAGCCGGTTTATGGGCAAACTTTCCGAATGAGTCACTGAAAATGAACTTTACGATCTCCCTTGCTCTATCTGAAGAAAGGTCAAGGTTGAAGTTGTAAGCTCTCTCAACTGTTGTATCGTTAGGATCAACAAATTTCTGTCTGTGTCTTGGAGACGCGTGACCAATGATGTTGATTGTGTTGATCTTATTGGCAATCTCTTTATCTTTGAAAATTTCCTCAGCATAGAGGGGGATGATTTTCTTTAAAGTGCTCATCGCGGTCTTTTTGAGTTTTGCTGAGTTTCTTTCAAACGTGAATGAACCATCCATTCTCAAGATTACTGAACCTGTCGTAGGATCAACCATGACATTGAGTCCCTCTTTGTTCAAACGATCAGCAATCTTTTTACCAATATGCTGTCTGAGAGTTTTTTGTTTCACCGCAATTTCTTTAGCTTCTTGCTTGGCCTTTTCAATGGATGGAGTAGGGACGGGTTTTGCTCCAAGTTGAGCTTCGAGAAATCGTTGCTTACTAAGTAGTCTTGTGATTTTCTCTTCTTTTTCTCTGTTGGCTTTTTCAAGTTCCTCGACCTTTTCATCAACAACAGGAATCTCAACAAGTGAAGCAGGTGCTCTCCCTCCTTGTTCACCTTTGAGTTTTTCCACTTCGGCCATGAGCTGTTCTTTTTCAGATTTTACAGTCTCGCACTTGTATTTGAAGGAAACCATTTTTTCATTCATGTCGTTGATCTTGTTTTGAAAATCTGCCACTTTTGACGAGAGCATGGTCTTTTCCTGTTCACTCCCTTGAACATTATTCTGGAGTGCAGCTAGACGTCCTTCCAATTGGGCCTTTTCTCCATTGATTTTGCTGATCTGATCGTGGAGTCCTCTGAGATCCCCTTGGAGTTTCGTTCTTTCAGCAAGAGTCTGGTTATATTTATTTTGTAGATCTTGGATTCTTCTATTGAGAGCATCATTACTGCTTCCCATTTGACTGTTTTGATTTTTAGATTGAGCAAGTTGGGCCTTGAGGTTTTGCTCAGAATCTGTAAGAGATCGTATCTTTCCTT
>JBFEVX010000029.1:0-35239 GCA_041546685.1 Bacteriovoracaceae bacterium | reverse complement strand
CTTATCTCTATCGGCAGATGATTTAATATCCCCTAACTTACCTTTGGAAAAGGTCAGCAACTTCTTAACTTCTTCATTTTTGATTGAATCAATTGCTTTTACGACATTTTTAGCCTCAGCTTCAACCTTCTTGGCATCGTACTTGAAAAAACTTTGATGCAATTTTTCATTGGCTTCGAAGACAGCAAGAACTTGCTTCCTTTCATCTTCTGAAAGAGACTTTCTTTTACCCATGTCATGCTTCATGTCTCCCATGGCAAAAGCATTGAACGTTAAAACAGATAGAACAGTAGCAATTACTTTAAACATTATTAACCTCCAGGTTTTTTTCTTCAAAATAACTAAATACAACTGGTACAACAAAGAGAGTTACTAGCTCAATCGCCATTCCTCCAATTGTTGGTATTGCCATTGGTTTCATGACTTCACTCCCTGTCCCCGTTGCCCACATTACAGGCAAAAGCGCAACAATGGTTGTCGTGGTTGTCATAACCAAAGGTCTGATTCTTCTCGAGCCGGCATGAAGAATGGTCAACTTCAATTGCTCCCAATTTTTTGGTTTTTCATTTTTAACAGCTTCTTTCAAATAGGTCATCATCACAACACCATCATCAACTGCAATTCCAAAAAGGGCGATAAAACCTACCCAAACAGCTACAGAGGTGTTGAAGCCCCCTATCCATAGTAGAATTAGCCCACCAGCAGCAGCGACTGGTACTGAAGAAAAAATAATCGCTGCATTTCTTAAGCTTCCGATCCCGAGATAAATGATAATCAAATTTATGATAAGTGCTATTGGAATCAAAAGAAGAAGTCTCTTGTTTGCTCTCACCTGATTCTCATACTGTCCAGCCCAGACAATTGAGTATCCACGAGGAAGTTCGACTGCTTTATTAACTTTTCCCTTGGCTTCTTCAACAAAGCCTATCAAGTCACGTCCCTGAACATTCAACAGTACAAGAGATCTAAGCATTCCGTTTTCTGACTGAATGGCCGCAGGACCAGTCACGATTTTAATGTCTGCTAATTGATCAATGGGTATATGGTGACCAAGAGGACTTGGAACCAATACCTTTTTTAATTCATCAATTCGATTTCTAAATTCTTTATTGTAGCGTACACGAATAGGATATCTTTCCCTTCCATCATAGAATTGTCCGATTGGCATTCCCCCCACAGCGGTCTGTAAAATGGAATTCACAGTTCCAGTGTTAATCCCATAGCGGGATGCTGCCAGTCTATTAATTTTGAATTCGATATAAGGCTTTCCAGTAATCTGTTCAGAGTAGACTCCTGATGCACCTTCTATTTTCTCTACTACCTGTCCAACTTTCGAAGCAATTTCTTCCAATGTCTTCAAGTCAGGACCAAAGACTTTTACACCAATTTGTGTCTTGATACCTGTAGAGATCATTCCTATTCTCGTTTGGATTGGAAAGTCCCATGAATTAACAAGACCTGGTACTTGTAATGCCTGATCTAGATCTTCCATAATTTGATAAATGCTTTTTCCTGAAGGCCATTTTTCTTTAGGGACAAGTTTTACAACTGTTTCGAACATGGCCACAGGTGCTGGGTCTAATGCAGTATCAGCTCGACCGAGTTTGCCGACTGCATATTCCACCAAAGGATGTTCGTTTAAAACTTTATCTGTATAAGCCAAAAGTTCTCGAGCTTTTGTCATCGAAACATCTGGTGTAGTCACTGGCATATAGAGGATATCACCTTCATTGAGAGAAGGCATGAATTCCTTACCAAGTCTTGTAAATGAAAAAGCCCCTATTAAAATCAAAACAAGTGGCAAAATCAAAAAAAGTTTTCTTTGGTCCAATACCTTTATCAGCATAGGCTTGTACCAATCTAAAATTTTTGATGAAACTTTGTTTTCTTCGAGTGGTTTCAAGTCTCCTTTAAGGAAATAAACCGCAAGAGCTGGAACCAGAATTATAGCAACAAGAACTGCTCCTCCCATTGCTAAGGTTTTTGCCCACGCGAGAGGAACAAAAAGCTTTCCCTCGGCCCCTTCAAGACCAAAGACTGGGAGGAATGTAATAATTGTCGTCATCACTGCAGTCAAAATAGCAGGTCCGACTTCTCTAGCTGAACGAATAATGATTTCCAAACGCTCTTTAGGAGAAGGACTTTTCTTTTCTGCCAGGTGAGAATAAATGTTTTCGGTCATGATGATCCCCATATCCACCATGGAACCGATGGCAATCACCATTCCAGAAAGACTCATTACATTTGAGTCGATATTCAACAATTTCATCAAAATAAAACTTATTCCAACACCAAACGGCAAAGTCAGAGATACCAGAATGGAAGACTTGAAGTGCAACAAGAAGACCAGTATTACTATGATAGTAATGATGATCTCCTGACCTAGTGCTGAATAAACGGTACCCATTGTTCGATCAATTAACTCAGTCCGATCATAAAATGGGACGAGATTAACACCTCTTGGAAGACCTTTTTTCACAATCTCTATTTGATCTTTGACCTTTAGAAGTGTTTTTTTGGGATTCTCACCAAATCTCATGGTGACAACCCCACCTACGGCCTCTTCTCCATTTTTATCGAGTGCACCTCTTCTAAAAGCCGGCCCCATAGAAACGCGTGCAATATCCTTCACCCTTACGGGTGTTCCTCCTTTGACACTGACGACAACATTCTCAATATCCGTAAGCGACTTGAAGAAACCAAGCCCCCTAACGACCATCTCACGATCACCATCCTCAACTACTTCAGCACCGACATCAACATTCGATTCCTTTATGGCCTTAATCAAATTTGTGAAATGGATGTCATAGGCCATGATTTTTCTAGGATCGACATCAATTTGATACTCTTTAACAAAACCACCGACACTTGAAACTTCCGAAACGCCCTCCACACCTTGGAGCAAATATCGAACATAAAAATCTTGAATTGATCTAAGCTCTGCGAGTGATCTCGGATGAAGTGATTCTTTGTCATTTTCAAGCGTGTACCAAAATATTTGTCCAAGACCAGTGGCATCTGGACCAAGTCGAGGCTGAACACCAGTTGGCAGTGTAGAACCAACTGTTGACAGTTTTTCAAGAACACGAGATCTCGACCAATAAAAATCGACATCCTCTTTAAAAATTACATAAATCGTACTAAAGCCAAAAGCAGACATGCCTCTGATATTTTTTACTCCGGGAATTCCTTGAAGGGATATAGAAAGAGGATATGTGACTTGCTCTTCGACGTCCTTTGGAGATCTTCCTGGCCACTCAGTAAAGACAATCTGCTGATTCTCACCGATATCAGGAATTGCATCCACATTTGCATACTTAATCGAAAGAATTGAAGCAAAGGCAACCACAAGGAAGACAAGGATTACAAAAACCCTTTTCCTAATAGAAAATTCGATCAAATTACTGATCATGATATCTTTCCCTTACTATTTGTAGACATTTTATTTTGTCTCTTCATATCCACCAAATAATTGAGCCTGGGCATCGAGTAGAAAATTTCCTTCAATAACCACTTCTTCCCCTTCCATTAAACCCGAGACGACCTCTACGAATCCTTCTGATTCAAAACCAGTTAGAATTTCTTTTGCTTGGTAACTCTTCCCGCTGATCTTGGACCAAACAACTTTACGCTTACCAGTATCGATAATTGCTGTACGTGGAATAACAAATGGCTCATCAGAAAGTTCTATCTGAAGAGAACCATCTGCTACCATGCCTGGCTTTAATAGTCCTTCTTCATTTTGAATAGTGGCCCTGACTTTCAAGGTTCTGGACTTTGAGTCAATAACTGGGTCTATAAAATCAATCTTTCCTTTCATTACTTTTCCGGGCAATGCCTGGAACTTGAGTGTCACTTCTTGATCGAGTGTTACAAGAGTAGAGTCTGATTCATAGACATCCAATTCAACCCAGACATCACTTAGATCAGCCAAATCAAAGAAGCTTTGTCCTTCCTTGAAGTATTTACCTTTTACAGCGTTTCTTTTTCTTACAATTCCACTGGTGGGAGAATAAATCTTGATTGAGCGTGGAACCTTTCCATCTTTGTACCACTTTTCCATTTGAAATTTTTTAATTCCCCATAGTTTGAGTTTTTCTTCACTTTCTTTAACCAAGTCACGATATTCCACTGATCCTGTTTGCTTGTATGATCTTCTTGCAAGAATATACTCTTCTCCGCCTGTGATCAGTTTGGGGCTGTAAAGTTCAACAACAAGTTGATTAGTCTTGATCATCTCTCCAGTGGATTTCACGTATACCTTCTCAACTCTTCCATCAATTCTAGCAGGGATATTACTTTCCTTCTCTTCAGACTGAATCACATTCCCAAGAAGGCTGATCGTTTTTGTCATTTTCATTTTTGACACTGGAAAAAAGTCAGGCTTGAAATGAGCCAACTGCGCCTTACGAAGTTTAACTTTTGCAATTACCTTTCCGGCCCTTCCTTTATAGGGATCAACTTTGACCATTGGAGTACCATCAATTGGACATACTCCTTCTGCTTCACTGGTTACATCAGGAAAATTTTCACATCTCCAGGTAATTTTCATCTCTTCTTTTTGATGTGAAGAATGATCCTCAGACTCATCTACCTCTACCTTGGTAAGATTCATATGACATATAGGACATTTCCCAGGTTTATCTTCTTTAATTTGCGGGTGCATCGAGCAGGTATAGTAGCTTGTCACCTTACTTTTCTCTAAAGACTCACTCTTAGTCGCCTTATCACATGAGGCGGTCAACAGGAGGGAAAAAGTCACAAGTGCCCCAAGTAGCAGTTTCATATCTGTCCTCCAGACAAAACTATTTGTTCAATTTTTACGAGTTCTATCTTACTTTCAAGATCAGACTTTTTTAGAAGAAAACTTTGAAGGTTTAGTTCCGCATTCAAAAGCTCCACATAACTTGCATTTCCCAGTCGATATGACCGTGATGTTACATCTCTGGCTGACTTTGCAAAATTTAATGTTTTCTTCTCAAGAATATCCAACTCTTTTTCCAGTTTGGTCTTTTGATATTCTAATTTATTCAAGTTTGCTTTTTTTCTCAGGTTATAGTTACGCCATGCTTTCTCTTTTGCCATTTTCACTTGGGTTGCATTGGAATGGTTTGAATATTTTTTCCCACTGAATGGAAGAGGGAAGCTTACACTCGCTCCCACAAAGTCGCCCTTATTGTCTATATTTGATCGTTTTGTATATGCAACACCTACTGTAAAGTCAGGAACATAGTTCATCTTACTACTTTTCAAGTTCAACTCACTCGCCTCGAGTTCTTTTTTGAGCTTTTTTTCTTCGAAATCGTTGTCACCTGATTTATTAGTTTGAATTCTATTCCAAGGAACACTCTTAAGATCGAGAGTCTTATCTTGCTCTAAACCTGCAAGGTATCCCAAAAAACTCTCAATCTCTTTCTTCTTGAATTCAATATCTAGAATTTTCGTTTCAATGTTACTTTTTCTGATTTGAATTTCCAAAAGACCTTGTTGTGCCAGCTTTCCATTTGAATAAAGCTTCTTGGAAACTTTTATCATGCTCTCGATCCACTGAAGATTCTCTTTGAATACAGACATATCTTGATCAATTTTTCTGAGACTGATGGCCTGCTTCCAAAGTTCAGATTTCAACAACCTCTTTCTTTGTTCTTTTTCCATTTCAATTGATTCTGAAAGCGATTTATATGATTTTTCCAAATTTCCATATTTTGTAGTAAGAGATACTTTCTGCATTACACTATATTGGATACCAGTCATTGGAGTTTCATTATCTTTCAATGAATCTTTTGGAAAATTATTGGCGGCTACTTTGAATACAGGATCTCCCCAACTTCCTTGCATTTTCCCCATCTCTTCAGTAGCTCTTGCTTTTGATTCAAGCATTTGAACCATTTGATGATCTTCAATCTGCTTTTCAAACCAATCAAAGGATTCGGCCCATAAAGTAGTAGGAAACAATAAAATCAGGAAAATTAGTCTCATAGATACTATCCTTTAGACCGTATACGCCCCACTCTCTCGAAATGTGACCTCAATTATCAAATAATTGCCATAAAAGGTCTTTTTTTAAGAATTCCAATAACTTAAAATAAAATGTACATGACTGTCACAAAATGAACAATCAATCCGTATACAAAATAGGAGCTGGATGGAACTTACTGACATTGAACTCATGATTCAATATCAGAATGGGAGTGAAGAGGCTTTCAATCAGCTCTATAACCGACACAAAGGTAAAGTGTATGGTTATATTCTCAAAAAAACGGGTAACGAAGATATGACAGCTGAAATTTTTCAAGATGTTTTTCAGAAGCTTCACATCAATAAGATGAAGTTTGACCGGGATAAAGAGTTTCTCCCGTGGTTTTTCGTCATTTGTCACCATCTCATCATTGATCACATCAGAAAGGTTAAAACCAATCACGAATCATTGAGTGAAAACATTGTAGATAACAGAGAGACACTTGAATCTGTAACTGAACATGAAGAAGTCTCCAAACTTCCCCAAAAAGAACAAAAATTACTTAGCCTGAAGTTTGATCAAGGCTATGACTACAATGAAATTTCAGAAGCACTTGGAATGAGCAATGCTGGCGCAAGAAAAGTACTTTCAAGAGCACTTGCAAAATTGAAAAAGTCGATGGGAGGATCATCATGAATGATCAACTTCAAAAAGACTGGGAAGAGTTCAAAAACTTAGAGTCAAATGAACTTCCCAAAATGCTAGAGCGAGATACCAAAGACCGAGTTATAGAAATGCTCACCCCTCCAAAGCATGTACTCTTTGGCAAACTTGCTCTAGTTCAAGCATTCATAGGCACATTGACCCTTTTGTTCTGCCCACAATTTAAATTCTCATTAACTGCCAACGATGACCTTTATCATTACTTCCATTACACCTTTGGTCACTATGGATGTATGGTCGCCTGTGGCGCTCTCTTTCTCGGAAGTGGAATGATCTTTGCTGGTTTTTTGTTGAATGATGATGAAATCAGATCAATCCGAAAGTCACGAACCCTTTTCATCTCTGCAATCTCAGGTGCGTCGCTAACCATATTCATGTTAATTGGTGCAGAGGTTTATCTAGACATGGCACTCTATTGGATAGTTGGAACTTTGGTCGGTGGTCTATTGAGTTTTGAAACATCTTCTCTTTTGAAGATCAAAGCTTTGAAGTTTTTTTAATCAACTCAACAATTTCTTCGACCATTTTTTCACTCTTCTTTTTATCTGATGAGTTGATGGCATCATTCACACAATGATTAATGTGATTTTCCAGAATCTGGGTTTCAAGGCCTTTGAGACTACTCCGTATAGCCTTTAATTGATGAAGGATATTTACACAGTACTTTCCATCTTCAATCATGTTGGCCACGCCTCTAACTTGGCCTTCAATTCTTTTTAATCTAGTTAAATGTGCTTTATGGTCTGCGTATTTCATCAAAAAATCCGTTAATTCTCAAGCTGTTGGTAACTACTGATATACTCGAAAGCCCCATGGCAACACTCGCTAATACTGGAGGGAAAGTCCAATTAAATATCGGATAAAATACACCCGCTGCCAATGGTATCAATAAGGTATTATAGACAAATGAAAGGAAGAGATTCTGTTTTATTATGGTCATCGTTCTACGACTCAGTCGAATAAAGTCATCCACTTTGGAAATGTCTCCGTCCATGATAACGACATCACTCGCATCCATGGCCACATCAGTACCTGTTCCCATAGCAATTGAAAGGTCAGCTTTAGCCAATGCTGGAGCATCGTTAATTCCATCACCAATCATGGCCACTTTTCGACCTTCTGATTTCAATTTTTCTACATACGTTGCCTTATCAACAGGAAGGCAATTTCCAACAAATTCAGGGATACCTAATTCATTGGCTACGCTAGAAACTGTTTTTGAGTTGTCCCCACTGATCAACCATGGTGTTACTTTGTCGGCCTTAAGTTTGTTGATAGTTGGCTTCGCCTGATCTTTAACCTTATCATCTACTATAATCAACCCAGTCAGCACTCCATTTTTTGAAACAAAGACCTGACTACCTGTTTGCTCTGTCACAATCTCACAAGGCACATTATTTTCATTCATGATCCTAGCTGATCCAATTAGAAACTCACTCCCACCTAGCTTGGCCTTTATTCCTTTTCCTGATACGACTTCAAAGCTTTCAGGGAACCCAGGCTTTACCCCCTTCTCTTTGGCATATTCTAGAATCGCCTTGGATAATGGATGTTCTGAAAAACTTTCTATGGAGGCAACTTCATGTAGAAATGTCATTTCATCAACATTTTGATCAAAAAGAGTAATATCTTTTACGAATGGTTTTCCAAAAGTAAGTGTTCCAGTCTTGTCAAAAATAATGGTATCAACACCTTCACCCTTTTCGATAACTTCTCCACCGCCAATCAATAATCCTCTCTTGGATGCAACTCCGGTTGAGACAACTACTGCAGTTGGTGTAGCAAGACCTAAAGCGCAAGGACAAGCGATAACGAGAACTGCAATCATGGAAGACAATGCATTTCCCCATAATGGTTCAGGCCCAAAGAAGTACCACCCCATAAAGGTCAATATTGCAATAACGAGAACTGTAGGAACAAAATATGAGCTGATTTTATCTGCCAATAATTGTATCGGTGCTTTACTCTGTTGAGCCGTTTCTACAAACTTAATAATCCCCGCAAGCATCGTCTCACTACCTACTTTTTGCGCCTTAAAGGTCAACACAGATAGTCCGTTAATTGTTCCGGCATATACTTGATCATTCTTCGTTTTAAAGACTGGAAGAGGCTCTCCACTCAACATGGATTCATCAATCTCCCCTTCGCCCTCTAGAATTATCCCATCGACTGGAATTTTTTCTCCAGGCTTAACTCTAACAATATCGTTTTTTTTCACATCTTCCAGAGCAACTTCAACAAACTCTTCTCCTTGTTTGACCCATGCAGATTTTGTTGAAACCCTAAGAAGATTATCTAATTCCCTACGTGCCTTTCTTTTAGCCTTCTCTTCAAAAAATTTACCTAAAAATACAAATGAGATGATGAAGCCTACTGCTTCAAAGTAGACATGCATATTCATGCCGAGCTTTACCGCTGTTTCAGGAGCAAGAGTTATAAAAAGAGAATAATAGTAAGCCGCTGCTGTCCCAAACCCAACCAATGTATTCATGGTTGAGGTTCCGGTTCTTAAGAAAATCCATATTGCTTTTTGAAAACGATGACCGATCCAAAAGAAGACAGGTGTGATCAGAGTCAACTGTAATATCCAGTTTACCTGCCTAGAAAACTGATTTTTTCCAGGCCCCATTGCCAGATAGAAAACCAACAAGGCCAACACCATCGATAGGATGGGACGAAATAGCTCATTAGATTCCTTTGAACTTGTCCCATCACTTCCATCATGAGCCGAATAGCCTTGCTTGACGATCTCTGAAATCAATACATCTGACTGTAATTCATCAGAGACCTCAAAAGTCCCGGACTCTGTTGCGAAGTTAACCGTAGAGGATTTAACTCCATCGACTTTAGATAAGGCCTTTTCAATGTTTAGTGCACAACTAGCACAAGTCATGCCTTCGATTTTCAGACTTAAGCTTTTCATTCTTTATTGAGCATCCATTCCTGTTACATTGAAACCGGCTTCCTCAATTGTCTTTTTGATATCTAAAGGAGACTGATCTTCAAAACTCACTGTTACAGTCTTGTTTTCAAGATCAACCGATGTTTCAATTCCAGCGTCGAAATCACTCAAAGCATTTTCAATCTTTGACTTGCAACCACCACACTTCATACCTTCAACTTTAAACACGATTCCACTCATCATGACCTCCATTTCAGAACAATGTAACATACCCCCCAGGGGTATGCAAATTAATTTGCAAGTCGTTGATTTAGTTTGATTTTTCTAAAAGAAAGTTACCTAGTATCGGGTTTTTGAGCCTAGTGTCGATCAATCGGCCAACAATTAACTTGTCATCAGGCTTTCCAGAGCGATCTCTAAGATAACTCAAATATACCAATATTCCCTTCTCACCTTTCAGGATAACTCCACGACAAGGTCCGTCTCCAAACTTATTATGAGTTGTTGGGTGCAGGGCCTCGACCTTGTCATCAAAGTGGAAGTAAAATCTCTTTGAATTCTTTATCGAAATCTTTAGGCGAGTTGAAAATTGTTTTTTTGAATTCTTCAATTCATTGATCTCCAGCTTGAAATCAATTTTCGCTACAGTTTTCTTTCCTCTTCTAAACTCACCATTTCGTCTGACTTCATAATAAACAATTTGGTCATGTTGAATCGGTTGAGTCGGTCCTTTCCAGACGTCCTTTCCCCAAAGTTCATTAACAACTCTAGGGTCCATCAAGTTTTTCATGCTTCTTCCAAGTTTGTCTTTGAAAGAGAGGTTTCCACGAAATGGCTGTTTAGCATTTAAGACTTGTTCCCTCTGGAATTGTTTCTCATCCTGATCACCACTCAATTCAAAATCTACTGGTTCTGCAACTGTCGGAAGTACTGTCTCTGAAGAGGAATATGACTGTGAAAAGACGTTATTAAAGTGCTCCCTTCTCTCTTCAGGAGACTCATTCGCCCATTCTTTGACCTTTTCATTCATATGCAAACTTAAATCCGCTAGAAATAAAAGCATGACTTTTCCAAAGAGTTCGTCAGCTTTAAGATATCTCTCTTTTTGATCTTTCAATGTCACATATTCTTCAAGGTTGATTTCGGAAAGTGTGTTGATTTTTTCTTCAAGCTGTTTTGCTTTTTCTGCAGTCTTCTTTAATTCGTCATATTCCTGCTTTGAAACTTGAACACTTGAATCAATTTTATCTGACTCAGGAACTTCGCCAATATGAGGAATAAAATATCCGACAATCAATCCGATGAAGAGTAGAATGGAAGCTGTTATTACCTGTCTCATTGGGACTATTGTAGTAAAGTTGTATCGAAGCAGGTAGTCAATTTTTGGTGAATTTTATGAAAATTACAGCACTAGAATCTTGGTATGGTGGCTCCCATAAGCAATGGATCGATGGTCTCGCCAAGCATTCTTCTCATGAATTCAAACTTCTCACTATGAAAGATGCCCATTGGAAATGGAGAATGCAAGGAGGAAGTCTTGAACTCTCTTCCCTCTACAATGACTCTAAAACAAGTCCTGATTTGATACTTTCATCGAGTATGGTTGATCTCTCACTGTTTGACTCACTTGCGAAGACTCAGGATATTCCGAAGGCCATTTATTTTCATGAAAACCAGTTCGCTTATCCCGTAAGCGAGAATGACACTGACAAACTTCAAGCCAGAGATCAGCATTACGCATTCATCAACTTGAAATCGGCACTCATTGCTGACAAACTACTTTTTAATTCCAAGTACAACATGAATTCTTTTTTAGAAGGAGTGAAAGGCATTCTTTCAATTCTTCCAGATTACACTAACTCAATAGATCTCAGTACTCTTAAGAAGAAGTCATCTGTTCTCCCACTTGGATTTGAATTAGATTTTAAAAAGAGCAAAAAACAAAATTCCCCAGTCCTCCTTTGGAATCACCGTTTTGAATACGACAAAAACCCTGAAGACTTTTTTAATTTAATGATAGATTTGAAAGAAGAAGACTTTGATTTCAAGTTAGTTGTTCTCGGAGAGGGCTCAGACAAACACACATTATGGAAAGACCGTCTCAAAGATATCACTCTTCATTGGGGAAAAGCTGAAACTCGAGAAGACTACTTTCATTGGCTTGACCAGGCGACCATTCTTCCTGTCACTTCTAATCAGGATTTTTTTGGAATAAGTATCGTAGAGGCCATCAGTCGTGGAGTTTTTCCATTGCTACCTAAAAGATTAGCCTATCCAGAACTGATTCCCGATCAAGAAAAGAATAATATTTTTTATGATGACATTTCTGATTTGAGATCTCGAATAAAAACTCAACAAAATGAATCTGTACTATCAGCATGTCAGAAATTCATTCAACGATTTGAATGGAAAAATTTGATAGAGCAATATGATCAATGTTTTTCATCAATCATCAAGTAAATGACTTCAATTCTTCCTCAAGCTCGGAAATCTGATCCGCTTTAAAGTCCATATGAGTTACAAATCTGATACTCTGACCGCCAAACGGGACAGCGAGTATGTTTTTACTTTTCAAATAACTCAGAAAACTTTCAGGTGAATAACTATCTTTCAAATCAAAAATCAGAATATTGGTCTCAGGAGGGATGACTCTTTCTACATAATCAAGTCTTTCAAGAATATCAGCCAATATTCTAGCATTGGTATGATCCTCTTCCAGTCTTTGGATATTATTTTCAAGTGCGAAAATTCCAGCAGCAGCAAGATAGCCAACTTGCCTCATTCCCCCACCAAAAACTTTTCTGACTTTTTTTGCCCTTTGAATGTTTTCTTTATTACTGATCAAAAGGGATCCGACAGGGCAGCCCAGTCCCTTGGATAGACAAATAGATATGGAATCAAAAAGCTGACCTATCTCCAAGGCGTTGATTCTAGTTTCAACCAGGGCATTAAAGAGCCTGGCCCCATCAAGATGAAGGTTGATTTTCTTCTCTCTGGCAAACTTAGAAATTTCCTTCAGTTCATCAAGAGAGTAGCAGGCGCCCCCGCCTCTATTGGTAGTATTTTCCAAACTGATAAGTCGTGTTTCAGTCCTATGAACATCCGGTGGGTTCACTGCATTTTTTATTTGTTCAAGTGTTAACTTTCCACGATTGCCCTCAAGTGTTTTCACGTTCGCTCTAGAATGAAAAGCAATCCCTCCCACCTCGTATTGATAAACATGGCTATTGATTTCAGTGATAACATCTGTCAAAGGACCACTTTGAACAAATATTCCTATTTGGTTTGTCATAGTTCCAGAAGGACAAAACAAAGAAGCTTCATGACCAAACATAGAAGCTGCCATTTCCTGAAGCTTGTTGACTGTCGGGTCCGATTCAAAAACATCATCACCGACTTCGGCCTTCATCATCACTTCAAGCATTTCAGGTGTGGGTTTAGTTACAGTGTCACTTCTTAAATCAATCATCACTACTCCGTTTGGAAGGATTATAAAGACGCTTTCTTACAATCAAAACAACGCAAGGGGTCAGAGTGTCAAAATGATCCCAACAGACAGAGGTGTCAGTATGTAAGAAGTTGATTCTCCATACACAAAACTTACATTTAACTTTTAGTAAAGTTACATACTCAGTAAAACTTGTCGAATTCTGTCCAGTGTTATGTAATCCATAATGCAGTTAGACATTTTTATTAGAGACGAAGGAGAACAACATGAAAGCACTTTTTGTAGCACTCACACTTGTTGCCTCTACAGCTTTCGCGGGCGACGTAGTGGTAAACGATCAATTCAACTCAAACATCACAGTTAAAAAGAATTCCATCAAGTGTTCACTTTTTGGAAAACTAAAATTGAAAGTCAAAGGACTTGAAGCGGTAGGGCCGATCGCGACAAGAAACCTTAAGGCGACTGAAAGATTCAATGAGTCTTGTAGAACAACTAAAGGAAGAATCCTTGAAAAGCTTAACAACAGAGCCGTTCTTGATGCTGCTGTTGAAGTTGAAGAAGTTATCGAAAGAAGAACTGTTTATAACGACAGATTTGATAGAGATATTGTTCTTCCAGGTCACATCATCGTTAAAGATGCCAAGTATTACTATGTAGAGTGTGAAACTTACAAAATCAACACTCTTGATGTTGAGCTTCCACAAATCAACCTTAACGGGAAAACTTTGAAGCTTAATAGAACTGAAAGTGTTCTTGTTTCTGTAAGACCAGGATACTGTCACTAAGATTTAAAAGATTATTTATAATCAAGAAGCCGGCTTTAGGGCCGGCTTTTTTATTGCCTGAACCTGTTTCTGAATTTGTTCAATTTCTTTCGATTATTCCGCTGACGATTCTTATTCATATTTTTTCTACGTTCTCTGAGATTTTTCATTTTATCTTGTCTTAGCTTTTTTCTCTGCTCAAACTTCTTTTTTATTCTCTCGCGATTGTTGACCCATGATTTGAATTCTCCACTTTTCTTAAAAGATTTTCGCTGTCTCTGCTTAAGTTTAGAGAGAAGTTGCTTTCTTCTCTCAAGTCTCTTTTGCCTCAGTTCACTGTTTCTAAAACCAGTTCTCCCGAGTTGACCATTTTCAGCTCGAACTTTCCAATTGAGTTTATTGGCCCATTCAAACTTTTCAGGCTTGGAGATGCCACCATTCTTGTCGACTAGAATTCCTGTACCAGTGGGAATATTTTCAAAGTCATCTTTATCATAGTTCAGTGCTGAAACTTTTCCTTCATTTACAACTGTATAGACATCACCTCGTTCTTCGCCGTCTCCATATCCTACAAAGAAATTTGTTCCTCTAACGGCCATAGCTGCTTGACGCGTCTTTATCTCAAGTTCATGCTCTTTCTTTTCGTTGAAAAAATCGATTACAGCGGCACCCCATTGCAGATAGAAACGAGTGAACGTCTTTTCGTTTGGGTCGGATTTGGGTTTGTGATCTTCAATAATAAGTTTGGACTCTGGATCGACTTTGATTTTACTTGCTCCAAGAAATCCTACGATGGCCATCGAATCTTTTTGAGTCTCAATTTCGTCGCCTTCATTAAGTTTCATTCCTTTATAAGCTGAAACACCACTCTTTTCTCCCTGGCTAACTCGCACATCGCCCTTGGCATAGATGATCTCAGCGACTTCAGAAAAAGAAGTAAAGGGAACAAATAATATTAAGATTACAATAAATCGATTCATAAAGACTCCTGAATCAATTTTAAGCCTTGTCGGTAGAGAATCAAACAGGAATCAATCTTACCCTTGAAAGGTCTGGAGATATCTTTAATTGTTGACTGATGTCGTAGGAGACAGGAGATCTGTAGATAATGGCATTTTTAAGTCCTTTCTCTAAAGTGTACTCATAGCACTCTCCAAGAAAGACTTTATTCTCTATAGTCAGAATAATTCCATCTTTATCTTCGACCCATTCATTCGCTCTCACCATCATATACACATGACCTGAGTTTTCTTTGATCCACGAAGATTTTCTTGAAACTTCAAATACACCAATTTCGGTTTCAACTTTTCCACTACCATCCCAAGGACTTGAGTAGAGATTACAAGGTCCAAAGAAACGAGCGACATGACTATCTCTTGGAAAATCATAAAGATCAGAGGGATGCCCCTCTTGCTTGATGCTTCCATCATCAAGAAAAAGACATCTATCACTGTAGGCCAATGCTTCTGATAGATCATGTGTAACAAATAAAGTTGCGACATTCATTTCATCCAAATAGTTGAATATTTCATCGCGAATTTCTCTTTTGAGATAGTCATCTAGATTCGAAAAAGGCTCATCCATCAGGACCACTTGTGGTCTTGGCGCCAATGTTCTGGCAAAACATGCTCGCCTTTGTTGCCCAAGAGAAAGCTCGGTCATGAGATTGTCTTCTTTATAGAAGAGATTGAAAAATTCGATCATCTCTCTCATTCTATTTTCCGACTCAATCTCATCATCAATATCAAGATCAGCTTTAATGAATTGTCTCAATGTCATGGAGTAATCAGCAGGGTCAATCGCTTTTAGAAGTCCTATACTTGCACTTCTATTGACTTCTCCTGAGTCAGCTTCTTTTTCACCAGCAAGAATGGATAGCAGAGTGGACTTTCCTGTACCGGAAGGTCCAAGCAAAGAGATTCTCTCCTTTCTTCTAACAGAAAAGGAAATATTTCTAAGTGCAGGAATGCCCTTGGAATCAAATGTTTTGGAAAGGCCGTTCACCTCTAGCAAAATCTCATTCATATGAGATCTGAGGTATCACAACTTCTCTTGAAATGTCATTTATTGGGTAATTTTGGCGTCTTTGAGTTAGGTTTCAAAGCTTTGGCAGAGAGCCCGTACAGTAAGATAAAAAGTTTAAAAGCAGTATTTTTCATTGTGTCCTCTTCGGTAACATCCTGTTCAACATTAGAGGTTTGAACGTAAAAGAATTGTCATGCCCCGCTCTCCATCGTGAGATTGGGGCTTACTGATTATAATTCAACTTTTGCCATCTCAAACTGTTTTAAGTTCGACGTCTTGTTCAGTAAGGTATTGATCTGAGTGTTTAACTCGTTCACTTCAAGGTTAGGTCCTTGATTGAATTTAGGAGCGAAGCTGGCAACAGCTGCAAACGTTAACATGCTCATAGTAGTGATGATTGCTAATTTCTTTTTCATGGTTCCTCCCCAGATTGTATTCAAAATTCCTTTTTTCATTACCTTCCTCCCAAGTAACCGCACATCCTGTGCGTGTGATACATGTATGTAGTGCAACCGGCCTGCCAACTTTTGGGTATGACATTTCAGGGGTTTATATTTGGCAAAGAGGCACTGAGGTCAATCTGACTCAAATCCGGGGTTAGCCCGCTACCAGCAGCTCCAGAGCTTTGATCGCCAAGTACTTGAGAGTTCGTAAACCTACACTCCTTCTGTATGGACAAAAGGATCTGCACTCAATAAACTGCATCCAAATTGGAGTAACTAATGGAAATCAAGACAATCGTATTCACCATGATGATCATTCTTCCTGTCCTTTTCCTTGTGGCAGAGATCTATCGTAGAAAAGAAACCAGCAGCGAAAAACTTGAGGCCCGCTATTTCGAACTGATGAAGAAGTATCATTCAAATCCTACTGACCAATTGATGAAAGAAATCAGAAGTATTGCTCACGACATGGGAAAGGTAAAAGGGCAGACTGTGGAAGAAGCTGATAGGAAGTTTGAGGAAGACCTGAGAGGAATATCCCCCCAGGCCTGAGAAAATTATTTTTTAGCAGTAAGATTCACTTCGATTTCAACATCGTCATAAATCATTTTATCTCCAAGATCTTTGAAGAATTTTCCTGAATTGTATTTCACATTCCATAGAGTTCTATTGATGGTAATTTTAGCCTTGGCCTCAACTCCATCTTTCTTCTGTTGAATATCTGCATCGAAATAAATTGGCTTGGTGATTCCTTTGATAGTGAGATCAGCTGTTACATTGTAGACACCCTTTCCAAGAGTCACTGACTTGATGGCAATCTTGGCGGTCTTGTGCTTGTCTACAGAGAAGAAATCATCACTCTTTAGATGATTCAATAGTTTTGTGTTCCACTCTTTATTAGTAATGTCATCAACTGTGATGGAAGTCATATCAATCTCGAACTCCCCCCCCTTCAAATCAGCACCTTCAAAATTAAGCTTTCCTGATTTGATTTGAACTTTACCAAAATGTTTTCCAGTAACTTTCTTACCAGTCCATTTCAAATGACTCTTTTTGGCTTCAACATTGAAGTTTGTATTTGCTGCAAAAACTGAAGTTGAAAAAATCAAAGTAAACATCAACGTTAGAATATTAAAGTGTTTCATGAATCCTCCATTAAGATATAAATCATCAGGAAAGACTAAAGAGCAAAGGCATTTAAAGCAATAGAAAAGGGCCTAGAAGCCCATTTGACGCACTTGAGAGAATTTTTTTTTAATAACTGACTTTCTCAACTAAAGATTTTAATAGGCAGCGTAAAGTATTCGAAAATACTGTTAGAATGCCCTTCTGAGGCCTTTTACGACAGTTGGCGAAAAACGCCACGCGCTATAGTAAATACAAAATGTCCTATTCTTTTTCGTTGAAAGATTGGTGATTCTTCCTAAAATAAGTACCTATCACGTCTAAACCTATTGCTTGGAGAATAACAATGGCTAAAGAAAAAGAAATGCTACTAGTAGGATCAAAAACAAAAGAAGCTCTAAAAGAAAGCGGACTTAACGTTGGTGGTGATGCTCTTGATAAACTAAATGAAAGAGTTCACGCAATGATTAAAGAAGCTCAAGACAGATGTACAGCTAACGGAAGAAAAACTGTTAGATCATCTGACTTCTAATCTGAAGATCAAAATATCTATAGAGGGCCGGCATTTGACCGGCCTTTTTATTTTGTGAAAAAATAAAGTTATGAGCGACGATCAAAACAACGACGACAAAGACAAGAAAACACCGGAGACTTCAGAAACAGAAGAGCTAAGTCTTTACGACAAACTCAAAGCTGAAATTGAAGAAGCTGACTGGTCCATGCTTGAACCACACCACGAAAGACAAGCTTTGATTCTTATTGCTTCAGATCTCGACCTTTCAGATGTAGCAGAAAAGGTAGCCACTGATTCAGTTGATCACATCAAACAGTGGATGAGTGAAGGCAAAGTCGGCAAACCAGAAGACCATAAAGTCGACAACTGGAAGGAAAGTCCTTATCGCAAAGGGTTCCGCTTCATCATCGTTCAACCTTATGTGCTTATTCAGGAGATACAGGAATTAAAACAATAATTACCCTAGCCACATTTTTTCTTTTTAGTACTGCTTACTCAAACGAACTGGGATTCAAAGTTCGAACCATAGAAGGAAAGGAGTACACAGGACTCAAACCTTGCCCGTCCAAGAAAAATTGTGTCGTCTCGCACAAATACCCCAATGGAGATAAGTACTTCCTTGAACCTATCAAAATGGTAGAAGAGAAGGAGATGGCCCACATTAAGCTCGTAGGGATCATTAATAAAACAGGTGGCACGCTTGTCGAAAAATCTCCAAACTACCTTAGGGCCGAGTACAAGTCTTCTGTCTTCAAGTTTGTGGACGACGTTGAGTTTTACATTGATGACAACCAGAAGCTTATTCACCTTCGCAGCGCATCAAGATCTGGATATTACGATTTTGGTGTTAACAAAAAACGAATGAGTGAGATCACTTTCAAGTATCACCAGAACGATTACAAATAAAAACCGCTCCCTCTCGTCTTTTCAAGGCTATAGAAATAACACAGCGCTTGGCAAAGCGCTCCCATCATGAGACACAAGCCCTAGCTTAAATCTTACAAAGCCTTACATTTAATCATTGAGAGGGGAAATAATGAAAATGTTTACACTTGTAGCTGTGCTTCTAATCTCTGCTACGACTCTGGCCTCTAGACCTAAGTTTGATTCGGCCCACACTGTGGCGCTTGATGGGACTATCACTGATGGAAAGATCATTACTAATTATCCAAACAGCTGGTCAGTTAAGAGAGAAATTAAAGAGCAATTGATGTACACCATCGGTCAGCTCAATGGGCTCGACGGTGGCTCGCCTGATATGAACAGACTTGAAATTTCAGTTGGGGATTCAAAGCAACTTGAAAATGGTCTTTATGAAGTTTCATATGCCGCTAAACTTTTCATCGCTTGGCCTTTGAGTGTAGAAGTTCCAAGAAGCTACAATCTTCTGGTTCCTGCCAGGGGCGACTATGCATCCCTTGAAAAATTCTTCAAAGCATATGGTTCTGATGAGAACTCAACCAAGAAGTGTCTTGCTTGGGAAGCTCATGATGTGAGCACAGGAATCTTCTGGTATTACTACAGACCAAACAAGTACAGCTGTCCACTCAACACTATGAACACAGAAGAATCTGAATTAGTTTCAACAGTTCAAATTCAACTGGCAAAGAGTGATAAAAACACCTCTGGAAAATTTCCAGAGTATGGGAAGATCTGGGAAGACGACAAACTTGTTTCAACACTTATTTTTGGTAAAGCTGAAGAGAATGCACAAACTGAATATGATGCTGGAGTAAAAGCTTATAAAGATACTGTTAATGCAATCCTTAAAAGATTTGGAAAGCCGGTATCTACAAATGTTGAATTCCAATACAACACTTATTACAGACAATTCATGCTTGGAAGCGCACTTTCCAATCCATACGTTGCCATGACTTTTGACCTTGGTAATGGAAAATCTTTTGACGTAGCTCTTTTCCTTATAGAAGGAATCAGAGTTGCCGGACAAGATTTTGTTGAAAAGTACAACCAGAGAACTTTGACTTCTGACTATATCAGCTATTCGGGTCACTCAGGTCTTGGTGCAAACATCAGAGCTCTAGCTGGTATGGGTGAGTTTGCACAAGACCAGTATCAGATTTTCTTGATCAATGGTTGCGATACTTTTGCTTATGTTGATGATGCTCTTAGAAATGCTCATGCTATGGTCAATCCAGGTTTTGGAAAAGATAAATTTGTTGATGTCATCACCAATGCCATGCCTTCTTATTTTCACATGAACAAGAGAAGCAACATGACTATTATCAATGCACTTGTTGAACAGACTAAAACCTATAAACAAATTCTTTCAGGCTTTGATGTCAATCAAAGAGCTGTTGTCACTGGTGAAGAAGACAACAACTGGCCAGAGAGCTTTATCGACTAAGATAAACAAAAATTCATTAATTCCGGGCCCGTCTTTCTGACGGGCTTTTTTTCGCCCTCTCATCTTATTTAATCTATAATTGAGAAGTGAATATTCTCAATTACTACCAACGAACTTTCGAATACTTTTACGAAAAACAAAAAGGAAAGGCGGAGCCTTGGCAAATTCATGGCCACCTTTTGGTTACATTCGCAACTGCTCCACTAATGTGGACATATGCTTTCATCGCCCACTTTTATATCGAATGTAATGTCCCTGCAGTAATTGGATTCATTGCAAGCTTTCTTCACTTGGCCAGTCCATTTTTCCTACGGATGGGCTTTCCGATCTTTGCCGTCATGAATCTCATGATAGGTTCTGGTATTGTTCATCAAGCTACCTTCAGCTTTCATAGTGGTGGGTTCATGAGCAATATTTTAGTTTGGTTTGGTATTCTTCCATTCCTTGGTGGAGTTATTGCTGGAAGAAGGGGTGCTACAACCTGGTTCTTATTGACTCTCACAGTTTCAGTTAGTTTTCTTGCTCTTCAGATTGGAGGCTTTAAGTTTCCCAGTATGCTCAATGATCAGGGTAAATTTCTTTCCCATATCTTTCTAGTTTTTGGACAGATCTACCTGAGTGGTGGCCTGCTATGGGCTTTTATTCTCTTAAGAGATCAGAATGAAAATCAATTGTCTAAGAAAAATGATAAAATTCAAAATCTACTACGTGTAGTTTGTCACGACATCTCCAATCCACTTTTTATTCTAGAAAACAGACTTCTTCGAATCATAAAAAATAATCCCGATGATAATTTGAAAAAAACATATTGGGCTGCCAACACTATAAAAGAAATTGTCCGAGACGTGAGAAGCATGTCCAATTTCAATGATGTCAAGGTTCTCAAAATTGAAAATCTGAAAGTCGCAGACATTATCGAGCATATTGAAATGCTTTTCGAAGAAATGCTTTATACAAAAGAAATCACCCTCAAGATTGACAGAAAACTAAAAGAAGACCTGATGATAAGAGGAAATGAAAATACAGTTCGAAATCAAGTTTTTCCAAATTTGATCTCCAACTGTATCAAGTTTTCTTTCTCAGGAAGTGAAATAGACATCAAACTTTCAGAACTAACTGAATCAACTCTTCAAATCACCATTAAAGATCGAGGAATCGGAATTCCGAATGATATTATGGACAATATTTTTGAACCTAGTGAGAAAAATTCCAGAATTGGGACGGCCGGAGAAAGAGGTACAGGATTTGGTATACCGATTGTCAAAAAGGCCATGGAAAACATCAGGGGTACTTTTTTTATTGAAAGTGACGCCACCTACCCTGATCGAGGACATGGAACTGTTTATGTCCTCGAATTCAACAGGGCGTGAACCTATTTGAAATATGACTCTGGGTGATACCAACAGCGAGGTCTTGCTCCTCTGGCATCATCGTAACCATTCTCAGCTCTGATACATGCTCCAATTCTAGGATCAACATCATCGAAATTCTTCTCTCTATCAACTTCACAGTTGGCACCTGAAACATAAGTATCAAGTCGGCATTGTGGTCTTGGATGCTTATACTCAGTCATCGGAACTTGATAACGGTCTTGTTCCGCAATTCTTGGCGGTTCCCAGCCAGTTTTCAAAGAGGCAAACACTTTGCCTACTGAATAACCTGCAAGAACAATTCTCACACAGACATCATCCTTACATTTCTTTCTCGCATCTTCGAAAGACTCTTCATCCGACATAGAAATAACCAGTTTGTTTTCATCAGTATCAGAAAACATTTTTGGCAAACACTTAGTTGCAGCAAAATAATCTGCTTGCCCTTCAGCTGATGACCATGACCTTAAAGATGATCTTCCTCTGAATTGCTTTGGCGCACCTCCAAACTGGTGACCGATTTCATGACAGATAATCAACATCAAACCATCTTTGGTCATTTCGGGATGTCGGGCCATTCCTCCAAGCAAGTTAATAACCGGATTGTTGTAATCGTCACGAGTAGCATGGGCATTGACTCGATCATTTTCCCACTCTCCATCGATGATTAATTTCTTTTTGAATTTCTTCTTAACGATTGGGCCAAAAATATCGAGTGCCTTTTTGATGACTTGATCAAACTCAACCTTACTCATATTGGCATTTTTGTTTTTATGGGAAAACTTCAGATCGTTTTCCGGAAAGCAATCATTCCCAGCAAAAGCGAGATTGATGCTTATGGCAAAAATCAAAGCTGAAATTAATTTGTTCCTCATATCTTCCTCCCTAAATCCTCAATCAGGATACCAAGAGTTAAATACAACTCACAGGGCCCAAGAGAGATGATTTAAATCATTTTTTAACAAGTTCAAAGTCTGGTTTTGGAAAGATATAGATCAAACACAAAGGATTTAAGGCTAGATACAAATTCCATGTAAAAGATACTTTCGCAAACGGAGACAATTGGAGGTCTTATGAAAAATTTAAAACAGCTTATGGCATTGATTCTATTATTGGTCGGATTCGGAGCATACGCGTCAACTCCTGTGTTGACTATGGTTCCTATCGATCACGTTTACTCACCTAAAGGATTCGACACTAATGACTCAGCCGAAGTGATTGTGACTGGTTTTCTTCCAAACCTTTGCCACAAGTCTCCTCAGACTAAAGTTGTTGTAAAAGATAAGAGAATCGAAATTCAAGTTACCTCTCTTTATTATGAACCAAGCAACCCATTCTGCCCTGAGATGATCGTGCCTTTCGTTAAGGCAGTGGACGTGGGGCTTCTCGACAAAGGTTTCTATGATGTAGTCGTCAATGGAAAATCAGTTTTCGAGAAAAAGTCTTCTATCATGATTAATGAAGCCAGCTCAGATGCAGTTGATGATTTTACTTATGCCAATGTTGAGTATGTTGAAAAGCAACTCGGAAGCAGAGTCGTCAAACTAAGAGGATACAACCCAAGCGATTGTTTTGTTCTCGATGAAATTGCTCTAGCTGACAACGGAAAAGATACCTTCTCAGTTCTTCCAAAAATGAAACAGATCTCTGACTTCTGTCCAATGAAGATGGTACCTTTCTCCTATGAAATGGAAGTGCCAAGCAACCTTAATGCTGCAAAAGTTTTACTCCACGTAAGAGTAATGGATGGAAAATCTGTAAACTCCATCTTTAACAACAAGGTTGTCGACCACGAATAATACATGCGGGTACGGATACCCAAAAGCCTTCAAAAGAACCCCCGGCAACGGGGGTTTTTTTATACCTCTCATAAGCTCCACTTAATCTTAACCAACTATCGCCCACTAGACGCATCTTGTCGTGATGCAAATCAGGTTTTGATATCTCCACAATCAAGAAAAAGTATCTCCAAGACCAGAGTCGGGTCGCACCCACTTTCCTATAAATAAGTCAGAAAGAAATTAAATATTCCAAGGAGGAATTTATGAAGGCACTAAAAATGATATCCGTATTGGTCGTGATGTTCATAGCTGCAGCATCCATCGCAGCAGAACCAATATCACAAATGGCTCCAATTGATCATGTCTACTCTCCAAAAGGATTTGACTCCAATGATAATGTCGAAGTGATCGTCGAAGGTCATCTCCCCAATCTTTGCTGGAAGTCCCCAAAAGCAGAAGTCATGATTTCTGGAAAAATAATCAACATCAATGTGAAAGCATTGAACTATGAAAACGACAATGTCTTCTGTGCAGAAGCCATTGTTCCTTACCTCCTACCAGTCGAAGTCGGTCTACTAGACAAAGGTAACTACAGAGTCTTCGTTAACGGAGTTGAAGATTCAGCGATGTTCATCGATGAATCAAGCAGCGACGCCGTTGATGACCATGTATACGCCAACGTTGAATACATCGAGAGAGATCTTGGTAGCAGGATTGTTCAACTGAAAGGGTACAATCCATCTGAATGTTTCGTGTATGACAGAATGGAAATCTCAAACAATGGTTCCGATGTCTACTCTGTACTGCCCGTCATGGAACAAGTCAGTGATTTCTGTCCAATGAAAATGGTTCCCTTCAGCATTGATATGGAAGTACCAAAAGACCTCCAAGCAGAGAAAGTACTTCTCCATGTCCGTGCAATGGATGGTAAATCAGTGAATGCACTCTTCATTAACAAGTAGTCCGGCTGAAATAGCTGCACAACTTGTAAGACAATCCTAAGGGGCGGCGAAAGTCGCCCCTTCGCATTTTAGATCTCTTCGATATTTCCAGGTTTCAGATAATCAGCCTTGGCCGAGATATAAGACTTGTAGTGATTACCGTACCCTTCTCTCTCTTCTGGAGTCAGTGGACGTACCACCTTTGCAGGATTCCCCATAATCAAACTTCCTTCAGGGTATTCCTTTCCAGGAGGTACTACCGAACCTCCTGCAACAACAGAGTTTTTTCTAATCAAGGCTCCATCAAGTATCAAAGCATCCATTCCAATCAGACAATTGTCTTCAACAGTACAGGCATGCAAAGTGGCCTTATGTCCTACTGTTGTATTTGCGCCAACAATACAGGCCTGATCCTCGATTACATGAAGCATGGAAAGATCTTGGATGTTGGTATTCTCACCGACAACAATTTTGTTGATGTCTCCACGAAGAACGCAGCCAAACCATATACTGGCGTTATCAGCGATCTCTACACGCCCGATTATGTCCGCTGAGGGTGCAATATAACAATCTTTTCCGATCTTCGGCTCATCGCTTTTGAACTTGTAGATTGGCATGGTCTTTCTCCATAAAAAAAGCTCCGAACTTCGGAGCTTTTCAGTCTTTTGAATTTGATTCTTTTTATTTCGCCCACATTTTTGGAAGCTTTGAAATGTATGCCGCAAGATCAGCAAACTCTTGGCTTCCAAGTTTTTTCAAGTATGGATCCATCACCTTGTTGACACGAACACCGTCTTTCATCGACTGAAGTTGAGTCACAATGTACCAGTCATGCTGTCCACCAATCGCAGGAGCATTTTGTGATTTTTTACCTTCACCTCTTTTACCGTGACAAACAACACACTTGCCATAGAGGTCATGACCACGTTGAAGTTCAGGAGTAGTCAGTTCAACCAAAGGCCCTTGTGACTCTTCAGAAACAACTTCAACTTTTGGAGCGTAAAGTGCTGCTTGCATCTTTTGAAGCTCTTCAATTTCTTTCACCTTATCAGTATGAGCTTTCTTCGCTTTTTCGAAATCAAATCTTTCATTTTTAACTTCGATGGTTTGATAAGATCTCAAAGAATAAACAACAGCGAGACCAACAAATGTTAAAAGAAAAAAAGTAAAACGACCCATTTTCAGAGCTCCACATCCATGGTCAGCAAGACCTTGGAATCATTAGGTTTTATATCGATATAGCTTCAAAAGTATAGGTTAAGCACCTTCATTTGGCAACTTAGCAAGCTTCTCCATCAGCTCTTCAACACTTTTCACTTCAATCACCAATTCTAGATGACCTTCTCTTAGAAAGCCTTCTTCATTGATATAACGAAAGTGTTTTAGCAGATGGTCAAAAAATCCTTTCTCATTGAGCAAATAAATCGGCTTGGTGTGATATTTAAGCTGCGCCCAAGTAAGAATTTCGCACAACTCATCAAGAGTTCCGAAGCCTCCAGGCAATGCTACAAAGGCATCCGAGAGATCGTACATTTTCTGCTTTCTTTCGTGCATAGAGTCAACAATCAGCAACTCAGTTAAATTGTCGTGGGCCACTTCCCATTTCACCAAACTTTCTGGAATCACACCCCAGACTTTGCCTGCATCTTCAAGACAAGCATCGGCCACTGCTGCCATGACGCCTACCGATGCGCCTCCATAAACCAGCCCTATTTGATTCAAAGCAAGGGACTTTCCAAGATTTTTTGCAGATTCAATATAATGTTCACTTTTTCCGGCTGCGGAACCGCAAAAGACACATAGCTTCTTCAAGATTCACCTCTGACGATTGATTCAATATCAAGTTGGAGATTCTTCTTTAGCTGATTCTCCCTGTGAAATAAAGCCATATATTCTACGTTTCCAGTTTTGCCTTTGATCGGGCTAACAATCAAATCAGAAAGAACAAATCCAAATTCCAAAGCCTTTTCCTCGACAGCTTTGATGGCCTCAATATGTTTTTCTTTATTTTTAACCAATCCATTCTTATCGATATTTTCTTTTCCAACTTCAAACTGAGGCTTTATCAAAAGCAAAGCCTTGGCCTCTTCTTTCATGACTTTGAAAATTTCTTCAAGCAGAAGACGTAAAGATATGAAGGAAAGATCACCGACAACCAGGTCAACCTTCTCCTCCAAAGGGACACCGTTTCTAATGTTCACACCTTCCATATTAATAACCTGTGAATCTGAGCGAAGTACCTCAGCTAACTGATCATGTCCCACATCGACAGCATAAACTTTCAAAGCTCCTCTCTTTAGGAGCACATCAGTGAAACCACCTGTACTGGCGCCCATATCAGCGCAAACCATACCTTTTGGATCCACCTCAAAAGCATCAAGTCCTCCTACAAGTTTGTAGGCTCCACGTCCGACATAATCTTCACTTGGAGGTGTGACAACAAGTCCTTGTTCTGAAACTTTTTGCGAAGCTTTCTTGATAATATTTCCGTTAAAAGAAACCAAACCTTTATCAATCAACTCATGTGCATGGTTGCGACTTCGGGCCAGACCTAAAGAAATGAGAACCTTGTCGACTCGATCCAAAAGAAACCTACAGGGGATATGGTTTGAGAGTGATCTCGATCAATTGATCGGAGTCACCTTTATAGAATAATTTTCTCTCTTCATTGAGGCGAACAACGCCTTCTTCTCCGGTAATTTTTTTAAGAATAGAACCTTTTGGTCCAAGGATCGCACCCTCAATTTGAATTTCTGCCGGAGGACCGTATACATGACTACCATCCATTTTATAATGAGCGGACAGTTCAATATTCAAACCACTCTTAACCAGTTTGATAATCTTTTCTTCAAAGACTTCCTCTCTGCTATGAAGCTCACTTTGCAGAACCATACTCTTGTCTACTCCCCTTCTATGGATGACAACCACGTCGAGAATCAGACGAGCTTCGACTGCCGTTGAGATCAATGAGAAAAAAAGGAGGGCTTGAATAAGTTTTATCACCATGTCATTTTAACCATATGAGATCAGAATTGAAATTCAAATTCTCCTGGTGGCTCCTATGTCATCTCACAGCATTCCTGATTTTGGTGGTTTGCCTGATTCCTTCAGCGGGAAAAGTGGCGACTTATCCCCATCTCGACAAGTTTTTTCATTTCTTTGGCTACGCCACTCTTGGTTTTCTCTATACTCAGCTATGGAATAGAAGCAAATTGAACTCCCTCTTCACAATACTCTTCGCTTACGGTGTTATTATTGAAATTCTTCAGTTTATCACTGGATGGAGAAGTTTTGACTTACTCGACATGATGGCCAATGGGGCAGGGGCCTTGTATGGAATTCTTTTTGCCCTCTCTCTAGGAGAAGGCTTTTTCAAACTTATTGAAAATCTTCGAAGTCAATCTCACCGTTGAACGGATTTGAAACTTCACCAGAGAGGAACCTTTTCTCTCCTTTGAATTGAACTTTCATCATCCCACCAGGAGTTTGGATCTCAAGCTCATCTTTTTTACCGTGATGTTTGACGTAGGCCAGAGCAACAGCAACAGTTCCCGTCCCACATGCGAGAGTTTCGCCTTCAACCCCCCTCTCATAAGTTCTCATTCTGAGAGTTCCATTTTTCACGTCAAAGAAATTGATATTGGTTCCTTCACAGAAACGCTTGTCGTAGCGAATGGGGCGGGCCACTTCTACCAGATCAACTTTGTCCACGTCTTCAACTTCATAAACACAATGTGGAACACCTGTATTGGCAAAATAACAATTCTTCCCCTCCGTATAAAGATCCGAAATGGGTACTTCTTCCACTCCATAAAGCTCGTTCATCGAAACTGAAACTCTTCCATCGGCGAGAACTTCTCCTTCATAAACACCTTTTCGAGTTTCAAAAGAGACTGGTGTTTTATCAAGAAGTACTTTGGCCAAATGAACCATGGCACGAGCTCCATTCCCACACATGTCAACTTCACCACCATCAGCATTGAGGTAAATCATTTTAAAGTCATGATTTTCAGATGGAGCGAAGAATAAAACTCCATCGGCCCCTACTCCATATTTGCGATCACAGATTTTCCCCCAAAGTTCTTTGTTGGAATAATCCAGAGAATCCACTCTCACATCAAAGATCACAAAGTCGTTTCCGTTGGCCTGATACTTCCAGAATTTCATGAACTTGCCTCAATTACGCGGTCCACAATTGCGCGCCTTTATTGCCAATTTTCTTCTCTGAGGATATAACAGGCGTTACCCTTTTCCAATGGATCAGGCTAATCAGCGGGACAATAGCTCAGCTGGTTAGAGCTCCCGGCTCATAACCGGGCGGTCGTAGGTTCAAGTCCTACTTGTCCCACCAAACAAATAAGCCAGCTCTTTGAGTTGGCTTTTTTGTTTTCTAAAGCTTTAATTCTCTCTGATGTTCAGTTAAGTGATCTCTAGGTTCAGGGAATCTACTGATGACTCCATTTTTTTGAAAGCCATATTTTTCATATAGTCCGATCGCAGCCGCGTTTGAATCAACGACATCAAGCTTTATACTTTTGAGATCTTTTCCCCTGGCCCATTCAATAATCGCTTCAATTAATGAACTCCCTACTTTCTTTCCTCGTGCCTTTGGAGAAGTCCACATGGAGATAATCCAAGCCACGGACGGATCATCTTTATCAACAACTGTTCTCACCACTCCAACATCTTCACCATCGATTGAAGCTAAGAAAGTGACTAAATTCTTAACTTGCGCGACCCAGTTCTCATCATCCCAAGAAGATGCTTGATCAAAAGTAGTCCCAAATGCATCAGGGCTCTCCTTCAAGCTTTCGAGTCTGATCTTTTTGAATCTTAATGTTTCTTCAGTGGTGATAATTTCAATTTTCATATTTAGATAATAACACTTATCAAATAATTACACGGGATTTTTCACTAATTGCCCAGAATCTCGAGTGAGGGTAAAATAAAGAGGTGAAAGAAACCAAGTATATCTATTCAAATGGCAGCTTTAAGAAATCGGAATATGAACTTTCCGATGAGTTGACCGAAAACGAACTTCTCGTTCGCCCACTTCGCATGCTTATTTGTGCCAGCGATCTTCATCACATGAAAGCTCACGCTGATATCGATCTTACGCTTGGACATGAATATGTCGCACGAGTTGATAAGGCCGGTGAAAAATGTAAGTTGAAAGCTGGTGATCTAGTCACAAGTACCGCCTGTCTCCACTGTGGTGTCTGTGAACAATGCAAACTTGGAATGACTAATTATTGCGAGAACAGAGAATGGCTTGGCTTTAACGACAAGGGTGCTTTAAGTACAGCTTTTAAAATCAAAGAACATCAAGTCATCAAATTTCCAACTAAGCTTGATTTGAAAGAGGCCGTAACATACGAAGTTGCTTCCATTGGTTATGAAGCTGTTCGACTAATGCTAGAAATTTCAGAAGAAAAAATTAAAAACAATCAAACCAAGATTGCGATAACAGGAGCAGGTCCTGTTGGATTGTTCTGCGCACTAGCCGCAAAAAAGAAAAATCTCAATGTGACGTTGATAGAAAAAGTTCCTGCAAGAATAAAAAGAGCTACGGAACTTGGATTTGAATGTCTTCCACTGCAAAATATTTTAATGGATAGGAATCTCCAACATCAATACGACATGATTATTGATGCTTCTGGAGACGCCGATGGGAAGGGAGCCCTAAGCCTCGTCCCCCATCTAGGAAAACTTCGATTCAATCTAGTCATCGTTGGGAAATATCTCAAAGAGCCTGGACTTGAGCTTACAAAACTGAATAATTTTGGAGCTACGATGAAATTCATGCGTGGAACTCCAATCTCTTCTCTCCAAGCTGTTGTTGATGAGTGGCAAGATGATATTTCAACCTGGTCTCAAAAGCTCATTACTTCTGAATATAATTTTTCTGAAATTGAGAAAGCTTATGCAGATGTTTTGGATCTTAATTCTTCATGCAAACTGATGATCAAAATTCAAGACTGATCTCTGAACACCCCTCCCAGTGGGCATTCTGTTCTTCTTTAAGAACATCTTAATTTGAAATCAGAACGGATATTTATTTCAAAGTTTGATGAGTAAAACTCAATCCTTTTAAAAAGCGCTATAGAGGGGGTTTTGAGTGTTTTTAGTTTTTAATTAAAATTCAAAAAAACTTTTTTTACTTTTTTTCTAAAAAAAGTTTATGAAGTGTTGACTTTAATTCTTTATCAGGCAATATAGTCAATAAGTTTAACTATCAAATCTCTAAAGGGAGGTTAATGATGAACATTCAAAAACAGACATTCATCATTCTTGGGTCTGCCAAGCTAAGAAGAACCTCCATCAACGATCCGAGGTTCCAAAAGTTTGGAACGGATACCATGGGCTCTGGCGTAGGCTGTAATTACCTCGCTTAACACCCAAAAAAGAAAATTTTTACATTTTATTTTAAGAACTTAGGAAAGAGTCGTCGCATCCGTGCGCCGTCTTTTTAAAATTTTTCCTTTGTCTATCAACCAATCGGCCGTATGGGCGATGGGCAAAGGGCTACAACGATTACAACATTGGAGAATTATATGTTTGCTGAATTAGTATTTTTTGAACACTTCCTTCGTGAAGTGAATTCCCTCGCCAAAGGAGTAAGACTGGCAGGGAGAAGTTTTTTAAGACTTGGAAGATTGGTGGCTGAACCGCCTCTAAAACTACTTTCCTGGTTTGTCGTCCCACCAAGTTTGGTTAGACGAGTGAATCCGGGAAGAAATGAACGGGTAGAGTCCCCTGAAAGCAGATGGATGGCCCATAACGTACACCCTCCAAGTCGGGTTTGGAATTTTTAACAGTAGAAGGTGATTTATGAACATACAGGAACAATTTATTGACAAGTATTACGGACAAAGCAGTTGCTTGCCGGAAGAGCTCAAAAAGATGCTCGGATCCAAAAGGATCGAACTCTACGGGATGGCGGATTTAAATGAAAATTTTGAATTCGCCAACACCTGGGTGGTTCTGGCTGAGGACACATTGACTGCTTTCAGTGATCAAAATGGGAAACTGGTAAAACTTTGTGAATTTGAAATTTCGAAGATCTCAAGTATCAAAGAAAAGAACTCGCAAAGTGCAACCATTTACGAAATTTTGACTGCTGATGACATGCCACCTCTTTTGACTTTGGTCTTTTCTGGTAGGCAGAAGATCATCATGGGTCACTTGAAGTATCTGGTTGAGCTGAAGATGGAAGGTATCGAGCACAACAAACCTGAAGAGTGGAACCCGGATGAAGAGTACCAACGAGCGATTTTAAAGCCGCTCCTTGATGCTCAAAACGGGCTCACGGACAAGAAAGCAACAACGTTGATCCGATTGCTTTCCTATTTGCTGCCCTACAAGAAGCAGCTGATTGTTGGAGCCCTCGGTGCTGTAGCCGCTACAACAGTGGCCCTGATCCCTGCCTACTTGTCGGGGTATCTGATCGATCATGTGGTTAAGCCCTTCCAAAAGGGAGGCCTCGACCAAGATCGTGCCATGATGATGGCCTGGATACTGATTGGTGGTTTGTTTGCCACATACGTTTCACGAGAGTTTTTCGTATGGGTGCGACTGAGTAAGATGTCTATTCTAGGTGAGTATGTTGCTCTCGATCTCCGTAAGCAACTGTACACACACTTACAATCGCTTGGATTGGACTTTTATTCCAGAAAGCAAACCGGTTCCATCATTTCAAGGGTGAGCTCCGACACTGACAGAATCTGGGACTTTGTGGCCTTCGGTGTAGTTGAAGTCGGGATTGCCTTGGTGACTATCATTGGTCTGAGTAGTGTCTTGATCTCACTCGATTGGCGACTGGGATTGATTATGGCAGTGCCAGTTCCTTTGTTTTTGCTTGCGATCTATCTTCATGGTGAAAAGATGCAGAAACTTTTCATCAAGGCCTGGAGAAAATGGTCCAACCTTACTGCGGTTCTAGCGGATACTGTTCCGGGAATCCAAGTGGTAAAGGCCTTTAACCAGGAGAAAAAGGAGATCAAACGTTTCAACAAACGAAACGAGGTCGTGACAGTTGAGTTCAACAATATCCACCGTGCGTGGACACGATTCTGGCCTCTTTTGATGCTTGGAATCCAATTGGTTTTGCTTTCTGTTTGGACAATGGCAATTCCAAGGTTGATCTCAGATGAGAGCGAAGTGGGTCACCTGACAGCAGGTACGTTTGTTTCATTCCTGCTCTATATGACCATGTTCAGCCAACCAATAGAGGTGATTGGTCAGATGGCCAGGATGCTGAACAGAGCTTTGAGCTCGGCTTATAGGATCTTCGAGATCCTCGACACCAAGCCTTCGATCACAAAGGGTGACCGAGTCTTGAGTGATGATGAATTGAAAGGTGAAGTTGAATTCAAGGATGTGACTTTTTCTTATGATGGAGTCAGAAGCATCCTCAAAGGAGTCAACTTCAAGGTTAAGCCAGGTGAGATGATTGGTCTGGTAGGTTCAAGTGGTGGTGGTAAATCCACAATTACAAAGTTGATCGCCAGATTTTATGACGTCACATCAGGAAGTGTAAAAATTGATGGGCACGATCTTCGTGAGCTTCAAGCCGGTGCCTTTAGGAAGAAAGTTGGTATGGTTCTTCAAGAGCCTTACCTCTTCCACGGGACTATTTTTGAAAATATCTGCTACGGTTTGCCAAAAGCAGATATGAAAAAAGTGATTGAAGCCGCGAAGATTGCAAATGCGCACGACTTCATCACACGTCTCCCACAAGGTTACGAAACTGTTGTGGGAGAAAGAGGACATACTTTGTCCGGTGGTGAAAGACAGCGTGTTTCCATTGCACGGGCCATCCTCCACGATCCGAAGATTTTGATTCTGGACGAGGCAACAAGTGCGGTGGACACAGAGACTGAACGGAAGATCCAGGATGCTCTCGACAAACTGATTGAAGGTCGAACCGTATTTGCTGTGGCCCACAGGCTGAGTACTCTTCGAAAAGCTGATCGTATTTTTGTCATCGACAAAGGTCAGATCGCAGAAGAAGGAACTCATGCCGAACTGCTCTCGAAAGAAGATGGAAAATACGCCACTCTTCATAAGATGCAGCAGGAAATGAGTGAATCGTTTGTACTCTAAGGAGGTTTTATGAGTGATGTGAAGATTTACTACAAACAGAACAGGCAACTCTACCTCTTAAAGGGTGAGGATGAGTACGAGATCCAGGTGAAAAAGTGCTTTCCCTGGACTCATCCTCTCGAGTACCTGTCCCTAAGAGATGTTGAGGATTCGGAAGTTTATCTGGTTGAAAATCTCACCCAGCTGGATGCAGAATCCAGGAAGAACCTGGCCTCATATCTGGACAAGAGCGATTACATCCACGAAATCGTAAAAGTCGTCGATGTGATTGAGGATGTCGAGCTTCGAAATTATAAAATAGCCACCAAAGGTGGTGAACGCTCCATCCAAACACGTCTGGATGATTGGCCGAGTCTCCAGGATGACGGAGGGGTCATTATTCAAGATTTGAATGGTGACCTTTTTCGAATACCAACACCGGAAACTCTAGATGAGAATTCCCGAGAGCTTCTGTCTACTTACATCTCGTAATCCCTTGTGCCCCTACTCTCCTGGTAGGGGCACTTTTTGTATCATTATATGTCTTTCCATAAGGCAAATTCTCCCACCGCAACAAAAGCAAGCCAAGTGCACGATATAATTAGATTTATATGGATAAGAACCATGACTGGTTACGGCCCGGCTGGCCACTAGTCGCCATCTTCATCATTCTCTCCTATGCGGTGTATGGACATACTCTCCATTTCCCATTTTTTGTCTTCGATGATGGCAGTTATATTCTTGTCAATGATCTGGTGAAAGAGTTCAGTCTCAAAAACTTTTTTGGATTTTGGCTTAATTCAAAAATTCCGATTCCTTATAATTTTTGGCAAATCACATATGCTCTTTTTGGAGAAACACCTGGGCCATTTCGTTTTTTGAATATTTTATTCCATGGAGGAACTTGTTACATGCTGTTTAAAGTTCTCTATGACCTTTCATCAGAAGAAAATCGTTCAAAATACTCTTTGATTCTATTTGGCTCAGTCGTATATTTTCTCATTCACCCCATGAACGTTGAAACTGTTGTTTGGATATCTTCACTAAAAGGGATATTAAGTTTATTTTTCGCCCTGCTTGCTTATGACAACTACATAAAAATTCAGGGGATGAGTGACAAAGAGAGTGCGAAGCCAATTATATTTTCAATTATTTTTTATACACTCTCTTTACTCAGTAAACCTGTATCAGCTGTATTTCCGGTGATTTTTATCATTACCGATTTTTTTATTCTGAAAAGAAATATAAAAGAAAAATGGTGGCTCTTTACTTATTACTTTGCACTAACAATTGCTCTTTCACTTTTACATGTCGAAGGCATTGAAGCTGATGTTTTCAAGCTCATAGCATGGTACCAAAAAGCTTTTGTAGCCAGCAATGCTTTTGTGTTCTATCTCTTCAAGGTCTTACTCCCATTCAAACTACAAGTAATCTACCCAGAAAGTATTTTCGACATCATTGCTGAATTAGCCGGGAATAACAAATTTATGGTCCCGATGTTCAACTTCTCAATCTTTTGTTTTTTAGTTGCTTTAATGACCAAGAAAGAACTACGTAAAATTACTTCTGGAATACTCTTCTTCTTTATTCTTCTCATTCCTATTTCAGGAATAATTCCCTTTGAATTCCAAAAAATGAGCTATGTAGCAGATCGATATGCCTATCACTCATTGTTTGGGCTCTCTTTCTTCCTGGTCTTTTTTGGCTATCAATTGATGGAGAAATTTCCACGTATAGAAAAAGTGATCAAGTTAGGGGGAGTCGCTTTTTTACTCCTTTTATTTGTCAAAAACTT
>JBFEVX010000136.1:0-9064 GCA_041546685.1 Bacteriovoracaceae bacterium | reverse complement strand
GAAAGATGCTCACCAGAGCCTCGAAGGTTTGAAAAGTTAGTTCCAGTTCCTGAGCCATACTTGAAAAGTCTTGCTTCTCTGGCCCATAGGTCCATGATTCCTCCTTCATTCACAAGGTCATCATTGATACTTTGAATGAAGCAAGCATGTGGTTGAGGTCTTTCATATGATGAGTTGGACCTTTTTACTTTTCCTGTTTCAGGGTCAACGTAATAATGCCCTTGTGCAGGTCCATCTATTCCATAGGCATGATGAAGACCTGTGTTGAACCATTGTGGTGAGTTCGGTGCTGAATATTGATTCGCCAGCATGAATTTGATTTCATCTTCGAAGGCGTTTGCATCTTCTTTTTTTGAAAAGTAGCCAAACTCTTCTCCCCAATGTCTCCAACAGCTCGCCATTCTATCAAAGACTTGTCTGGCATCTGTTTCCCCACCGGTTTGAGTTTCTCCCTTTTCATTTTTAATCTTTTTACCGTTGGAATCCAATAAAGGGACTCCGGCCTTTCGCATGTATTTTTGCCCAAGGATGTCTCCGGCAACAGTAGAGAACTGTTTTGGTACAGTGATTTCTACCGAGTTTGAAACAGTGCCGTTCAGATTCCTGACCTCACTAGTCCGTTTTTCAAACTCGATGTCTTGGTAGGGATCCTTCCCTTTGTGTGTGAATAAGCGTTTAATCTTCATGATTTCTCTCCTGTGTGTCTGTACTATATATTGTACCCACACCGGGATTTTTTGCAAATTATGTACAAGATATAGTCGCCTCAACTCTCAAATTCTCTTTGACCCCCACGTAGACAGTGTCTAGAATAATAGAGTGAAGAATTCGCTTATATCCTTACTGATCATTTTTACCCATTTATCGGTTTTTGCTGAGGAATCAACAAAAAACCAGGCCCAATTAGAACCTAAGAGGCAATTTCCTACCATCAGACAGGAGGACTTCAAGCCATACATGTTGGGGCATATTTATGAAGGCTGTCCTTCAAATTCCACGTGCAGTAAAGAAACTGGAATCCTTAGAAAAAAATGGGTTGATGTTCTCAAGGCCTCTCCCAGTGACAAACAAAAGGCCACAAGAGGACTGAACAACTTCAAAGAAAAATACGGTATCCCAATAGGTTTCTGGGTTCACAGTCAAGAAAAGGAAACGCAGGATCCAAATCATCGTTTGGTTATCTGGGACAGTCATTGCTCCAATCACCAAAGTAAAGAGCCTGCTCAAAGAATTTTCATGGGCGAGGCCATGGTAAGCAACTTCAAGCAATTTGAATCCATGTCCCTACCTGAACATAAGCTGATGTTGAGTAAAACCTGGACACTGACGAAATCAGGAAAGCTGGAGTCTTATTTTCACCCACGTTCTGAGTTCCCAATCATGGTTGATAACTCTGGGATTTATTTCACCAGAGAAGAAGAGGGCAAATACTATGGGCTTCAAATCAGCTCCAAAGGAGCTATAAACGTTGCCCCCATTGCTTCACCAAAATCCTACCCACGCGAAGTATCTTGCCCGGCTGCCCTCGATGCCGTTTTTAAAACCAATATAAAAATGACAAATCTTTATATGGGTCATTACTGCAAGGCCCTTTGGAACAACTCGACTAAAGAGTTTCAAACTTTTGTTTTCGGTTGGAGTTGTAATTGAAGTCTTTGAGCCTTTTAAGCTTCAATATGGAAAATTTTTTCCTTACAAGTGAATCACTCTCCCCATCACGAGGGCTGGTCAATTTAAAGGATGAATTAAAAGTCAAAGAGATTGCCAAAATGATCAAGGAAATTGATCTCGATATCTGTGCCTTGAGCGAGGTCGGTGGTCGTTCCTCACTCGAGTACTTTATAAAGAATAACCTAAATGATGAATACGACGTTTACCTTTTGGAAGGCAATTCCGATAGAGGAATTGAAGTCGGTTATCTGGTCAAAAAAAATCTTCCCTACAAATTTGATGTATTCACCCATAAAAACCGAATTCTTGATTTCACATATCCTAATGATGAAATTGAAAATCAAAAAGCGCGCGAAAGTGGCCTTGAAGAACCACACGGAAAACAAAAGTTTTCCCGAAATGTCCTTGAGTTGCAAGTAACTGACAACAAGAGAAATCTCCAACTCAATATTTATCTAGTACACTTCAAAAGTCAGTGGGACAGACGCGGCGACGACTTTAAAGGCAAAGGTCATCGAAAAGCTGAAGCCGATGCACTTGCGGAAATTGTGAAAGAGAGACTCATAAAATCTCCTGAGACTCATATTATTTTGACCGGTGATTTCAACGGCAGAGTCAAAGGAGAAGAAATGGATTCAGAGTTTGACTCTATTCGCTCATTGAATTTCAAAGACATTCTTGAATTCAAAGATCTCCCACAGTCAGAAAAATTTTCCATGGCCCAATTCAATCAAGGCCAAAGAGAAATGATCCAACTCGACTATATTCTGTTTCAAGATAGAACTGAAAAACTTATCGACAAAGAAAAGTCAGGAGCGGTTCGCTTCAAAGATAAAGATGGCAATCAGATTCCATTACCAAAAACCATCTATGACAGGAACCGCCTCCCAAGTGATCATTACCCATTGGTCCTGACCCTCAAGCTAGAAATGTAAGATAATAAAAGCAATCTGCGTATCTGTTTGCTCATTCAAACATTCAAAGTCCTTTGTTTTCAATAACTTACATCATTGTATTCTTTTCACAAAACCGCCCTTCAAGTTGCTGTAAGAGACGGGAAGGAGTAATGTCTCCTCTACACAATCTCATGCGCGGGAGAGAGAACATGTCTTGGAAAACATTGGCCTTAGGTGCGGCCATGCTTTTTGCCACAGGGGCCAATGCAATTGGGCCAGTCACTCATGAAGGCCATTACGTCTTCGATGCTGACAAAAAGTTCATCAAACTATTCAACAAGCACAAGGCGATAACCATTGATCACATGGGTACTAAAGGTTACGAAGTTTATGGACCTAAAGGTACAGGAAAATGGATTGATTCTTTGGGGATCGACAGTATCAATCTTGAAGATGAACAGTCTCTCAATAAGAATCGTACACTTTTTCAAAACTACCCGACGCCTGAAGAAATTGAAAAAGAACTTAAAAAGTTTGCTCAAGCCCATCCAGATATCATGAAACTTGATTCCCTAGGAAAATCTGAACAAGGTAGAGATCTATGGGTTGTGAAAATCTCTGATAACGTCAATCAAGATGAAACAGAACCAGAGGTCAAATACATCGCGAACATGCACGGGAATGAAATTGTTGGTCGGGAGTTGATGGTTATTCTGATCAGAGATATTCTTGAGAATTATAAAAAAGGCGACCAAAGAATTCGTGACTTGGTCAACAACCGTGAGATCTACATAGTTCCAACAATGAATCCAGATGGATCAAAAAGCATGAGACGTGGTAATGCCAAGTGGATTGACCTCAACAGAGACTTTCCAGATTTCACGACTCAAGACAATACAAACAACCCTGACGGTAGGGCCCCTGAGACCAAAGCTGTGATGCGATTTCAAGCTCAGAGAAAATTTGCACTCTCTGCAAATTTTCATGGTGGTTCAGAAGTTGTGAACTACCCGTGGGATACAACCAGTGATCACCACCCTCTTGAAGAATTGATTGTTGACCTTTCAACAGAATACGCCAGTGAAGTCCCTGGAATGTATGACTCAAACAGATTTCCAGGTGGAATCGTGAACGGTTACAGGTGGTATGAAGTTGACGGTGGCATGCAAGACTGGAGTTACCACTGGCACGGAGATCTTCAGGTTACTGTAGAACTCTCTAACACTAAATGGCCGGATTACTCACAAATTCAAAGTTACTATGATAAGAACCGTGAATCATTGATCAAGTACCTCGAAAGAGTTGATCAAGGGTTGGGCTTCACCAGTGTCGATAAAGGATTGAAAGGTTCTGTCCAAATTACAAATCTCGACAATGGAAAGAACATTGGTTCATACCCATTTGGTAACGGTGAATATTATAAAATTCTTCAAGAAGGTAACTATGCCTTCACTGTTCAGGCATCAGGAAAAACTTGGAACTTCCAAAGAAGTGTTAAATTTCCAAGTAATACAAGTGATGGAAACTACGTTTCACTAGAATCCTTGTAAATTTTATTCTGATCTGGACCTCGTCTGCAGCTTGATGTAAGTTGCAGACAAAAGAGGTTAATATGTTGAAACTATTCAGAGTACTCAATAACGAGGATGATCAGACAATCGATAGTATCGATTACCCGATCCTTATCAACCTCGAACAAATTGTAACAATCAAACCAATACGAATCATGTTCCAAGGCCATATTATTGATGGCTACTGGGTCAGAACGGCCAATGGCAAGAAATACAAGGCCACAAGAATTCCTGCTGATCTGGAACTTCTTTTGAATGACGATTCACTCCTGACAGATACCCATTTAGATGAGAACCTTGAAGTAGAAGGTAACTCTCTCGCTCACTGAGGCTAAAATGGATCTCGATTTCACAATCACAAGTAAAGATGAGTTTCTCTCCTTGAAACTCTCCAAACTCCATTCAAAAAATGTCTTATCAGTGGAGAAGTCAACGCCACTAGAAGATGTGATTTCCATACTCCACCAAAACAATATTGGTGCTCTCTTGGTAATGAAAGGTCCAAAACTTGAAGGAGTCATTACAGAGAGGGATATCATCAACCATCTAGCTGACCCAACCAATAGTATGGAAAAGTTATCAGCAACAGATGTCATGACACCAGATCCTCTCACACTTTCAACTAAGGACACCTTTGAATCGGCCATGAGGCTAATGAACGAGAAGCGTTTTCGTCACGTCCCTATCATCAATGACCAAGGTGTTGTTGTCTCAGTTTTCTCCATCAAAGAGGCGCTAGACTTCCTCCTAATGCACCTCTAAAGCACTGTAATCACAAACAGATAGCACATTGCATTTGACGGATCACACAAGACTTTCTAAAAGATTTCATGCTTAAAATTCTTATTCCCCTCATCATGTTGGCCATGCTCACCTCAAACACAGAGGCCAAAACAGTAATTGGTGTGATGGATTCTGGTTTTGATATCACTCATCAGTGGCTGTCAGACAGAGTCTTTGAAAATCCAAATGAAAGGCCGAACGGACGTGATGACGACAGAAATGGCGCTATCGACGATATCATTGGTTGGAATTTAATCGATAATAACGATGTACTCTTCGATGATTCACTTAGAGGCAAGTTTCCATCTGATGTTTTCAAATACTATCGCATCCGTGCAAAAAAAAGTCTTGGGACCATCACTCCTAGTGAGCTTGATTGGTATCAAGAAAAACTCAAAGACGAAGAATTCAAAAAAGCGAGAGAAGGCTTCACAGGCTTCATTCACGGAACTCACGTCACAGGAATCGCCACATCGACTGAAGGTATTTACGCCAAATACGATATTCAATTCAAACCTGTTCGATACCTTGGTTACAATGAGTTCGGACTATGGATTGAGCCGGAGTTTGAAGCCAAGGCAGGACTTGCTGGTAGTAAGGCCATCAATCACATCAAATCTTTTTTTAGAAAATACACTTGGTGGCAAATGAGAAAACTTGAAGCCGGAATCAAGCTGGCGGCAGGACAAGTACAAGTTATCAACGGCAGTTTTGGTAAAAGCTATAGTGGATTACTCGATAAGGCCGAAGAAGTTTATGAAAAGCAGTTTGGTAAGAAGCCTGATGAGAAAATACAAGAAGAACTGGCGGTTTACTTTGGTGACTACCTTTGTCTACAAACAGAGAAATTGTTATCTCGGTATCACGACATTCTTTTTACGTTTTCTGCAGGGAACGCAAAAGATGATAATGATGTAAAACCTCATTATCCAAGTAACGCCAGATTGCAAAATGTCATAGCTGTTGGTGCTTCCAAAGGTCACGAAGAAAGAGCGTACTTTTCAAACTATGGAGAAAAGACAGTTGACGTCTTTGCCCCTGGACTTGCTATTGAATCATCTATTCCAGGAGACAGACTCCATGGAGACAGAACTCTCCAGGTCAATGGAACTAGCCAAGCTGCACCTTATATCGCTAACCTATCAGCAAAGATGATGGAGAAAGCAAAAAAGCATAAAATTAAATTGAATCCTGGCTTAATCAAGAAAATCATCATTGAAACTTCCGACAATAAACCTATGATGAAAAAAGACAGTGTCAGTGGTGGAATCGTTAACCCAGACAGAGCAATCTTCACAGTTTCTCTTATTCGAAAAATGGACATCGACAAGGCCATCAAAACGGCCTTAGAAAGAGTTGAAGATATCACCCCTCTAGTAAAAGAGGAAGATATTGGAACAGCATTATTTCTTGAACTTCCTCAAGCTTTCTAATTCTTGCTTTCGAGATAGTAAGAATAACTTCCTGGATACAATTGAACACCACCTTTGCTGACTTCCATCACTAGACCAGCAATCTCATGGAGAAAGTGCCTGTCGTGACTGACAAAAAGAACTGTTCCTTCATAGCGTTTGAGTGCATCCATTAGAATTTCACGAGACTTCATATCCAAGTGGTTGGTAGGCTCATCAAGAACCAAAAGGTTATTTCCAGAAGAAAATATTCCAGCTAGAACCAACCGGGACTTTTCACCACCTGAAAGATGGCGAATTTTCTTTTTCACGTCATCGCCTCTGAATAGAAAAGCTGCAAGTAAGTTTCTCACATAACCATCACTGGCCTGTGGTAAATTGGAACGCATCTGTTCTTCAACAGTGGCCTCAGGTTGGAGGACCTCTAGAGAGTATTGACTGAAATAACCGACCTTGATGGAAGGCCCCAATCGAACTTCGCCTTTAGTTGGCTCAGTTTCCCCACAAATACATTTCAATAATGTCGACTTGCCGGCTCCATTGACTCCGACAACTGCAATTTTGGAAAGACGTTTGACCGTATAAGTAAGATTATCAAAAACATTATGTGTGGATCCATCCTTCTTGTTCCATGACTTTCCAAGTTCATTGATGATAATAACATCATCACTTCCTCTAGGCGGCTCAGGAAAATCAAATGAAATTGTTTCTTCCTCAGCTGGTATTTCAATTCGGTCAATCTTATCAAGCTTCTTTATTCGAGACTGGACTTGGGCGGCATGTGATGCTCTCGCCTTGAACTTGGCAATAAACTCTTCCTCTTTGGAGAGCATCTCTTGCTGTCTACTGGCCTCGGCCTTCAGGTTTTCGAGACGTATGTCACGTTCTCTCATATAAAAGTCATAATTACCTGAATAAGTAGTGATCTTTTTATAGGCAATCTCAACTGTTTTTTTACAGACATTATTCATGAAATCACGATCGTGGGTAGTCATGAAAATTGCACCCTTGAAATTCTGGAGCCATTCCTCCAACCATAGGATAGTCTCCATATCAAGATAGTTGGTGGGCTCATCCATAATAATGAGATCAGGGTTGAGAACAAGAACCTTTGCGAGAGCGATTCTCATCTTCCAACCGCCCGAGAACTCTTCAACCATTTTATGGTGATCTTCAGGGAAAATCCCAAGACCTGTCAGAATCTCTTCAGCTCTGGTTTCAAGATCGTACCCCCCCACTTTTTCAAAGTGAGTCTGTACGTCCCCCATTTGCTCAAGAACTTTATTCATTTCATCATCAGTAATTTCAGGATTACAAAGCTTGGCCTCGAATTCACGAAGCTGTTTTTTCATGAGTGCGATCGAAGCATCTCCTTCAACAACTTCTTCAAGTGCTGTACGCCCGGCCATTTCTCCAACATTTTGAGAAAAGTAAGCCAGTCTCAGGCCATCACCAAAGCTGATTTGTCCTTCATCAGGCTTATCTTCACCAATGATCATTCTAAAAAGAGTTGTCTTTCCAGCTCCATTAGGTCCTACCAATCCCACTTTCTCACCTGGATTGATTTGAAATGATGCCTTCGAATAAAGGGATTCTCCCCCTTGAATTTTAGATACATTGGAAATGCTTAACATGGTCTTTCCTGAATACGGTTAACAGAAAGGCATAATATATGCCTTTCTGCCAATTTGGAAGATTTTACTGATTTGAGCCGGCTGAGCTGCCCTGATTAACGTTGTTCTGCTCATTACTTTGTACATTATCTTCATGAGTTCTATTCGAAATTGCCTCTGGATCGAGATCAATAAATTCTGTGAGACATTTTTCTGTCACCTTTATCTGATCACATAGCTTCTTGGAAGAAATATCTGGCACAAATCCTGGTGCTGCTTCAAGACAAGTTTCAAATCTATAAATTTCCCAAGTCTCAAACTGATTACTTACAGCTTCTTCACAAGTCGTGGCATTCAGATCTTCTGGTCGAATCGAATTGATTCTATTGAAAATGTTTTGTAGGTATTTAGCCGTTTCAGTATCATTTTTTTTGATCTGTGAAGACATCACACTCGAAACATCTTCCTTACAATGTCTTTGAACGTTTACGAGATTGTTATAAGCTTCTTTGGCCTTTTCCTGACACTTTGTTCTACTGACTGCTGAAACAAGTGCATCAATCACAACTGAAATCGAAATGATAGCAATTGCAATGAGAATAAAATCTGCATGGGCCTGTGGTATCAACAAATCAAAGACTCCAGTCGTCTTTTGAGTTCTTACGGCCGATTCAATTTGATTCCAGTAGTCTTCACTGTCTTTTATTTTTGTTAGGTCAACCTTCTTTCCATCAATCATTACAAACCCGGCATTTAGATCAAATACCAGCTTATTGACCAGATGGTTGGTTCTTACATGAACAACACCATTCTTAAAAATAACTCTAGAGGCCTGTGCATTGCCATTTTTATTGATCTTCGTTTTCAAGTTTGGATTATGAACTATCTTTAAATAGTCTTTGACCATTTTGAATTTTTTGAACTGATCAACAACTTTTTGAATACTCTTTACTTCTTCTTTCTTTGTCAGCAATGGGTACTGACCCAACATTGCATCCTGATATTTGCCAGCAAAAGCAAGTTGAATTGAGACTAGATAGATAAAAAGAAATTTCAAAATTTTCATAACACAACCTTTATTATGTTTTTCAAATTCTATATCGGCTTCATAAGTAATG
>JBFEVX010000159.1:0-6960 GCA_041546685.1 Bacteriovoracaceae bacterium | reverse complement strand
TTATTTTTTAAAAAAGCGGCCGTGGTCAGAGACTTTTTAAGAGTAAAAGTCTGACTCTTATAACCTTTTTTCTTGATAGTAACTTTATGGGCAGCCATCCTTCGTTTGATTGATTTAGTCAGCGGTGTTTTACCTATTTCATTACCATCTAGAAAAACTGTTGCTCCTTCAGGAGCAGTTTTAATGGTGACAGTATCTTCTGGTTTACTAAAGACGGTGGCGCAACTGGTGAACAAAACGGAAAGCCCGAGAATAAAGAGCATCTTTTTCATTTAAAAATCCTTTGTGAGATATGAAAGTTATTCTATCTCAAGACCTAGTTTTTTTAAATGGGCCTCAATTGTTTTCATGGCGTATTTATGAAGCCTTTCATCTAGTCCTTCATAAACGATATCCAACATTTCTTGTCGGGTTTTACCTTCAGTATACAATTCTCGAATTTGCTGTTCTCTAAGCTTCCTATGCTTGAGTGTCATAGATAACTTGTTCGTACCACCTAGAGCGATACCATGGCTAGGAATGATGAAACGAGGGGAAAGGTCAATTACCTTTTGAAGGGAATCAAAATACTTGGCCATATCCCCTTCTTCTCCCCCAATTACTACTGTTCCTACAGTTTGAATAAGATCTCCAACTAGAAACCAATTAAGATTTTCGGGAGCAAGCGCTAGTTGACCTTCATCGTGACCAGGAACCTCGTAAATCTTGATCTTCTGACCTAGCACGGTAGTGAGAACGTCTCCCTCTTTGAAAATCTTGACATTGCGATCATGGAAGTAATCATCGCCCCATATTTTCTTTATTCGATCATGAGTCCATTGACTCATCCCGAGTGAGACATCCAATGTTTGTGCTATTTCAACAGCAAACTCATGATGGTCAGGATGATGGTGAGTAATGAAAATTTCATCTACAACGTAATTTCCAAGACTCTTCAAAAGTTTGAATTTTTCCTTGTCGTCTCTGGGACTAGGGTCAACTAATATCCCTTCTCTATCATCCCCAATCAAAAAACAGTTTGTTCTGTTTGCCGGCGGAAAAGTTTTACTCAAAGGGAGGAATTGCCTGACTCCTCTTATCGACTCGATCATTGGAACTTCTGTTTCAGGATCATGAGGAAGTGTAAGCTCCAGTTCATCAACGAAGTTCATATCAATTGCAAGTGCTCTAATTATTCCAACAGTAGGTGGAACGGCCATAATCTCTGCTCTATCATACATGGCAAGTAGATCATCAGGAGAAATCCACCCAGAAACAGCTGCTTCATTTTCATCGACATCAAAGTCAATCTCTGAATCCAACTCAATTTTAAAATAATAATTTTCGAATCTATAGGGATTAAATTCAGGAGTGATGGCCAGACCAATCATCTTGATGTCGAGTACATCTCCAAACTCAAGAGCACCAATCAAATCGAAATTAAGTTCTTCCTGACATTCTCTGGAGAGAGCATGAATTAAAATAGGATCAAATGATGAGACCAATGAGTTGTCAATTTTTTCATTCGACTCATTCTTATCAACTTTCCCGCCAGGGAAGGCAGTATATCCAGGAAATACAGAGAGATAGTTCTGTCTTGTAACATAAAAAATCTTTTCTTTATGAGTAAAAATAACTGAAACTGATTTTCTCATACCTGTTCCTGAGTATTCCCAGCAACACCATGACCATTGTCAAAATCAACAATACCGTTGGCACTCTTGTACCTGACATCACGGTAACCCTTGATGTTTTCGAGTTTTTTAAGTCTAGTCCTTCTTTCACCATCAGTAATTTTGGTCAGACTTCCAAGGATTTCATTTCTAATCTGATCATTGATTTTTCTCTCCTTTTTGTGCCAGGAGGGAAGAATCAAGCGCAGTATCCTGAAATGCCTCATAACTGCGAGCATCCAGTCTTTTGGATTAATGTCGAATTCGAAAGTTTTTCCAAACAAATCAAAAGCAGGTCTGTTGATATGAACTTTCCTGAAAGATGTACCTAGACGCCCGTACATTTTTCGGTCTTGCCATGCTTGGAGAGGAGAAAGCATCAAATGACTGACGAAGACTTCATCTTTTACCCAATAGGTCTTTGCCAAGGTGCGAAGGGCAATCTTTTGTTCTTCTTTGTCTCTATAAAGTTCAGAGACATGTCCTGCGTGAGTAACAAAGTCTTGAGCCTTTGCTCCTCTATCATAAATGAAAATATCATGAAGATATTGTGCCAAGTGTTCACGTTTAATATCTGGAAAATATCCTGCAAGTCTGTTCAGGTAATGATTATAGCTTTTAATCACTACATTTTTATTATGCCATGGAAGCAAACTTTGTTTCAAAGAAAGGCCCAACAACGAAATCATGGTCGGATCCTTTTCTTTAGGTGCTAAGGAGGCCAATACCGCCTCTGCTCCTTCAAGGTAAAGTCTTCTCCCTATATGAAAGGCATTGAGATTGTTTTCAAGCTCGCCTTTTTTCATTGTATTTCTAAAAGCATCGAGCATGTTTGTAAGTTTGAATGGAATTCGCCCCGACTGGAAGGCAACTCCTAGAATCATGGCAGAAGCATAAACAGCCTTCCCAAATAATCGATCGCAAATTTCTTTCATGGGATAAAGCTTAACGTGTTCACCCATTTTGTCTTTAATAAGTGTTCTCATCTGTTTTTCAGATAAAGGTTCTTGCTCAACTCCTCTATCTAGCATGATTGATAAAGGCATTTGAAATTTCTGGTCGAGAAGAAGTAGCCCATCATGTGCAAGAAAACCGATATGCTGACTTCCATCAAGAAGGTCAGGAGATACCATCAAATCGGCTTTTCCAAGAGGAGTCACGGCCCCTTTAGATTTACCTTTACTGAAAAGACATAAATGTCCTGTCACATTCCCATTTCTTTGAGCGAGGCCTTTCTGATCCATAAACTTAAAATCAAGATCGTTACGGCCATCCATTTCTCTAGCTGCTTCCGCCAGAACTCGTGAGATGGTTGTAACACCGGAACCTCCAACACCAGTAACCACACAATGCCAGTCATCCCCAGTGGCAATGGTGTCCAAAGTCTTTGCCTGATCAGGTTCTGGAAGATGCGCAGTTGAATCAAGAGACTCTGTCTCTTTTTGATACTTGGTTGGATGGTAATTGAGAACCTCCACCATTTCAAAACTTGGGCAGGCCTTTATTTTTGTACAATAAGAGTCTGAGACACAAATCTGCGGATCGATCATGACCTTAGAACCGTAAGCATCAAATGTCTGAGTAAGACCTGGACAACCCGTAAGCTCAACACATTCCCTACAATCTTCACAGGCCTGTGTATTGATCTGATAGAATTCCCGTGTCTCTTGCGTTTTACCGTCAGCAAACAATTTTCTCTCTTGGGCCTTCTTACGACCATGGAAAGTCAGTCCGCATTCTTTATTTGAAACGATGACTTTGACTCCTGGCTTTTTAACGTACTCAAACAGGAGATTCTGATAAAAATAACGATCACTAGGATTCACTTCTATCGCCTGCTGAACTCCTAATGCTCTTGCTGTACGAAGCATGTCTTGTCGAGGTCGGACGTGTCCGTCCACAGATTCACCTGAACGTGGAGTCATCTGATGACCAGTCATGGCAGTATTGTCATTATCAAGAAGAATATAAGTGATATTGTGACCACTTTGTACAGAGTTGGAAATGTCGGTCATTCCACTATGAAAGAAAGTAGAATCCCCCATCAAAACTACGCTTGGATTGTCTGTAAACATATCCATACCAGCGCCGAGAGCTCCACCTTGCCCCATGGCCGAAAGATTGTGCATTTCTTTGAATGGAGGAAGAAAACTTAAACTATAACAACCAACATCGCCGTGACTGACGAGATCTATATTTTCTTCACTTAAACGACGACGTAAGTCTTTTAAAAGAGAAAGTGTTTCTCGGTGAGGACAACCAGGACAAAATGTTGGAAGTCTACGAGGTAAAGGGTTCTCCCACCCCTTGCTGGAATAATTAAGATTAGAACATTGATGTAACCCCAACTCTTTGGCGAGGTTTGAAAGTTTATCTCTGACGATTTCAAAACTTAAACCACCAAAAGCTGGAAATCCTTCCTGATCTCCAAACTTTTTACCAAATATTTTTGGAGATAATCCTTGTTCCTGACAAAGTTCCTTGATTTCATTTTCCAGAAAACCACGTTTCTCTTCAACAACGATGAGAGTTTCTTTGCTCTTAAGCCAAGGAACCAAAAGCTCATCTACTAGAGGATAGGAACAGGCAACTTTATAAAGATCGAGATGTGGAAGATAGTCTCCTTCATCCAGAACTTGTTTAACTGTTTCGTAAATAACACCAGAAGAAATGATTCCAATCTTGCTTTCACTATTTCCAACAACGGTGTCGAGGGCGAGTTCTTTTAGAACCTTTTTCACCTTTGGGAAACGGTTTTTGATCATACTCACGTCGGCCATCAAAGAGTTTGGTGGCACCATGACGTTTCTTGAAAGATCAAATTCAGAAGTGTTCACGTGAACTTTTGAAGGATCAACTTTTGCTTCTTCACCTAACTCTACTCTTCCTCCTCCTTCTGCCATGAAAGTGGTTAGAAGAAGTCCTTGATAAACAGAAGTCTTTTTTGAAATCTCAAGTGATATTTTGATCCAATCCTTGAGTTCTGTTGGAGTCGAAGGTTCAAGGAAAGGAATATGTAAATGTTTATAGAGATAGCGAGAATCTGCAGGTGTTGAGGTAGACATCGACCAAGGATCATCACCAACAACAATAACGACACCAGGCCAAATCTCTTCACCTGTGTCTGGATCAATTTTAGGAGTTCCCGGATTGGCAAAGTTTCCAACACTTAAAGCGTCACTGGCCACATGGAGTCCCATCGACTTCATGGCCACCATGACATCTCTACCGGCCTGTTTTGCACCAGATGCCATAGCAGCAGCATTGGCCTCACTGTTGGCTATGACAACTTTGATTCCTTTCGCCGCCATTTCAGCTTTCTTTTGATAGAGAATATTGAAGTAATCTGCCAAAGGTGATCCCGGATATCCCGTGTAAAGGGAGAAGCCGGCTTCCAAACCACCTTGAATGATCAATTCATTTCCATTGAGAATCTGGGCACTCATAGTCACTTCCTTGAATGCCGGTATCTTACTAAAATGAAGGGGAAATTGCCATTATGGCACAGAGCACAGAAAGAGGCGCACCTGCTCAGTGCGCCACTTCAGATTGAGAGATTAATCAAGATAACCACGCTTTTGCTGATCTCTTTCGATCGAACGGAAAAGCGCACCAAAATTACCTTCACCGAACGCGAAGTTATTCTTTCTTTGAATCACTTCGACAAAAATTGGACCGATAATGTTTTTGGTGAAGATCTGAAGCAGATACCCCTGCTCATCACCATCAACCAGAATTTGCCTTTCTTGAAGTGCCTTATGATCTTCAGTCACATTGGGGACGCGATCAAAAACTTCCTGGTAATACTCATCGTCAATATCGAGAGTTTCAATGGATGTCCCATCGAGTGCATCAATGGAGCGACAAATATCGTGAGTCAAGAAAGCAAGGTGCTGAACTCCTGGCCCCTTATATTCTTCAAGGTATTCGTTGATTTGTGATTTGGCCTCAGTTCCTTCATTGATAGGAATGCAAAAGCCGTTTCCTGGTGCCTTGAGTGCGAATGAAGTAAGGCCTGTCTTTGCACCACGGATATCGAAATAGCGGACTTCTGTGAAACCGAAAATCCCTTTATAGAACTTGCACCACTTATCCATTTCACCCTTAAATACATTATTTGTGAGGTGATCAATGCATATAAAACCTTTATTTGGAACCAAGTCAGGGTTGTCGAGTTTTTCAAAACCCATTTTTTCCCATCTGTCCTGATCTTTCCATTCATCAATAAAATAGATTAAAGAATCACCTATCCCATAAATTGATGGAATTTTTCCTTTGGCATTCTCGAAATCTCCATTGCCTTCTTTTGCCCCTCTACTGACTGCTCCATCAAAGGCAGCGGCTGCATCATCCATTCTCCACCCCATCGAACAAATCGATGGACCATGAAGTTTTTGGAACTTATCACCAAATGATCCGACTTCCTTGTTCAAGAGGAAGTAGATGTCATTTTGCTTATAAAAATCGATATTTTTATTTTTATGAGTTGCGATTCTTGAGAAACCAAACTCGAGAAAAAGTCTGTGAAGCATATCAGGATCTGGTCCGGCAAATTCTACAAATTCAATGCCTCTTAGTCCCAATGGGTTGGTCGTGTCAGTCATGCTCACTCCTTGGATTCAGTTTAGGGAAAGTTGTAGGATTTTAAGGGGCTTAAGTCAACAAGACATGGATCAGCTTGCATACATACACAGCGCATCAAACTGACGCCCCGTGATTACTAAACCCACCTCACCTTCTTTAATATAGAGGACTCAAAAAGTGAGGTATTCATGGAGACAATTCTCCTCGATGAAGCGATGAACGGACGTTCAGACATTGCCCTGATCACCCTCAATCGCCCTAAAGTTCTCAATGCTATCAACAATCAACTTTTTACCGAGCTGGTGAATACTATTGAGTCTTTGGATGATAATCCATCCGTCAAAGTGATTGTCATTACAGGTAATCAGAGGGCCTTTGCAGCTGGTGCCGACATTCAGGCCTTATACGAATCCGGAGTTATAGACCAATACCTTGATCAAAGAGCAAAACTTTGGAAAAGATTAAACCTTATCAATAAACCGATTATCGCAGCAGTTGATGGATTTTGCTTAGGCGGTGGTCATGAACTTGCCATGAGTTGTGATATCGTGATCGCAAGTCATGAAGCAAAGTTTGGTCAACCGGAAATAAAAATAGGAACAATACCTGGTGCTGGTGGAACCCAGAGACTCACTCGCACCATTGGAAAAAGTAAGGCCATGTTGATGGCCTTGACTGGGGAAATGATAACAGCAAAAGAAGCCTATGACTGGGGCTTGGTGGC
>JBFEVX010000193.1:0-3126 GCA_041546685.1 Bacteriovoracaceae bacterium | reverse complement strand
TCGTAATAGGATGTATAAAGAAGATTGATGAAACCGAGCTTTCCAACACCAAGAATTTCTCTTCTGACATTGATCAGTGTTTCATGGGAAATACGCTCATCAGTGGCCAAGTGAGCTGCTTTTTTATTTCTAATTGTTGAAAACACTCTCAGCTTTTGCTTACTTGATATCTTTTCAAGCGCTAAGTGAAGTTTACGATGTCTCTCTCTTAAATAATTATGATCACCATTTTGAACAGCTTCAGCGATATAATTCATAGAGAGCATCCGATCATCTTCTCTGTTGAACATTGAACTCTTGGGTGGGTGAGTTTTTTTGATCAAATCACTCAGAATTTTTTCTAGAACAATAAGATATTTCCTCGCAACTCCCAGATCTTTGCTGTACTGATCTTCTTTCGTAACTGTTTTTGTTGAAAACTCAATCTCAGCTGACAATATCTCTCGCTGTGCTGAATGAGGTATCTTAGCAAAGACTTCTTTCGGAATGACATAGCTATAGACATGCTCTCTAATCATGCTCGTTACTGACTTGTCTTTGTCAATCAACGGGTTCTCTTTGAGGACTTCAGGCTCCTCTCCAAAATATGATTCTTTGCTTTTATCCTGAATAATTAAAGGATAGCGCAATCCACTCAAATAAGGTGTCACACTCACATCTTTGAACTGATCAACTCTTGAATTTAACGTATTCTTTTTACTGATATACAGATTGGAAATAAGATCTATAGTTTCTGCCGACCTGTTCGACAAGATTGTCATATCACTTATTTTGAACCACGCTTCAACACGATCAATATTATTGGCATAGAAATTCAATGAGTGATTCTTGATTTCTTCTTCGCTCACCTTAAAAAGAACTTCTTCGACTTTAGCAACCCAAAGGTGGCTAAAATCAGAAATGAATAAATATGTATCACTGTTATTCTTACTGTTATTCTTGATGACTTCTTCATATTTAGAGCGAGTAAGATCACCATTTGTTTCAGTAGATCTGATTTTTCCCCAATATAGATACCCATCATCATTATTTTCACGAAGATCTTTTAATTGATTGTAAAAAGAGTGGGCTTGAGTATCTCCTTGGAACTTTTCAAAATCGTCTTTATTAAACATTGGATTAAAAACCAAATAAAAATGAAGACCATAATCGAACTGACGTACATTATCTAAAATTGATTGATTCTCAGCTGGGTGAATATTCCGAACATTATGTGGGTTTTCTTCCATAACTTCTTCATTCGCAGTCTCTTCAACTAAAACTCGTATGAGCTCAGCACATTTACGTCCATTGCGTGGATCCTTTGTCAGTTTAAATTCGACAACAACGCCCTCCTTGAACAAGCTCAAGTTACCATTATCTTGAATCTTGAATGAAGAGCATCCACCAATTTGTGCAGGTTCAATCAATTCGACAATTTGATTTGGCTGGATTCGACCTTTGTATTCCATACTTTTCTTGTCGGTTTATCTCGCCAAATTTTATAGAATTTTTTTAATGTGAATACAGACTCTTAAGTAACTAAGATCATTTTTTTGTGAAGTAGAGCCCCTCAGCTTTCGTCTCACCAGGAAGTCGTAGTTTGGTTCCGCTAGCTACGAGAACATCGGGATCGAGTAGATTTGAAACCTTATCTTTGGCCTCATAGAGTCCCACAAATTTTTCCATCGCCTCTTTAGTAGTATCCCCTCTGAGATACCACTCTTTGAAGCTCAGAGTATAAGTAAACTTCCCAAAATTGATCGGATGCCCATCAGGATTATTTTTTGGATCAAGATATTCCTGCCCTTTATCCACAGCTTCCTTGAAAATTTTGTATAGTTCACTAAGACCTTTGATTTCTTTCATAAATCCCCTTCTAACTAATTCTTTGGCTTTCCTTAACCAGTAGATTTAATTTCTTCAATTTACTTAATGCAATTGAGAATTGTCCATTTTTTGGAACTTTCTTTCCTTTGAACTCATCCCAAATTAACTGTCCGGGGCCATTATAGACTTCTGTAAACGTTCCATCAGAATTGATTTTTATAACAATGGCATGCTGACAATTACTCCTAAATGCCACACTATTTTTTTGTGTTGCCTTAATTTCAACCTGTTTTCCAGACTTGGTTTTAGCATCAAAACCTTTATTCGATGCCGGCATCAATTTCAAGTCATACTTCTCAGCAACTAATACTTCTCCAATACTTCCTACCATGTGGCCATCGGGCGTAAAATGACGTCCAGGGAATTCCTCTTGTAGATAATTTACAACCTTATAAATTTCAAGAATTCCTTTCTGTACTTTATATTTTTTCATTTTAACTCCATAAATTTGAACACAATCTGCAATAATTTCACCATCGCAAGTGTATCCAATCCACAGTACTCGCGAAGACCGTCTGAAGCTTCTTTCAATTGTTCTTCATTAAGCTTTCCAGCAATAATCGCAGCCCCAATTCGAGAGGCAGCTCCACCGTCAGAGACTTCCAACTCTGAATAACTGAACTCTGGACAAAAAGCAGGCAGTACTGATTTGATCGAAGCAGACGAATGCTGTTGAGGATGATGGAGCCAGCGTTTTTGAAAAGGGTCTAGAAGATCAATCATTCGCCCATTAATGGCAAACAACTGACTCCTGAGATCTTTGAATTTTTCTGCCAGTAAATTATTTACGCGGGCCTCAAAAGACTTGTTATATACAACAACTGATCCTTCATCACCACAAAGCTCAACTAACTTCTCAGCAAATGCTCGTTGAGGATCGGAAGCCTCAGTATGCAAGAACTCATAATGCTCAAGTTCAGCACCTTCTTCTCGTTGGACATGCAATGAGAACTGAAATGGATACTGCTTGTAAGGTTGCATTCCATCACATGGAGGAATTCCTGGATTAATCGTTTCATAATCCAAAAAATACAATGGATAGCGAAGATCTTCTGCCCAATCTTTCAACTTACTTTTTTCAACGTGAATCTTCCCCGTCTTATAAGATTGTATATCGATTTCTTTTTGACCTCCGACGAAGCCATCCGGGATATCCTTAACATCAGTAATTCCTTGTTCGAGTAGGTTTACAAGTTTTCCCCTTTGAGCAACATCGTAGACTGAATACTCTGGAAAGCCTTCCCAGCAAAAGTCCAT
>JBFEVX010000114.1:0-12727 GCA_041546685.1 Bacteriovoracaceae bacterium | reverse complement strand
TGTTGACTTCATTGCAGGAACAAATTGATATTCTATCTAAAAGAGAATCAACGAAAGAACAGAAGGCCTTTGCTATCAAGTTTATTGTGCATTTGATGGGTGATCTTCATCAACCACTACATGTTGGTAATGGACTTGATAGAGGTGGAAACAGCTGTCGAGTTCTTTTTCATAAAGAAGAAGTCAATCTTCACAAACTCTGGGATGAGAGTATGATTGATTTCACAAAATTAAGTTTCACAGAGATTAGTCGATTTGTAGACATAAAAGGAAGAGATGAAGTTAAGAAGCTTCAGGAAGGAACTTTGCTTCAATGGATGACAGAGAGTAAGGATCTAAGAGATTCAGTTTATCCTAGTGAAGTAACCCTTTCTTCTAAATCAAAAAATGGATTACCAAGTTATTGTGATCGAGAATTGAATCTTCCGGCAGAAAAGCTTCCAAAGTTAAGTTACAACTACAGCTACAAATTCATGCCTATCGTTGAAGAGAGACTCTTTTTGGCAGGTATCAGACTTGCTAAAGTACTTAACGACGCCTTTTAACATTCTTTAATAAGCGAACCGAGTATTTCACTCGGTTCGTTCAAGTCTTTTCCTGCCTACGAATTGATTCATGTTCAGAATCAGTTATTATAAATTGAGATTATTTATTAGGAAGGTATTATGTCAGATCATATAGATGAAGAATTTCAAGTCGCAAAAGAACAGGATTCAGATGGAACGGCGCTGAGTTCAGATACTTTTAAAGAGCCCATCAAAAATGTGAAGATGCCAAAGGTTCTCGGTGTTGATGTATCAACAACTGTTGGGGATGCAGTCAAATGCATGCAAGAAAAAAAGATTGGTTCAGTGGTTGTTACTAAAAATGGCAAACTTGAAGGAATCATCACTGAAAGAGATATTCTTATGAAGGTCATCGGGATTATAGATGATTGGAAAAATGCTTCAGTGGAAGATGTCATGACAAGAAATCCTCAAAGTTTGATGCCACAGGATGAGATTGCTTATGTCCTCAACAATATGCATGTGGGTGGTTACCGACATGTTCCCATCGTAAATGAAGATGATGAACCGATTTCGATGATCTCCATCAAGGACGTTGTCAGTTGGTTACTCGATCATTTTCCAATGGAAATCATCAATTTGACTGGTGAGCCTTACAGAGGTCCAGTTTCGAGGGAAGGCGCTTAGACGGCCACTCGTATTTGTCTTCATTCGATGTATAATAGGGGTATGAGAAATACCCCTCATTTTTGCATTCTTCCTTTTTTACACATGGAAATTCAACCTAATGGGCAGGTCTATGTCTGCTGTCATTCCAATGACCAGGTTCCAATTGGAAACCTCCACGAAAAGCCATTAGTAGAAATTTGGAAATCAGAAGGAATGAAATTAGTAAGAGAGGCCTTTCTGTTGGGGGAAGGGAACAAAAACAAACATTGTCAGGACTGCTTCTTTCAAGAATCCATTGGAATGAATTCCTGGCGAATGAAAGAAAATGAAAACTGGAATTACTACCTCGACAATTTTAATGAATTGGATAATATTCCATTTCCTAAAAGTTTGAGCATTCGTTTTTCCAATCTTTGTAATTTCTCTTGCCGGACTTGTAAGCCAAGTACTTCAACAGCATGGTTTGCTGATGCAAAATTCATGAATCCAAAAGGGAAGTTTATTAAACTCACCAGTGCTCCTGCCAGCAATCCCTTGATTGAACAAATCAAACCTTTCGTTAAACATCTTCAGCATATCTACTTTGCTGGTGGGGAACCATTGATGGAGATGGAGCATTATGAAATTATTAAGCTGTTTAGCGAAGAGAATCCTGATGTGAATTTGTCATATGACACCAATTTCAGTTTGTTTTCACTTGGTAAGTATAATGCTTTTGACTACTGGCCGAATTTCTCAAAACTTTTTTTATCTACAAGTGTTGATGGATATGGTCCAAAAGGTGAGTACATAAGAAAAGGGTTTGATTGGGAGGAATTCAAACAGAATTGGGCCTTGGCCAGAAAAAATCTACCAAATGCCAAATTGAAGATGAACTTCACTTTAAGCATATATAATTGCCTACATGTTTTAGACACTGTTGAAGAGTTCAAAAAATTGAATTTACTGGCAGATGGTGACCTCGATATCTCGCTAGTTGAAGAACCTAGAAGGTTAAGCATTGCGGCCTTGCCTCAAGATTTAAAGATTGAGGTCGAAAAAAGATATCGCGAGTATATGAAGACCAATGATTGGCGTGTTGTGAACCAGAAATTGGAAGATGCCATTGCTTATATGAATTCCATTGATGACTCAAATCTTTTTCCTGAGTTCAAGTCATTCACAAAACAATTGGATCTGTTACGTAGTGAAGACTTTACTTCTTTGTTTTCAGAAGAAGCAAAAATGTTCGACCTTAAAAAGGTACCTTAGCTGAAATAATCTTCGGGAGAGTCGTCTCTGACTGTATCCAGAGTAGCACAGTGTATTCCCCCTCCAAACAATCTTGAATGTCGAAGCTGTACAGGAATGGGTTCAAATCCGGCCCGTTCCAATGTTTTCACCAAAGCAGAGTATTCAGTACCTGATTCCTGAAAGACAAGCATTTGCTTTTCATTGATGGATAGAACATTGACGTTGATATTAGAACTGGCAAGCAGGATGCTTCCATCTGGGTACTCTTCTTTATGCTCTTCTGGGACTACCAAAGTATCCCATTTTTTCAAAGGCGCTGGGAGAAGGTCGAGTTTGCCTGACATACTTTTTGGATTAATCAAAAGAGTTCCAGGTTTTAATGGAAGGAACATTCCATCTAAATGGTGATCTGTGATTCTCACCATGTGAATTCGAAATTTGTCGCCGAGATGTCTTTTAAGCCACTCTACACCAAGTTCATGATTTCTGGTGGAAACGTTGAAAACAATATCTTTTCCGAACTTCAAGCATTGTGCACCATCAAACATGATTTCATGCTCATTGGGATCTAGACTTAAGTTGTCCCAATCAATTCCAGGAGTCCCTTTTTTGATATTACTAAAGTCAAAAGAATTGAGTCCCATGATTGGCCTGGGAGAGCTGCTCCACTTCGCCCCTCGGTTGAAATAATGATAAAGAATCGGTTTCATCAGATCATTTTCAAAGTAACGCCTACGCCATTGGCAAGATGTTTCAATGATTTCATTTCCAATGACGAGAAACTGATCTCTAGGATTATCACAAGGTGAAGGAAAGTCTTCAAACTCCGGAGTTTTGAATTTTTCAATATTTTCCAGGCCAAGTGGTCTGTGGACAACAATTCCTAGAGATTTGAGAGTGTCGGCAAGTCCATCAAGGTCTTCTTGTCTTTGCTCAACAAGTTTCTTCTGGAGATCGACACTGTTTTGGATGAGTGCATCCTTGATATTCTCATGGAAAAAAAGGAGAAAACTGAAATCCGGGTGAATGGTTGACCACTTGCCGATATTGCCGACAACTACTTCCTTTAAGGGACCCCATTCTGTATGGATATTTACACTCATATTGTTGATTATCGGCTGAAATCGGACTTAAAGCAAATCCAAGGCTCATGTATAATAGAGATGTGAAAGACAAATTTTGCATTCTTCCATGGATTTCTCTGAGTATTGGTACTGATGGACAGGTTCATCCCTGTTGTCAGGTTTTGCCATTCGATGAACCTGATAATTTAGGTGATTACGAAACATCTAATCCTCAGGTTACCTCAAATATGGAGCGTCTTCGTTCAGAATTTCTTCAGGGGAAATGCCCCAAAGAATGTTCTCAATGTTTTAATCAAGAAAGTCATGGTGGCACATCCATGCGAATGTCGAAAAATAAAGAATGGAAAACTTTGATTGAATCAACAAGCTTTAGTCAGAGGCCTCTAGATCTCTATGAATTTGATGTACGGTTTTCAAATGCATGTCAGTTATCCTGTCTGACTTGCGAGCCTCTTTTTTCAACTAGCTGGTATCAACACGATCCGGAAAGTTTAATTTCGAAGAGTAAAAAAGCTCTTAGAAGCTTTGATACAGTCGAACAAATCGAGAGCTTTCTAAAAAATCATGGCAATCATTTTAAACTTCTTACGATTACAGGTGGAGAGCCGTTATTGGAGCCGATGGCCCTTTCTTTTCTAGAGAGAGTTGCAGACAAGGGGATTGAAATCAACCTTAATACTGGCTTGATGTTGCCAGAATCAACTTTGAAAAAAAACCTCCTGAAACTTAGAGAGTTCCATTCAAAAAAAATTGCCATCAGCCTCGATGCTATTGGAGAGGATGCTGAGAAGATTAGAAGAGGATTGGACTGGAACACTTTTCTTTCAAATTTGTCTCTTTTGAAAGAAGAGCTAGGTGAGGACTGTTTGTATTTTCAAATTACTTGCTCGTCACTAAACGCTGGTATGCTTTCAGATATTTTTTCTTGGATTCAAAAAAATCATCCCTTAATGCTTAAAAGAACTACTATGAACTTCGTTCATTCACCTGCCGTTTTTAATTCCAAAAATGCGACCTCTGAACAGAAAAAGAGTTGGATACAGAGGAATAATCTGATTCTAAAAGAACAGTTGTTCGAGGGCCTTAGTGATGAGGATTATCAAAAAGTGATACAGCTTCTGAGTCTGGCCCATTCCTTCATGACACATAGTCAATAAATCTCATTTTAGATTCATGTAATTTCAGGTATTTGTTTGGGGGCTAAAGAAAATATTTAATATGCCGAAAAAGTGTTTGAGCTAGCAAACAATTGGTGTAATATACCACCAAGGAGTGCAGATGTACGTTTGTATTTGCCACGCAATCACAGAAGATAAACTCAAAGAGGCCATGAAAGAGACCTCTACGATGAATTCCAAAGACGTCTTGAAAAGACTTGGCGTCGGGGAAAGTTGTGGGATTTGTCTGATTGAGGCCATGAATAAGATTGAAGGCATGGCAAAAAGCAAAGAATCATCCTCAGCTACTCAACTACAATCCTCGATTGTATCTAAATGATTGTTCAATCTTCAATCATTGATCATTCCATCATCACTTGATATCTTTCTCACGAACATTTTTTAAAAGGAATTTAATATGAAAGGTAAGCAAAATATTATCGATGCGCTCAATGAAGTACTTACTAGAGAGTTGACTGCTATCAACCAATATTTCTTACATGCAAGAATGCTCCAAGACTGGGGCCTCGATAAAATCGGAGCTCTTGAATACAAAGCAAGTATTGATGAAATGAAGCATGCTGACGAACTCATTAAAAGAATCCTTTTTCTAGAGGGGCTCCCTAATGTTCAAAAACTCGAAAAAGTAAGAATCGGAACCAATATCGAAGAAATTATCGAGGCCGATCTTTTAGTTGAATACGAAGCAGTACCTGTATTGAAAAAAAATATTGCTCTTTGTGAACAGGAGCAAGACTACGTCACAAGATCTTTGTTCACAGACATTCTAGAGTCGGAAGAAGAGCACATCGACTGGCTAGAAACACAAAAAAGCCGAATTGAAAAAGTTGGTGTTGAAAGATACATGCAGACTCAAATCGAGATGGGCGAATAACGCCCATCTGTCCCTTTATTTGGCCATTTCCCATTAATGATTCATTTCGTCATTTAACTTTCAGCATCATTGACTCAAGAGGGTCGATTGGTACAATTCTATCTGTTTAAATTTCAAGGATATGCAATGAGTTTACAGGATTTCATCGAAGAACTTCCGAAAGCGGAACTTCACCTTCATATTGAAGGATCTTTAGAGCCGGAACTGATGTTCAAGCTGGCAGAAAGAAACAACATCAACCTAAAATTCAAATCAGTAGAAGAAATTAGAGAGGCCTATAACTTTTCCAATCTTCAGGATTTTCTCGATATTTATTACGAAGGGGCCGGTGTCCTGATCAAAGAACAGGATTTCTATGACCTCACTTGGGATTATCTGGAAAAATGTGCCAGAGAAAATGTTCTACACACTGAAATCTTTTTCGATCCCCAAACACATACAGATCGTGGAATAGCTTTTGAAACAGTCATTAATGGACTTCACAGAGCGCTTGTAGATGGTCAGGAAAAACTTGGAGTATCGAGCAAGTTGATCATGTGTTTTCTGCGTCACCTGGATGAGAAAGCCGCCTTTAAAACATTAGAAATGGCCCTTCCATATAAAGACAAAATTATAGGTGTTGGATTGGATAGTTCAGAAGTAGGGCATCCTCCGAGTAAATTCAAAAATGTTTTTGCCAAGGCAATTGAAGAAGGTTTTCTTACTGTGGCACACGCGGGAGAAGAAGGACCTCCTGAGTATATCTGGGAAGCCCTGGATCTTTTGAAAGTAAAAAGAATCGATCACGGTGTAAGAAGCAATGAAGATGAAAAGTTGATGGAAAGACTGATCAAAGAGCGAATGCCTCTTACAGTATGCCCATTTTCGAATATCAAGCTATGTGTATTCAAGGAAATGAAAGATCACAATATAGGAGAACTCCTTGAAAAAGGTCTCAATGTATCGATCAATTCCGATGATCCTGCCTATTTTGGTGGATATATGAATGATAATTATCTAGGTACAATGGAAGCCTTGAACCTCTCCATTGATGAGATGGGTAAGATTGCAAGAAATTCATTCGAATCGAGCTTTCTGAGTGAAACAGAAAAACAAAAATATTATGACCAAATCAGCGAAGTCGTAAATAAATATAGGAACTGATGAATGACGTTTTTACTTAAGCAAATTTTCGGTTTGTTGAAACTTCTCAATAGTGAAACCGGAACTAACCAGATTGCAGCTGGAGTTACTGCTGGTTTCATTCTCGGAATGACACCAGGATTTAGCTTGCAGACAATATTAATTTGGCTTTTGATTCTTTTCTTTAGAATTCAAATTGGTGCAGCACTGATCATGGCCTTCTTCTTTTCATTTATTGCTTGGATTGCTGATCCGGTATTCCACTCGGTTGGACATAGTGTTTTGATGATGGATTCGATGTCTTCTCTTTTTACTACACTTTATAATCTTCCGATTATTCCATTTACCAGATTTAACAATACACTTGTCATGGGATCTGGGGTTGTCGCATTTGGCCTTTCTCCAGTGATTTTTATTCTTTCTAAAGTTCTTATCCAGAAATATAGAAAGTCAGTGGTCGAGAGATTTAAAGAGACAAAATTCTGGAAGGCAATAAAAGCAACTTCACTTTATAAATGGTATTACACATATGACAAACTCAGCAGCTGATAACACAGAACAGGTAAAGATCAAGAAGGTCAAAAAGAAAGGCCCTCTGAGATTAGAAGCAATTATTCCAATTGCGATCATCATTGGTCTTACTTCGCTTTATTTTAAACTTTTTTTCGATTCGAACCTTGCTTCCGGGCTAGAGTATGCTGGATCGGTAGTTCATGGAGCAGAGGTCAATATTGATGATATTGATACAAGCTTTTTTGGAGCTTCTATTAAAATCGTTAATATTCAAGTCACTGATAAAGAAGATCCCAAATTTAATATGTTTCAGATTGGTGAAGTTTCTTCACAATTGGTATGGGATGCTCTTCTTCGAGGTAAGTTTGTTGTTGAAAATTCTGCAGTCAAGAACATTGCTTTTAAATCTTTGAGAAAAAATCCTGGGAAAGTTCTTAAATCTGAAGAACGCGGTTCTGAGGCCATCAAAAAATTGGAAGACGGTATACTCAATCAGAGTAAAGAAGAGTTTCAAGGTAACATTCTTGGAGATCTTGCTTCTGTTCTAAGCGGAGGTGGCGCCAAAGATCAATTGGATGCGATAAAGGAAACTTTAGTCGTAGAAAAGACTATCGATGAAATGTCTGCAGATCTTGATAAAAAAGAAGTTGAGTGGAAAAACAGTATCGAAAGTCTTACTCAAAAAGAAGAGCTTGATTCCATCCGAAATGAAATCAAAAATATCAAAGTTGATAAGAAGAAACCTTGGGAAGCTGTAAAACAGATAAAACCACTTGTTGGAAAAGTTAAAAGTAAAACGGAAGAATTCAAGAAAGTTTCATCTGAAATTAAAACCATGTATGACAAGTATGGTGACACAATCAAGAATCTCGATAAACTCGCTGAACAGGACATGAAGAATTTGCAAGACAGAATGAAGATTCCTGATATTGATGTCGCGGATTTCAGTATGGGTTTGTTTGGTAAGCTTTTTCAGGAAAAAGTCGCCTCGATTAGGAAGTACACAGCACTCGCAGAAGAGTACCTTCCTAAGAGCGTAACTGATGAAGCTAAGGCCCAGGCTAAAGAAGCTAAAAAGGCGATGAATGATGCTGCCAAAGGTAAGAAAGCACCGGCTAAAGCAACAACTGCAGAGACTTCAAAGAAGCTCATACCTCCAAAGAGAGGTAAGGGCGAAAACATTAGTTTTCCAATCACCACAGGATATCCACTTTTCTGGCTAAAGAAAGCTGAAATTTCAAGTAAGAGTTCGGCCAGTGAGTTCTCTGGAGATGTTGAAGGAACTCTAACCAATTTTACAACTGAGCCTAAAATTGTAGGGAAGCCCGCACATATCAAATTAGCTGGAAATTTTCCAAAACAAGGTATTTCTGGATTTTCATCAGATATCTTTCTACGTTCAGAGGATGGCGCATACACCAAAGATATTTCTGCTACAGTTGAGAAATTTCCTGTAGATGGAATGGAATTGTCTAAAAGTGAAAGTTTGGAATTTGGTTTCAAAAAAGCATCAGGAAAGAGCAAACTTAAGGCCATTGTAAAAGGCAATCAGGCCCAGGTTGCTCTCAATAATTGGTTCAATAATATTGAATACCAAGTTGATACAAAAAATGAACATGTGAAAGATATTCTTACTAGAGTTGTAGAAGGAATTCCTGTGGTTTCTGTTGATGCCAATGCAACTGGAGAATGGAAGAAACTCAATTGGAGAGTCAGCTCAAACCTTGGAAAAGAACTTTCAAAAGGTATCAAAAGAGAAGTTAAAGGTAAGATTGATCGAGAGAAGGAAAAATATCGCAAGATGGTCGAAGATAAATATGGGCCAAAAAAGAAAAAGCTTATGGCCAAGTATGAAAAGATCAAGGCCAAGATGGATAAGCTTATCGGTAGTAAGAAAAAGGCCGTAGATGATTCAGGCAATCAGGCCTTGAACGATATAAAAAATAAAGAAAAAAGCGGAGTTGAAACAAAGGCAAAAGATAAGGCGAAGAAGCTTTTGAAGAAATTCAAGTTTTAAACAAAATCAAGCTGAGAATTCTCGGTATTCGTTTTTAACTTCTTCATCCTTTATTTGCCACATCTCTTCGATTGTCTTTTCAATAATCAGAGCTTCTTCATAGTGTTGAAGTCCTTTCATCACGTAGCTATGAATGTTTCCCCCCATACTTATCGCTTTCACTGTAAAGCGATATACGGGTTCATCATCCCTGTAATAGGATACATACTGTTCGACATAAACTTGGCTGATACGACTTCTGTTGACTTTGAAATGTCCGAACCAAGGTAATGGACCACAAGTTGTTTCCGCCACCTTGTCATTGACCACAAGTCTGTACTTGTTGAATGCAATCACCATAGTGAAATACAACATCCCAATTCCAACCAGAGGATGAATAACCATCAACAACATTTCAGGTTTCAATTTGGTGAATGTTTGATTTAAAACTGTGGCATGAAGTACGGCCCAAGTAATGCCATTCCAGAAAATGGTAAAAAATAAAAAGAAAAGAAGAAGAGATCTTCGCTTCATTTCTTTTTCGAAGACGTAACCGTCATCAGTTTTTCTGATATTCATGGTGTGAATTTCGTAGAGTTGTACATCAGGCTTTTGAGTCATACAGTCTCATCGGCTTTTGTAGTAGTCACTTGAGAAACTTTGCTAGCTCCGAATGATTCTGATAGACGTAATCTGCCAACTCTTTGAATTCACATTTACCTGAGTAATCGTATAAAATTCCTGGCATTCCGGCATTATTAGCAGCTTCGAGATCGAATTTGAAATCTCCAATATAACAGGCCTTATTGATTTCAACATCAAGCTGTTCACATATTTTTAAAAGTCCTTCTGGGTGTGGTTTTTGAAGAGTAATACAGTCTCTGGTTAAAACCAGATCAAAGCTCCAATTGAACTTCGATAGGGTATGGTCCGTCACAGTTTTTGAATTTCTTGTTAATATCGCTTTGAGTTTTCCAAGCTCTGAAAGCCTTTCTAGAAGGTCATCAATGCCTGGCATTTCAATGGCACGCTCAGCACCCTCCCATTCGTGGCGATCAACAATTTCAAAAGCAGTCTTTTTTTCTGCTTCTGAGAGGGTTTCAATGTGTTCAAGGATTGGTGCCCCTTTTGGGAAGTTTAGATCAGATCGCATTGCGTCAAAGTTTAGAGAACTATCAACTAAAGTTCCGTCCATATCAAAAATGAAGAGGTCGATAGCTGAAAAATCAATCACTTGTAAGTGCTCCCAGAATTGTACACATGTATAAAATTTACTTTTCTATTCGTTCTTAGATGATATAGTCCCTGCATGGAAAAGATAGACACAGTCAGTCCAGCAGCGATTGATCCAAGAATTCTGGAACTTTTTGAATTCAAACTCAAAAAGGGCGATCAAAAAAGACTTGAGATTATTCATGCTGCCATTGAATGCCTGGCCACCATTGGTTTTGAAATGACAACCTATGAGGCCATAGCTCAATTGATCGGTACACGCAGGGCCCACGTCAATTATTACTTCAAGGATAAAACCGAGATCATTCTTTCCTGTATTCACTACATTGTTGCTAATTATCAGCAAACTTCGATCGCTCATATTGAAAAAGCGAAGTCGGGTGAGCAGATGCTTGAGCATTACATTGAGGCGCCTTTTATCTGGGCCAAGAAATATCCAGATGAGTTAGCTGTGATGTTGTTGTTCTATTACTTGTGCAATATTAGAGATGAGTACAAGGAGCTTCATGATCAGGTCAGGGCAGGTGGTGTAGCGAGGATTACCTACATCTTAAAACATGGTTTGAATTTGGATGAGACGGATGAAATCATCGATCTTTATGCCAGAAATATTTTGAGTTTGATATCAGGGGCCATGATGGATGCAGCTACAACGAATTTGCGGACGATGAAGCAAGCTGAAAAAGATATCAAAGTATTTGTCTCCAAACTTATTGGATAACAGGGAAGTCTCTTATGAAAAAACTTTTGTTACTAACACTACTTTTTGCCTTCAATCTTAATGCTGGTGAAATCCAAACTGAATCAGACTTTGGACCAAACCCAGGTAACCTCCTCATGAAGAAGTATATTCCAAAAAATGTGAAAGCGAATGCTCCTTTGGTTGTCCTCCTTCATGGATGTCTTCAGTCTGCTGAAGAATATGCTTCTTCTTCTGGATGGGTGAAACTTGCTGAAGAAAATGGCTTCTATCTTCTTCTTCCAAGCCAGACTACTGGGAATAATGGAATGAGATGTTTTACATGGTTTGAAAATGCAGACATCACAAGAGATCAGGGTGAAATTTATTCAATACATAACATGATCAAAAAAATGGTTTCATCGCACTCCATCAATGCAAAGAAAGTTTTCGCTACTGGACTTTCAGCTGGGGCTTCTATGACTGGATCACTTCTTGCTGTATATCCAGAAACATTCAATGCAGGTGCGATTGTGGCAGGAATTCCTCATGGATGTGCTAGAGCAGTTTCTAATTCTTTCATGTGTATGTTTGGTTTTAGAACGTCAACTGTTGAGGCCTGGAAAAAAGAAGTTTTGAAAGAGACTCCTAATTACAGAGGGCAAAGACCACGTGTTTCTATCTGGCAAGGGGCCAACGATCAAGCTGTTAAACCTGTAAATGCCACTGAGTTAGTTGAGCAATGGACAGCTGTTCATGGAATTGGTCAAGAGGCCACCAAGAAAGAAGTTGTTGAAGGTCACGACAGATTCCTTTTTCAAAATGCTAAAAAAGAAACTATGGTTGAAATGTATATGATTTCTGGAGCGAGCCATGGGCAACCAATTAGTCCAGGTAATACAGCGACTGATTGTGGTTCAAATGGACAGTACTTTGTTGATGCCAATATCTGTGCTGCCTACCATATTGGGAAGTTTTTCAATATCGTAAAATAATCGCGACAATCCACAAATATTTGTCTGAACGCGCCTCAAGTTTGTCTTGAGGCGTTTTTGTATGTGGTTGTAATTATTGACTTATTTCAAGAGGAGAGGTTTTCCCAGTCTTTTCAAAACAGTTTTTCCCTTATCATTAGTAAATGCAACGATTTCTGTGGATCCCAGTTGTTTTATTTTTGAGTACCAGTTGTGGCGGCGGAGGCGGTGGTGGCAATCCAGCAGCAATTGGAAACACTGATACGCCAGTTGAGGGAACTCCTCCGGCGGCCTTTTCACCAACACCAGAGGCTTCTCCAACTCCGACTCCGACTCCGACTCCGACTCCGACTGAGACTCCATCACCAACACCAACTCAAATCGTTGTTCCGACTGTTGGCCCTACTCCAACTTCAACACCTACGGCAACCGCAACTGCGACACCAGCTCCAACTGGTACGGCCTCGCCTACGGCAACCGCAACTCCAGTACCAACTGGTACGGCCTCGCCTACGGCAACCGCAACTCCAGCACCAACTGGTACGGCCTCGCCTACGGCAACAGCAACAGCAACTCCAGCACCAACTGGTACAGCTTCGCCTACGGCAACCGCAACTGCGACACCAGCTCCAACTGGTACGGCCTCGCCTACGGCAACCGCAACT
>JBFEVX010000074.1:0-18882 GCA_041546685.1 Bacteriovoracaceae bacterium | reverse complement strand
TTCTCATTAGATCCCCATCCTTTTGGCTTCGATACATGCCAATTTTTTGTAGATATTAGAATATTTCACCGATGTATCTACTTGCTCTTGAGGTTTCTCTTCAGAGATGAAGTTTGTTGAATAATTACCTTCTACAAATTTCGGATGATTGATAATCACCTGATGGAGAGGTTTATTTGTTTTAAGTCCTTCGATTAGGAGCCCATCGAGCGCTACCCTCATTTTCCTGATGGCAATCTCTCTGAGGATTCCTTTCGTCACTAGTTTTCCAACCATAGGATCAAAGTCTGGTGTCACTTCCAAGTCTCTATACAAGTAGTGATCAAATCTTGTTCCTTGTGGAAAGTTAGTTTCAAAGCCAGTCACTTTACCTGGCGCTGGAAGCATTGTGATTGGATCTTCCGCACAGATACGACATTCAATGGCATGTCCTGTTCTTGAAATCCATTCCTGAGAGGGGATTCCAAGATCAACTCCAAATGCAGCTTGAATCATACATACAATCAGATCAATACCAGTAATCTCTTCCGTGATCGGGTGTTCAACTTGAATACGAGTATTCATTTCAAGAAAGTAAAATTCCTTGTTTTCACCCATGATCAATTCAACTGTTCCAGCTGAATCATAGTTCACGGCTTTTGCAAGTTTAACTGCAGTGTCACACACTCGTTTTCTAAGCTCTTCATCATCTCCAATGAATGGTGATGGAGCTTCTTCAATAATTTTCTGATGCCTTCTTTGAATAGAACACTCTCTTTCAAAGAAGTGATATGTGTTGCCTTTTTTATCAGCAAGAATCTGAACTTCAATATGTCTTGGATTAACGATGAACTTCTCAACCAACAAGTCACCATTCCCAAAAGCAGCTTTTGACTCACGCTGAACGGCTTCGAAATTATTTTTCACATCGTCTGCACTAAAACACTGTCTCATCCCACGACCACCACCTCCGGCAACCGCTTTCAAAAGAACAGGGTATCCGATCTCATCAGCAATTTTCAAAGCGGCATCAACAGTCTCAACAGCTTCAGCAGATCCAGGTACGACCGGGACTCCTGCTTTCTGGGCAATTTGTTTCGAGATGGCCTTGTCACCCATCAATCTTATCGCTTCGACGTGTGGACCAATGAATGTAATCCCTGCTTCAGTTAACTTTTCTGCAAAACCTGCGTTCTCAGAAAGAAAACCATATCCAGGGTGAACTCCGTCAATTTTATATTCCTTACAGACCTTGAGAATATTATCTACATTTAGATATGTTTCAGCATTGGTCATTCCGGGAAGTCTCACCCATTCATCACAATATTCAAGGTGTCTTGCGTGAACTTCATTATCCGTCCAAACACCAACAGCTGTGTGACCCAACTCCCGACACGCTCTTGCGATACGGGCAGCAATCTCACCTCTATTGGCAATCAGAATTCTTTTATGATCTTGATCGCTCATAGTTGAATATTCCCATGTTTTCTAGAAGGTCTTTCAACTTCTTTATTCTTAAGTACAGACAGATATTCATGTAAACGTTGTCTCGTTTCTTCAGGAAGAATAATCGCATCAATAAATCCAACTTCGGCCGCACGATACGGGTTATTGAAGTTTTCTTCATAGTTGGCAACCAGCTCAGCCTTCTTCTTGTCAAAAGCATCTCCTTCGAGACCTTTAAGCTCATTCCTAAAGACAATGTTCACTGCCCCCTCGGCTCCCATCACAGCAATTTCTGCAGTTGGGTAAGCCAAGTTAACGTCAGCTCTGATGTGCTTGGATGCCATAACATCATAAGCGCCACCGTAAGCTTTTCTTGTGATCAAAGTAATCATTGGAACTGTTGCTTCTGCATAAGCATAAAGAAGTTTTGATCCATGTTTGATAATTCCGCCGTACTCTTGAACTGTACCAGGTAAAAATCCTGGAACATCAACTAGAGTTAATATTGGAACATCGTAAGCATCACAGAAACGGATAAATCTTGCAGCCTTACAAGAAGCATCAATATCCAGAACACCGGCAAGAACAGCTGGTTGGTTTGCGACAATACCAATCTTGATTCCACCAATGGATGCGAAACCAGTCACAATATTTTTGGCATAATCTTTATGAATTTCAAGAAAATGAGCATCGTCTACAATATCAAGAATAATTTCTTTAATGTCGTAAGGCTTCTTTGGATTGGCAGGCACGACTTCTTTAATCTTGTTATTATCTCTGTAAACAGGATCCGATGTGTATTTCAATTCGTTAGTAGCAAAACTTGCTCTAGGAATATAAGCAAGTAGTTCTCTTACTCTTTCAAAACACTCATCTTCATTTTCTGTTTTGAAGTGAGCAACACCAGACTTCTCGTTATGAGTCGTTGCACCACCAAGTTCTTCTTTGGTCACTTCTTCGTGGGTCACTGTCTTAATAACATCTGGACCGGTAACAAACATGTAAGATGTTTTATCCACCATGAAAACAAAGTCTGTAATGGCCGGAGAATAAACTGCACCACCAGCACAAGGTCCCATAATCAAAGAAATTTGTGGAACAACACCTGAGGCCTTAACATTTCTGTAGAAAATCTCAGCGTATCCTGCAAGGGCGTCAACACCTTCTTGAATTCTCGCTCCACCAGAGTCATTGATTCCAATAATTGGAATTCTATTTTCAACAGCAAAGTCCATGATCTTACAAATCTTGTTTGCGTGAGCAGCACCAAGAGCACCACCCCAGCAAGTAAAGTCTTGTGAGTAGATCGCAACTTCAGCTCCATTGACCTTTGCAATACCAGTAACGACACCATCACCTAGGTATTTCGTTTCATCCATTCCAAAGTGAGTACATCTATGAGTGACAAATCTATCAAACTCCATGAATGTACCTGGATCAATCAAGCGATCGATTCTTTCACGTGCAGTATATTTACCTTGAGTATGTTGTTTTTCGATACGAGCTGGACCACCACCAAGTTCAGATTCCTTTCTCTTGTTGATGAGTTCCTCTCGCTTAAATTCAAGCGTTCCAGACATAAAAAAAGCCTCCTAAAAATCCAAGGTATATTATCCTTTAGATCTCTAGGAGGCTATCTTGACGCGTTATTTAGAATTACTCTCCAGCCGCTTTCTTACGCTTATCTAGGCCATACTTCTCGACTTTCATAATCAAGCTAGCTCTAGAAATTCCAAGCTCTTTCGCAAGCTTAGACTTGTTAAAGTTGCAGCGCTTCAAGCCTTCTCTGATCATCAAACTCTCCAACTCCTCAAGAGCGGCCTTAAGTGATCCAGAAGTATTGACTCCTCTTGTCATAGAAGAACCTGGTCTGTCCCCATGATCAAGAATTCTTTGTGAAAGTAGATCTGGCGTAATGGTCTTGTCATCACCAGCTAGAACCACAAGTCTCTCAACTTCGTTTTCAAGCTCTCTGACGTTACCTGGCCATGGATAGTCGAGCATCTTCTCCATACACTTCTTAGAGAATTGCTTCATTGGCAGTCCAGACTCATCACATCTTTTCTTCAAGAAATGATCCATCAAAACAGAGATGTCTTCATTTCTTTCTCTTAGAGGTGGTAGCTGAACGTTTATTACATTGATTCTGTAAAAAAGGTCTTCTCTGAACTCACCTTTTTGCATCATCGTCTTCAAGTCTTTGTTTGTAGCTGCAACAATTCTCACATCAGCTCGTTTTGGACTAGTCGCCCCAACTGGCAGATATGTTCCTTCTTGAAGTACACGAAGTAACTTCACCTGCATTGTCAGAGACGTATCCCCAATTTCATCCAGGAACAATGTTCCACCATTAGCTGTTTCGAAAAGACCTTTCTTGTCTTTCACAGCTCCGGTAAACGCACCTTTCACGTGACCAAAAAGTTCTGAGTCCAATAGGTTGTCGTTGAAAGCTGAACAGTTTACAGCAAGAAACTGATTGTCTTTTCTTGGCGAAGTATAGTGAATCGCCTTGGCCACAAGTTCTTTACCAGTACCGTTTTCACCGTTAATCAGAACCGAAGATTCTGAGTTAGAAATCTTCTCTAGCAGTCTATAGATAGTCTGCATCTTCTTCGATTTACCAATCATCGTATGATATCTGTATTTGTCACCAAGTTCACTGTTAAGTTCGTGAATTCTCTCTTCTCTTTTTGTAATCTCTTCGTGGAAAGTCATTACCTCTTGAGATACCAGTTCAGTAAGTTCTTTAAGATAATCGACATCAACACTGCTCAGCTTTTTCATACCATCAACACAGGCATTCACGTCACCATCCGAGGCACCATTCTCGGTCATGAACTTCTTAATCTCTGCGTATTCAGTATCTGTCGTCGAATCACTTACAAATGGATAAGCAAAAACACATCCCACAAACTGACCATCAACAACAACTTTAGCTGCAACACCTTTCACATGTGGAATAAAGGAGTCAAACACATGCCAGTGGTCTTCACCACCTGAGAGATGATCCGATGATTTTTCAATATCCTGACATAGCCAATCGTAACCATGTGGCATATTCATCTGAACTTTCATGAAATGACTTTTAAAATCAAAATCTTTGTCCAGGTGATTACTTCTCACTTTATAATGCGTGTCCGTATAGAACTGCTCGACCCCGTACCACTTGTTCAGGATCTCTTCGAGTTTTGAGATGACATGCAGGCCTTTGATTTCTTCCCACTTGATCATTGGTGCTCTCCTGTTTTGTTTTAAAGCTGAACATCAAATGTGTTCAACTTCCTCCATTTTTTTGACAATGGAAGGAATATATCTGACTAACTTTTCGGCACTCGCCGTCAGAAACTTAACAATTCACAGGAATTAATTGAAAAAAGTTTTTACAAATTTAGAATGGTAAATATTTGAAATAATGTGATTAATGGGTCTCAACTGCCTGATCCTGGCCCCCCAGGGAATCATCAACCAACCGTCTTATCCGATCAAAATAGGTGGCCATTTCCCATTCTTGAGGTCCGACAAACTTGTTTAAATGTTTGCCAGCTCTTGAAAAGAGATAGGTTTCTGGCACTTTGGCCGTACCGAAAATAGACATTGATTCACCAGAAGGGTCGTTTGCCAGATAAACATTTTCTGGAAGTGTTTTGAATCTTTTCATGAATTTTTTGATTTTCTTCACATCATCATTCACAGCAATCAAAAGAAACTTCACACCCAGCACTTGCAAGCGGTCAGCCAGCTTCAAAAAGCTTGGCAACTCGGCCTCACATGGAGCACACCAAGTTCCCCAAAAATGCACCATCAGACCTCTTGTATCCTGATCTATAAGGCTCGACTTCGTGAAAACCTTATTGCCTTCAAGATCAGCCAGATTAACGTCTGGAAGCTCCTGAAGAACTAGCTTACCTGTAGAGTCCAAGGCATCAATCTTCGACTTTTCGTACATTGAATACGCAACAGTCAAAGCAAGGATCAAAATAATGGAAAAAAGTTTTGTAGATAAATTCATAATAAAAAAAGCCTTCTTCACTTTATAAAATGAAGAAGGCCTTGTTCCAGTAAAACTGGTTTGAAATCAATTAGTCAACGAAAGCAATGTAGCTCATTGGAGCGTTGTCACCAACACGTCCATCAGCGAGCTTCATGATTCTGGTGTAACCACCATTTCTTTCTTTGAACTTTGGACCAACTTCAGTGAAAAGCTTTTGAACAGCATCTTTATTTTGAAGTTTGCTGAAAGCAAGTCTTCTGTTAGCTACTGTATCGTTTTTCCCGATAGTCACAAGTTTCTCAACAAAGCTCTGAACAGCTTTACACTTTGTATGAGTTGTCTTGATTTGTCCGTGATCAATCACTTCGATAGCAAGGTTTTTCATCAATGCTTTTCTTTGTGATGGATTATTTCCAATTCTGTATTTTTTGTTACCGTGTCTCATGGCTTACTCCTACTTTAAAAACTACTGTTTTTCAGCCTCTTGCTTGTCTTTAAGTTCTTTCATAATGCTATCAACTTTCATCCCAAGCCCAAGTCCCATTTGAGAAAGGATTTCTTTGATCTCATTCAATGACTTACGACCAAAGTTTTTGGTTCTTAGCATCTCACCTTCAGTTTTTGAAACCAACTCATAGATGTACTTGATGTTGGCATTCTGAAGACAGTTTGCAGAACGTACAGAAAGCTCAAGCTCGCTAACTGGCTTAAGTAGAGCGTTGTTAGCATTAGATTGTGTTTGTTGTGGCTTAGTTTCCATTCTTGCAATTTCTTCTTCGTCTTCGAAGTTAAGGAAAACTGCAAGCTGGTCTCTAAGGATCTTGGCAGAGTAAGCAACAGCATCCTGAGGCTCAACACCAGCGTTCGTCCAAACTTCAATAGCAAGTTTGTCGAAGTCGGTTCTCTTACCAACCCTTGAGTTAGTCACTGTATAGTTCACTCTGTGTACAGGTGAAAAAAGTGTATCAAGGTAAATCCAGCCAATTGGAAGATCGAACTCTTCTTTATTGTCCATCGCTGAAACATATCCTTTACCTCTGGCAACTTTAAGTTCCATCTTAATGGATCCACCAGATGAGATGTTGGCGATAACGTGGTCTGGGTTCAAAACTTCTACGTTAGCGTTTTCTGCAATATCCCCAGCTCTTACAGGACCTTCTCCAGATTTTTCAAGAGTAAGGATTACGTCCTCTCTCCCTTTAATCTTAAGATGTACCTCTTTAAGGTTAAGGATGATTTCAGAAACTTCTTCTTTTACGTTATTAATTGTACCGAACTCATGTTCAACACCTTCAATACGGATGGCAACGATACCAGCACCTTGAAGAGACGATAGAAGTACTCTTCTTAGTGAGTTACCAAGAGTTTGTCCGTACCCTCTTTCAAGTGGCTTAGCGACAAATTTCCCGTAGTTCGCTTTTACTGAATCAGCGTCCAGTTCAAGGGCGACAGGTCTGATCATGTTCGTCCAGTTCTTTGCTACAAATGCGTCCATTCTTAGATTCTCCTGGTAATCTATTAAACTCTTCTTCTCTTAGGTGCACGACATCCATTGTGTGGGATCGGTGAACGATCGGCAACAGATGTGATCTTTAGACCGGCTTGAACAAGAGCACGGATAGCATTTTCTCTACCAGCGCCAGGTCCTTTGACTCGTACATCTACGGAACTCAATCCGTGTTCCATAGCAAGCTTAGCCGCTTCCAATGAAGCAGTTTGAGCAGCAAATGGTGTCGACTTCTTACTTCCTCTAAATCCCAATTGTCCGGCACTGGCCCAAGCGATTGCATTACCTGCAGGGTCGGTGAATGTAACAATTGTGTTATTGAAAGAAGCTTGAATATGACAAATTCCGTGAGGAATATTCTTTTTAACTTTTTTCTTAGTAACTTTCTTAACCATGACTCAACTCCTATTACTTCATCGACTTAACAGACTTCTTACCTGCAATAGCCACGGCTTTACCTTTTCTGGTTCTTGCATTGGTAGACGTTCTTTGACCTCTTACAGGGAGATTCTTTCTATGTCTGATCCCTCTGTAACATCCAAGATCTTTAAGTCTTTTAATGTTGAGTCCAACTTCTCGACGAAGGTCACCTTCAACGGTGTACTCAGTTTCGAGAATTTGACGAATTTGTTGTGCTTCTTCTTCTGTGAGATCGTTTGAGTTACGATCAAGTTCAATACCGGCTTTACCTAGAACTTCATCAGCGACTTTTGGTCCAACTCCGTAGAGAGAGCGGATCGCAATCTTCATGATTTTATTTCTAGGAATATCGACGCCAAGAATACGTGCCATAGCTACACTCCTAATTAGTTAAGACAATTAACCTTGTCTTTGTTTATGTTTTGGGTTTGCTTTACAAACAACTCTAAGGACACCTTTTCTTTTGATAACCTTACAGTCTTTGCAGATAACTTTTACAGATGCTCTAACTTTCATAACTTTCCTCTACTGCTTTATCGGCCTTTACTTCTGTATGTAATTCGACCTTTAGTCAGGTCGTATTTGCTAATTTCAACGAGTACTTTGTCACCTGGAAGAATCTTAATGAAGTGCATTCTCATCTTTCCACTAATGTGAGCAATAATATTGTGCCCGTTTGGTAGTTTTACTTTGAATTTTGTGTTTGGAAGAAGTTCAGTAACTTCCCCTTCAACTTCAATAGTCTCTTTATCAGCCATAGGCCCCTAATTACCTAAAATACAAGTTTTTGCATGTATATATGAAACACCGCTATAAAGCAAGCAAGCGCCTCTTTTTATTACTAGTTCAAAATTTCAGAGAGTTTTTTAAACACCGCGTCAGGATCTTGTGAAGCATCAATGTTTAGCAACCTTCCTTGTCCCTCGTAGTACTCAACCACAGGTCCATTTGTCGCTTTGAAGACATTCATTCTGTTACGAACAGTTTCTTCATTGTCATCTTTTCTCTGGATAAGTTCTTCACCAGAAACATCACACTTTCCTGGCACTTTAGGTGGCTTGGTCAAAAGATTGTAGATTTCACCACTTTGTGGAGCAATTCTACGATTTGTAATCCTTTCAACCAGAACCTCGATATCCATATCGAAATTGATCGCCTTTGATGGTGTCCCCTTGAGAACATGCTCATCAAGTGCCTTGGCTTGATCGAGGTTTCTTGGGAAACCATCGAAAATATAAGATTTATTACTCAAATCACAATTTGCCTTAAGAAGATCCAAAACCAACTGATCATCAACCAAGTCTCCAGCATCCATGATCGCCTTCACTCTCTGCCCAAGCTCAGTCCCCTTGGCTACCTCATTTCTTAGCAAGTCACCTGTAGAAATGTGGTCATAGCCAAACTCTTTCACGAGTCTGGCAGCCTGAGTTCCCTTCCCTGCACCGGGAGCGCCTAGCAAAATCAGCTGTGGTTTCATAAAACTTAGAACCTTCTATTTTGACCTTTGTACTTCCCTTTCGACTTATAAGCAGTCTCAAGTTTGTCGGAGTACATAAAAGATTGGATATTCATCATCACTCTAATGGCCACAGAAACGAGGATCAAAAGTGACGTTCCACCAAAACGTGTCTGCTCACCAGTCATGATTCCAGGAAGAACACAAATTACAACCAAAAATATTGACCCAAAGAAAGTCAGCCTATTAAGGATGTAATCAAGGTATTCTTTCGTCTTCGCGCCTGGTCTTACACCTGGAATGAATGCATTGTTTTTCTGAAGCATTTCAGAAATTTTCTTAGTTTTAAACTGGATAGGTGCATAGAAATAAGTCATGTACACAATCAAAGCAGCAAACAAGATGTTGAAAAGCAATTGGCCTGGATACAAAGACTGAACAATGTGATCCAAGTAAGGCTTAATTGGGTTAGTTTCACTTACAAAGGAAGCAAATGTAGTAGGTGCCGCCAAAAGAGATGAAGCCAAGATTGGAGGCATAACCCCACCTGTATCCACTCTCATTGGAAGAGTTTGAGCTCCTCCATAAACCTGATTGTGAACGACTTTCTTAGCATACTGAACAGGAACTGCCCGGAATGCTCTTTCGATAAAAGCAACCACATAGAAAGAAACCAAGATTACTGCCATAAAGATCAAGATTTGGATCCCTGGAAGTTCTCCGTTTCTATAAAGAGTCATCTTTTGAATGATTTCAGATGGAAGTTCAACAGCAATACCAGCAAAGATAATGAGTGAAACTCCGTTTTCAAGACCATACTCAGTAATTCTCTCACCAAGCCAAAGAAGGAACATCGTCCCAGCGGCCAGTGTAATCATTGTCGTAAGTCTGAAAAGTAGACCTGGATCCGGGATTACCGGCACACCACCTGGAGACTTAAAGCTCTCAAAGACAGCTGCCATTCCGTACCCTTGAATACAACAAAGGATAACGGTGAAATATCTGGTCCATTTTTGAATTTTCTTATGTCCATCGGCATCTTCTTGAAGCTCAGCAATTTGTGGAATTACTTCACCAAGAAGTGAAAAGATAATGGATGTCGTAATATAAGGCATGATCCCAAGGGCGAGAACAGAAAATCTTTTAAAAGCACCACCAGAAAAGGTGTTGATTAGATCAAAAATCCCGCCACCGGATTCAGAGAAATAGGCTGCGATTGCTTTAGCATCAACTCCAGGTACTGGAATTTGCGCAGCCATTCTATAGACACATAGTAGTAAAAACGTGAAGAAAATCTTCTTCTTCAGCTCTTCGAGTTTTCCTTGAGCGTTAGACATCCCTTAAATCCCTTTATTTGTTTTCGATCTTGCCACCAGCTTTAGCAATCAATTCTGAAGCAGATTTAGAAAACTTGTCAATATTGACGAAAGTAAGGGCCTTTTTAAGTTCTCCATTTCCAAGAACTTTAACAGGAAGTCTCTTGTTAGCACCACTTAGAAGACCTTTTTCAACTAGGGCTTCTTTTGTGACTTCTCCACCGTCGAATTTAGCTTCGATTTGGTCAAGATTAACAATAGCGTATTCAGTTTTGAATGGCGCGTTAGAAAAACCTTTCTTTGGTAGTCTCATATATAGTGGCATCGCACCACCAATGAAACCAGTTCTCACACCGCCGCCACTTCTGGCTTTTTGACCTTTGTGACCTTTACCGGCTTGAGTACCTTGACCAGAACCCTGGCCTCTACCAATTCTCTTAGTATTCTTGTGGGCACCTTTTGGACTTTGTAGATTATTCAGCTTAAGCATAATGTCCTCGCAACAACTTATTCAGTAACCTCAAGAAGGTGAATCACTTTTTTGATCATCCCTCTCACGGCTGGTGTGTTTTCCAATGTTTTACTAGAACCTGTTTTTCTAAGACCAAGGCCTCTAACAGTAGCCTTAACCTTGTCAGTACAAGTAATAGTCGATTTCGCTAGTTTTACAGTAATTGTTTTATTCGCCATATATCACCTCAATTACTTGATTCTAAGACCTTTAACATCCTTACCACGTGCTTTAGCTACGTCAGCTTCTGATCTTAAATTCTCAAGAGCTTTAAATGTAGCCTTCACAACGTTGTGAGGATTGGTACTTTGAACAGATTTAGTTAGTACGTTTCTAATTCCGGCAAGCTCAAGAATTGAACGACAAGCACCAGCAGCTTTAACCCCTGTACCTTCAGAAGCAGGTAGGAATTGAATCTTGGCAGAACAGAATCTACCAAGTACTGCGTGAGGGATTGTCCCTTCATCAAGAGCAACGCTGATCATATTTTTCTGAGCAGCTTGAGTTGCTTTTCTAATTGCTTCAGGAACTTCTTTGGCTTTACCAAGTCCGTATCCAACTTTACCTTTTTTATCACCAACGATCATAAGTGCAGAGAATGAAAATCTTCTACCGCCCTTAACAACCTTAGCAACTCTGTTTACCGCAACAACTCTTTCTTCAATGTCAGGATTAACATTGGTAGGAGCTTTCTTTCTAGGAGCAGCTTTCTTTCTAGGAGCTCTCTTAGATTTACCTTCTGAGGCTTGCATTTCAGCATCAGTTCCTTCAGCGGCTGCAGTTTCTTCAACTTTTGTTTCTTCTTTTTTTGTATCTTCGCTCATGGGACCCTCTTAAATCTGAATACCGTTTTCTCTGACAGCGCCAACAAGTTCAGCGATCACGCCGTGGTACTTGTAACCAGCTCTATCAAATACTGCTGTAGAAATGTTGGCACCTTTTAGTCCTTCAGCGACTTTTGTTCCAACGGCCTTAGCACCTTCCTTGTTAGGCTTGGCACCGGCAACAGCGTTCTTTCCATAGGTTTGAACAGAAAAAAGAGTCTTACCAGCAGTGTCGTCAATCACTTGAACTGACAAATGCTTGTTAGACCTCTGAGCGACAATTCTAGGTCTCTCAGCTGTTCCATTTACTTTTTTACGGATAGCCAGACGTCTTCTCTGTCTTCTCTCCGCTCCAACATCAGCTAATTTTCCAATTTTTTTTCTCATAACTTCAACTCCACCCTAAGCGCTTGCTATCTTCAGGCTTATTTATTATTTACCGCCAGTTTTACCAGCTTTTCTAATGATATGCTCGTCAGTGTACTTGATACCTTTACCTTTATAAGGCTCTGGTGGTCTGAATGATCTGACTTTTGCAGCAACGAAACCAACTAGTTCTTTATCACAACCAGTAATTTCGATGACGTTCTTAGTTACTTTCGCTGTTATTCCTGTCGGAAGCGTATAAGTAATTGGGTGTGAGTAACCTAGGTTTAGCTCAAGATCATTACCTTTAACAGCAGCTTTGTAACCAACTCCGTTAAACTCAAGACCTTTAGTGAATCCTTCAGATACACCAACACACATGTTATTGATCAATGTTCTTGCTGTTCCCCACATGGATCTAGCAGGTTTTGACTCGTCAACAGGCTTAACAGTAATTTCTTTACCCTCTAGGGTGATCGTTACTTTATCGTTGAAAGTGTACTCTAGTTGACCGTTAGGTCCTTTAACACTTACAGCTGTGCCGTTAACTTTAACTTCTACTTTGTCAGGAACTACAACTGGGTTTTTACCAATTCTAGACATAGCCGTTTCCTTTATTACCAAACGGTACAGAGGATTTCTCCTCCAACCTTGTTTTGTTTTGCAAATCTGTCAGATACGATTCCTTTAGAAGTAGAAACAATCGCTGTTCCTAGTCCAGAAAGTACCCTTGGGATTTCATTATAACCACGGTACTGTCTCAACCCTGGTCTTGAATATCTTCTCAAACCTTTAATCGCATCTTCTTTGAAGACAACTTTAAGCCTGATATCTGATTTACTTTTTGCAATGATCTTAAAAGATTGAATATAACCTTCGTCCTTAAGAACTTTACAAATACCTGCTTTCATTTTCGAAGCTGGGAACTCAACTCTATCGTGTCCAGCTTTGATTCCGTTTCTGATTCTTGTTAGCATGTCAGCTACTGGATCTGTCATCATAATATATACCCTCTTCTTACCAACTTGATTTCGTTACACCAGGAACCATTCCACGGTGAGCAAGTTCTCTGAAAGCAATCCTTGAAAGTCCGAAAGTTCTCAGGAAACCTCTTGATCTACCAGTAACTGCACATCTGTTTCTAACTCTGATTGGGCTAGAGTTCTTTGGTAGTCTCTGGAGTTTTCTCATGGCTTCACCTTTTGCTTCAGGCTCAGCGTTTGGATCAACGATAACTTTTTTAAGCTCTTCTCTTTTTGTTGCATATTTTGCAGCGAGTTTCGCTCTTTTCTTATTACTTTCTAGTTTAGCCTTACGTGCCATTTATCAACTCCAGCTTATTTTCTAAAAGGCATACCAAATTGAGCAAGTAGCTCTCTGCCTTCTTCGTTATTCTTTGCAGTAGTAACAATTGAGATACCAAGTCCTCTTACCTTATCAACTTTATCGTAGTTGATTTCAGGGAAGATGATTTGCTCTTTAATCCCAAGCGTATAGTTTCCTTTCCCGTCGAAGGCTTTAGAAGAAACACCTCTAAAGTCTCTAACTCGTGGAAGAGTCACGTGAATGAGTCTCTCAAGAAATTCGTACATTTTTTCGCCTCTTAGAGTAACGGCAGCACCAAGTGGCATCCCCTCTCTAACCTTGAAAGTCGCGATAGACTTTCTAGCTCTGGCAACAACTGGCTTTTGACCGGTGATAGCGGCAAGGTCTTCCATAATGTTATCGACAACCTTGGCGTTAACAACACAATCACGTGTACAGCAGTTAACTACGATTTTTTCAATTTTAGGAACCTCATTGATGTTCTTATATGCGAACTTCTCATTAAGATTCTTTTTCACTTCATTTTTGTACAAATCACCAAACAAACTCATGATATGCCTCTATTACTTGTCGAGAACTGTGCCACAGGCAACAGCTACTCTGACTTTTTTACCGTCTTTGTCTTCAATTCTGACTCTCGTTGCTTTTTTAGTCTTTGGACTAACTAGAGCAACGTTGCTTCTATGAAGAGCTTTTTCCACATCAACAATCCCACCAGCTGGATTTTCTTGGGTTGGTCTGATGGCTTTTTTAACCGTATTCACACCACTAACAAGAACCTTATTTTGCTTTTCAAAAATCTTAGCAACAGTTCCCGTCTTTCCCTTGTTTTTACCGGCAAGGACAATTACTTCATCATTTACTTTGAGCTTCTGCATAACCCACCTAACTCTTCTAGCGCCTTATAGTACTTCAGGTGCTAGTGAACAAATTTTTGTAAAGTTTCTTCCTCTCAACTCTCTGGCCACAGGTCCGAAAATACGAGTTCCAACCGGCTCATTGTTGTTGTTGAGGATAACAACACTATTTTTATCAAATCTAATATACGATCCGTCTTCTCTTCTTACTGGGTACTTTGTTCTAACGATAACGGCTTTTTTGACGTCACCTTTTTTCATTTTCCCACCAGGAAGTGCTTGCTGAACGGCTACGACAATAATGTCACCTAGGCCAGCAACCATTCTCTTGGATCCACCAAGGACTTTGATACACTTAACTTCTTTAGCCCCTGAGTTATCTGCTACTTCTAGCTTACTTTGCATCTGTATCATGACTTCACTCCAACTTGTGCTTTCTTAGTCAACAGCTTTAACTTGTTTAATCTGTACCAATTCCCACTTCTTAAGCTTTGAATATGGTCTTGACTCAATAATTTGAACCAAGTCGCCAATTCCAGCTTTATTGTCTACGTCGTGAGCGTGATACTTCTTCGTTTTTGTAACGAATTTGCTATATCTTTTATCTTTAAAACGTCTAGCCACGTTAACTACGATTGTTTGATTTCCCTTGTCAGAAACAACAATACCTTCCAAACGTCTTTTAAAACTCTTTTGTGTTGTAGCAGTCATTACTTATTACCTTTCGCGTTTTGCGTCTTAGCTGTTAGCAATTTAGCGATATTTTTCTTAGCCACTTTAAAATGATGTGGTTTTTCATATCCAGCAGCAGCTTTTTGCATTTTCATTTCGAAAAGCTGTCTTCTGATTTCGCCAACTTTAGCGTCAATCGCTTTTGCATCCCAATCTTTAATTTCTTTCCACTCTAACTTCTGCATAGGATTCCTCTACTTACTCTTGTTCCCTTCTAATGATTCGGGTCTTAACTGGGAGCTTGTACATTGCAAGCTTCAAAGCTTCTTTTGCCAATTCCGGCTCAACTCCAGCAAGTTCAAACATAACTCGACCAGGCTTTACAACGGCTACCCATGACTCTGGAGAACCTTTACCTTTACCCATCCTTACTTCAGCAGGCTTTTTAGTGAGTGATTTGTCTGGAAAAATCTTAATCCAAACGTTCCCACCCCTTTTAATTTTACGGGTCATAGCAATACGGGCAGCTTCAATTTGACGGTTGGTTATATAACCACATGTCATCGCTTGTATAGCATATTCACCAAAAGTGATAGTATTTCCACGATTGGCTTTACCCTTCATGCGTCCTGTCTGCATCTTTCTGTGTTTTACTCTTTTTGGACTGAGCATATCTAACCTCTTCTCTAACTACAGCGTAGTAATTTCAATTACTTGTAAATCTCACCTTTATAGACCCAAACTTTAACTCCAATAATTCCGTAAGTTGTTTTGGCTTCGGCAGTATTGTAGTCAATGTCCGCTCTAAGGGTATGGAGAGGAACCTTTCTTTCAGAGTAACCTTCAGCTCTTGCCATCTCAGCACCACCAAGACGTCCAGCTGTTCTAACTCTGATACCTTTAACACCAGCTCTAAAAGCTGATTGCATAACTTTTTTCATTGCTCTTCTAAAGGCAACCCTTTTTTCAAGCTGAGCTGCAATGTTTTCAGCGATAAGTTTCGCGTCAGCATCTGGTCTCTTCACTTCAGCAATATTGAAGATCAAAGTTCCCTTAGTAAGTTTCTTAAGGTCGTCTCTGATTTTCTCGATCCCTGTCCCTTTCTTACCGATAGCGACACCAGGCTTTGCTGTATAAACAGTTACCTTGACCTGGTCTGAAGTTCTTGAAATTTCAGTATTGGCCACGGCAGCGTTTTTCATGTTTTTTTCAATATACTGTCTGATCGCAAGATCTTCGTGCAATTGCTCAGTATATCTGTCTTTACTGTACCAGTTGGACTTCCAACCCTTAATGTAACCTAGTCTAAATCCGTATGGATGTACTTTTTGTCCCATTATCTACTTCCTATGCTTCTTTCAGTTCAACTGTTACGTGACTGGTTCTCTTTCTAATTCTGAATGCCCTACCTTGAGCTCTTGGTTGAATACGCTTAAGAGTTGGTCCCTCGTTAGCGAAAATTTGACTAATAACCAAGTTATCAAGATCGTACTTGTCACTTTCATTAGCAATGGCAAGACCACTGTTGATAAGTTTAGTAAGGACAATCGCAATCTCTTTCTTCTCACAGAATCTAAGAGTTTTAAGAGCGTCTGATGCTTTTTCACCACGGATCAAGTCACAAACTTGTCTTACTTTTCTTGGCGCGATTCCAACTCTGCTGTTTTTAACTGTAATGGCCATGACTAGGCTCTCCTTCAACTATTTCAACAATTATTTTTTCTTCTTATCTGCACCGTGACCATTAAAGGTTCTTGTAAGTGCAAATTCACCAAGCTTGTGTCCAATCATTTGGTCAGTCACGAAAACTGGGATGAATTTTTTCCCGTTGTGAACAGCAAATGTAAGGCCTACAAATTCAGGAATGATTGTAGACGCTCTAGACCAAGTCTTGATCACTTTATTATTATTGCCTTCTTCTTGAAGCTTCATAGCTTTGTCGATTAGGCTAAATTCAACATATGGACCTTTTTTAAGCGAACGGCTCATTAGTCACTCCTACTTCTTGTTTCTTCTCTTAACGATAAACTTGTCAGTTCTCTTGTTCTTTCTGGTTTTGTAACCCTTAGTTGGCATACCCCATGGTGAAACAGGATGACGTCCACCTGAAGTTCTACCTTCACCACCACCGTGTGGGTGATCAACTGGGTTCATAACAACACCACGAACAGTTGGTCTCCAACCTAGTCTTCTTTTACGACCAGCTTTACCGTACTTTGTTTTCTCGTGATCAATATTTCCAACTTGTCCGATAGTTGCTCTACAAACAAGTTTAACTTTTCTTAGTTCTCCTGATGGCATTCTAAGTAGACAGCTGTCTCCTTCTTTCGCCATTACTTGAACATATGAACCAGCAGATCTTGCGATTTGCCCGCCAGCACCTGGGTTCAATTCAACATTGTGAACCAAAGTACCAACTGGGATATCAGCTAGCTTTTTTGCATTTCCAACTTTGATGTCGGCATCAGCAGAAGAAACAATCACGTCACCAACAGTCAATCCAGTAGGAGCCAAGATGTAATTCTTGTATCCGTCTGCATAAGAAAGAAGAGCGATGTGACAAGTTCTGTTTGGATCATAATGGATCGCTTTAACAGTTGCAGGTACACCTTCTTTATTTCTTTTGAAGTCGATAACTCTATATCTTCTCTTTACACCGCCGCCTCTATGACGAGTTGTAATTCTACCTGCGTTATTTCTACCGGCTGTAGAATTCTTGCTAGTCATCAATGACTTGAGAGGTGCTACATCTTTAGTAAGCTCAGATGAGTTTACCAATTGCGTATTTCTCAAAGATGGGGTCGTTGGTTTAAATTTTGTAATTCCCATAACTTCCTCTATTCAACCTTTTTCCGATTACACACCTTTAAAGAATTCAATTTTTTGACCTTCGGCCAATTGAACCCATGCTTTCTTAACTTTAGGAGACTTGGTAATGTTTTTACCCATTCTCTTTAGTTTCCCAGGCGTGATATTCGTATTCACTTTTTCAACTTTCACATCATAGAGCTTTTCAACAGCTTCTTTGATTTGGTTCTTTGAAGCTTTAAGCTCAACTCTGAATCCATATCTGTTGTACTTTTCAGTAGCAACTGCTGTTTTCTCTGTAATAAGTGGAGCTTTGAGTACATTTTCCAAAATCATGCTACACCAACCTATTTAGCAACGACTCAAGAGCCGCTTTCTCGATTACGAGGTTTTCAAATTTGACAGCTTCGTAAACACTGAAACCTTCAACTGCCATTCCCTTGCCCCACTGAAGATTCTTCACTGCTCTAAGAGCTGGTGATTCTTTGCTTTCAGTAACAACAAGTGCAGGAAGAAGACCTTTACCATTAAGAAGTGCGTACATTTCTTTGGTCTTTCCAGTACTTTCGATTTTGTCGACAACAGTAAGTTTTCCAGCTTGAAGCTTGTCAGCAAGAATTGCTTGAATAGCTTTAAGGGCAACTTTCTTATTAAGCTTTTGCTCAAAATTTCTTGGAGATGGACCAAAAGCTCTACCACCACCTGGCATAAGAGGAGATCTTGAAGAACCTTGTCTGGCTCTACCAGTTCCTTTTTGCTTGAATGGCTTCGCTCCACCACCACGAACTTCCGCTCTGGTTTTAGTTGAAGCATTACCTTGTCTTCTTCCGGCCAAAGTAGCTTTAACTACTTGGTGAACTACAGGAACGTTAATGTCTTCTGGAGTAAGACTTACGTTTGTGCTTAGAGTTCCGGACTTTTCAAATTTCGCATTTAATACCGCTATATCAGCCATGTCCTACCCCCTCTTCACTGCCTGAGATACTCTGATGAAACCGTTCTTTGATCCTGGAACGGAACCTTTAAGCAGCATGTATCCCTTGTCTGTGTTGAGTTCAACAACTTTAATATTTTGGATTGTAGTCGTTTTATCACCCATGTGACCTGGCATTTTCTTCTGCTTGTAAACACGAGCAGGAGTCGCACATTGTCCAATAGAACCTGGAGCTCTGTGGAATTTTGAACCGTGAGTTTTTGGTCCACCTTGGAAACCAAATCTCTTGATCACACCTTGCATACCTTTACCCTTAGAGGTACCGGTAACGTCTACGTAACTATTTGGTTGAAAACCATCTACTGAAAGTTCTTTACCAAGAGCAGAAGCATCAACACCTTCAGCTCTAAGCTCAGCAAAGCGAGTTAGAGTTTTGTTGACACCAGCTTTAGCAAGGTGAGCTTTTTGA
>JBFEVX010000078.1:0-17176 GCA_041546685.1 Bacteriovoracaceae bacterium | reverse complement strand
TCATATAGATCTCGTCTTTTTCCTTCATAATTTTATATAGGGTATCGTTACCCATCAGGCAGGTTTCCATCACCGTGTATTCGTCATAGGCATAATGGTCCTGCTTCAACATGGAAAGTCTTTCACCTGGAGTGATATTGACTTGACCATTTTGAGGCTCGATTTCACCAGATAGGATTTTCAGGAAAGTAGATTTGCCGGCACCATTGGCTCCGATCAATCCGTAGCAGTTGCCAGGAGTGAATTTGACGTTAACATCTTCAAAGAGTTTTCTGCCCCCAAAACTGAGGCCTACGTTTGCGGTGCTTATCATGGCATTTTCCCGTTGGTAAAATTTTTTAATTTACCAACAGGGAATACCACATCGAATAGAGATCTTCAATTTTCATCATAGGCGTCTAGCTCGTGAATTGTGGTTTCACGATCGCCTTTTTTGATTTTCAGGAGCCCACCTAGATTGAAGTAGGCATCGACACCATCTCCAATGTCTTTTTTCAGTCGCTTGGGCCATCCTTTTCTTAAATCGAGAGCTCTCGGATTGCCGAACATCATCCATCTGGGCATGGTTTTCCCCGGCTTTCCACAGCCTTGGCAGAAAAGAGAAGCAGTGGTGGTGAATGGTGAAGCAGCTACAGATGCACCAATTCCGACCCCGACAACTACAGGTGAGGCGATGGCGAGTCCTACTTTTCCAAGGACTTTCAAGGCTCCACTCACCTTGGTTTTGTGAGTGGAGATTGGCTCCATTTCGCATGTAAACTGATCAAGTTTGACTAGTGCATTCAGGGCCACACTAAGTTCTGGAGAGAGGCCTTCATCGATTGATGGAACTCCATGATCCTCAACTGCCTTTCCTGAAATGCGAACCATTTTGAATTCATTGAAAAGTTTTTTGTCCCATTCCTGCTTGTCATGGTTGGGGTTGGATTTTTTATCCGCGTAGAAAGCCTTCAGCATTTCCTGTTTACGTTGGATTCTAGTCTCTGAGTATTTATTGATTCGCTCTCCAAGACCTTGTACTTCTTGAAGGTTGTCATTGATTTTTTGATCAAGACTATCCATGTTGTTATGCAGGTCATGAATTCCGTTGGTGATGACTGAGAGATCTTGGTAAATCATGTTGATTTTTCCAATTTCTGTTTCACCTTGAAGTTCTTTTTGAAGATCATCATATTTCTTTTTCAATTGAGCGATATCTGCTTCTACCAGTTTCTTTTGATCTTTCATTGAGTTCATTTCTTTCTGTTTTTGATCACGTTTCCCAATGAGACTTTCTTTTTCTTTGATCATGGTTTTTGCAAGATTTTCAATTTCACTAGCCTGTTTATCCTCAGAAGCATATGGATCCGGACCATAGTCCCCCTTGTTTGATCGACCTTCATATTCTGGATGTTTGACCCTTATACGACTAGCAAACTCTTCACTATCCTCGAGCCATTCAGGAGATTCCTCAAGTTGACAGTCCTTCTGTACTTTCTTTTTGAGGTATTTTTGAATGAATTCTCCACGCTTGGCAGCGAGGTTTTCAGTCTTGTCATTATAGAGGTTTCTTGTGGTTTCAATATCAAAGTCTGGAACCAGCCCTTTTTTAGCAATGTCACACAACTCTTTTGCCATAGAGTTGATCTGGCCCATGTCTGTATTCTTGCCTTCCATCGCTGGCTGGCAATAGTCCTTTCTGTTGTTTTTGTTGGATTCTACGACCTTGAGCGCTTCAGATTCAGAAAAACCATTGGACGTCATGTAGGAGCAGTCATCAACGAAACTATTTTTGACATCTTTACCTTTACAGAATTCACATGGCTTTACAGAGTAAGGTTCCTTTTCCGGGGCATTTTCGACATTGACTGTACAGGCCTGTCTTCCGTTTTTTTGAACAACAATATTCATCGGTATTGTTTCACTCTCATGAAAACCTGGGCTCAGTTGATTCGTTTCACTCTTAGCTTTTGAGACCGCATCTTTTAGTCCAGGTACTTTTTCATTGAGCTTGTCCATAATGTAGCCATTGAGCTCTTCCTGACTCATATTTTCCATCTCTTCAGGAGAGAGGTCTGCGCTGACCCTTTGTCTTCTGCCATTGCCGGTCTTTGTATTGTAGATTTTCTTTTTCTTTTTGAATAAAGCTTGAAAGGCCTGACCGAGCTTGAATTCTTTCATCATTTTTTTGAATACAGCTTTTTTATACTTTTTAGCCTTTTTCTTACACTGCTTGGTGTAGTCTTTGATCAATTCATTGCGAGAAGGCTGATCTTCTTTTTGGAGTCCCTTGAAAAGGTCATCATCATTACATGTTACAGGTGTATGCTCGCTGATTCCTTCATGGGATAGAATCTGATTGTCTTCGGCTTCTTTATTGTCATTCGGACACGGATTCGTCGCCTCTGAGATTGAATTGACCTGATGGCATTTGGAAAAACCGTCAGACGATTCTTCTGAACAGAAGACTTCTGCCTTAGAAGTTTGAGTTATTGAAAAAAATACAAAGATGGAGAGCACCACCAAACGATTCATGAGTCACCTCGGTTTAACTGATTTTCACTGGCTTATCGGCTGTTTTTGTGAATATATAGATAGCTTTGTTCTTATCTAATTTTGAGATTGAAAGCATTTCGATTCCCTATTTCACAGGGGCGTGAACTTGTAATAATTTCCAAAACAACAGGATTGGTTGAGTATAGCACTCAACCTTTGTATGCTGCGTTGATTTAGAAATATTCCGGGGGGAAATCATGAAAACTTCACCAGTTGCCAAGGTGATTATCTTTATTTTCAGTATCTTAGGTGTGACAGCTCAGGCTGATCTTCCAAAGTGGTCTTATGATGCTGGTCCATCTACAGAAACAGAAATGGGACGTGAACTCATTGATTTAACGGCCGACATTCCTAACATGCCAGAAATCTCTTACAAATTGACCAAGTCCCAGAAATTCAGACCTGCATTTGGACCGATTCCTTGGAGGATGAGACTTGAGCCAAATTCAGTGAAGATGCTTTTTATCGGTCAGGACGGAACCCACATTGCGGAGGCCGCTGGTCGTCCTGCAACTGCTGGATTCGGCGGACGTGCTCAAGATCTCGCTAAGTATTTTGGAGTAAATGAGAGTGCAGCCTTCATCAATACATATGCTTTTACAATCAAGGGACAGTACGGAGCTTACCAAACACCATACATCTTCGAAAAAGATGGTGAAAGATCAGTACGCTTTTCAAACCTTGTTGATAACCAACTTTGGTTGATGACTCAGGATAATGGTTCTCCTATTGCAAAGTGGAGAAATAATCTTATTGATTGGATCATTAAAAATAATAAAGGCTCCATGAAGTTGATCGTTACTTTTGGTGGAGCGGCCAGAGATGCAGTTGCTTCTTATATTGAATCAAAAGGTGGCAAAGTTGGTTCACGCTCTGAAAGCTCTATGGAAAACATTCAAGTTCCAGAGACAAAGCTTCAGTACGCCGGAGGCAACAATCAATTTCCAACTCCAATCAATGCCAAAGGGCGTGACCTCTATAGCGAAATGTTCGGAAGAAAAATTGATTACAAGAGCACAACTGAGCAAGCTGAAGTTGTAGAAGACTTGAAGGCTAATCTTGAAGCTTATATTGAAAAAATGGTTTTCACCAAAGGTGGTCCTTATAGCAACGGTCTTATTCACCCAGCACAACTTGGTGGGTACGATCTTGCCAGAGCAGTCATCAATGGAACTAAAACCAGATCACTTAAGGGTTTGAAGCTTAATGATGGAACCGTTATTAAGAACGACATCCTTTTCGTTGAACTCCCACACCCTTCATACCTTTCAAGGCTTTCAAAAGCGGAAGCTTCTGAAGCAGTAGGGAACAAAGTTTCTGCACTAAAGAAATATGTTGAAGAAGGTTGGACAATTGATGCAGACCCAGGACAAGAAAACCAATTTGTAGCTGGAAAACCATACAAATACTCAAGAGCTGACATTGGTCCTGAATACTACGACTTTGGTACTCCTGGTTCAAGAATGGTTCCAGTATCAACTGCTTCAAGAATGAGTGGAAAAGCTCATGTGATTGTCTTTGGAACCAGAGACAGAGTGAAGTTTGATATGGCGAAGATTGAAGACATGACTGAAGCACTTCCTGCCGACGAGTTTTCTGAAGAGGAACTTTTCATCGCCAGACCTCGATCATTTGACCTGAGATATGTTTTTGATGCTGGCCCAGGTGAGAAATACGCCAAAATCATGAAAGAAAACCTAAACATGAAAGAAATCTTCAAGGCCAAAGAGGGAATGTCTTTTAGAAATGATGGAATTGCTGCTCTTAACGTGAAAAACAATGATGAAGTAGCTGACTTTGGGCACTACAGAGGAACTTTCGTTAACCCTAAAGTTGTTGTTCTTGCTGATCCACATGGATGGGATGACCTGATTACTGCTCGTGCATTGACAGGTACGCGTGGACAATACCTTCATGGTTTGATGAGAGACATCGGAGTTGAAGATCAGTACCTGGTTATCAAGACTGTTCCTTTTGGAATGGAAGGAGCAACTGACGAAGAATGGTCAGTTGTTCTAGATCAAACTTCTGAATACAGAAAAAAACTATTCTTGGAAATTATGAAAGACGGTAAGCCTGATTTCATTATTACAGATGGTGAATTTGCAAGTGCTGAAATCAAAAAACTTGTAGGATCAGATATCAAAGTTATTAACCTGACCAGAAGAGACAACTCCATGACTTATGGATTCAAATCTGCTGCAAAGAAAATTGCAAAGATTGAAGGTTATGAAGGAGTAGAGGCCAGTAATAGAATGGCGAATATTCCAAGAAGTCACCTTTCTTTCTATGCCAGAACTTGGGAAGGAACTTCTGGAGACAGAGTTATCAATGGTCAAGGAAAGCACGCTGGTATGGCCTTTGCTGAAGTTGCTCCTGCATGGGCATTCAAACAAAAAACTGAAATCAAAGATGAGGCTGAAGTAGAGATTGATCTTTTAATCAACAAACTGATCGAAGGTGGGTTCCCACTTCCTGGTGAAAAGATTGAAAACTTCATCGAAAGAAGAGAAATTCAGCCAGGTCTGACTGCCATTGAAAAGTTCATTTTGGACCTTTTCGTAGCATAAGCCAAATCAAATTCAAGATTCAAAAAGAGGGCCTTCAAAAGGCCCTTTTTTTTATACAAAGTGCTGAAATTATTGAAATTGTTGGCTGGTTCGAAATATGAACCTATGGGATAATGTGGGCTATGAAAAAGATCGCAACTAATCTCATTGTCGAAACCTGTGAGTCTCTTGGTGCCAATGTCACAGAGGCCATGGTGAAAATTCTTTTATCTCCATCTTCTCTTGGAAAAGCAGGGTTTCCTGTTATTCAGGAAGATTCATTTCAACATTTTCTCGATAGAGTCCCCCATCTTTTAAGAGACGGACAACGCTTGGTTGAAGTCATTGATCGATTGGTCGTAAAGATAAAAGATTCAGAAGAAATGCAATCCGAGATGAGTGAGAATATTCTCAGAAATTGTGAAGTTTTAAAAAGAGTGACATTGACGACAGGAGTGACTGCACCTCCAGATCTTTGGTTGTTAAGACAAGTTCTTTCAACATTTGATGAGCTAGGACTCAATGAACTGATTTCAACCAAGAAATGGTTTTCAAGACCTGACTTTGCTAAGAATAATGATTTGGATCCGGTTCAACTTAAACATGATTTGAAGTTTCTTCTCTCTAGAGGTTATTTGGAGAATAGAGGAGAGGAGTATAAGATCAGTGGGTGTATTCAGGCCCGTAATGTTTTTGAAAGATGTAAGGCACTCCCTTCAGATATCCCTCGAAATATAATTCAGAATATTGTTGAAGTTCTTCGAGGAGAAGTCTCTCAGATGGTTGAGAGATTTCTTGAGTACGAAGATACCGATAAACCCGTTCCTGGATGGGTCGCAGGTGTTCAAGAAGTAGAAGTAGGTTTTCGTCTTCTCCCAATTGTTCTGGCCGTTCGTTATCTAGACGCCAACAGAGGGATGAAAGCTGGTACTGATATTGCGAACTCGGGATTATTATTTTCTGAATCAATGATCAAGGTTCTGCAAAGCGCTGGAGCGATGAAGGCCAATGGGCAAATCACTCAAATGGGAGAGAGAATTTTTACGAGAGGACCTGGTCCTTATGGAATTATTCATGCATATCATGCGTACATGACTCATCATCAAAAAGTTCTTAGAGGGAATCGCGAAGGTTTCTGGGTTGCGCGAGGAGAGAACGTTGCTGCCAGTCAGGATGCCAACAGTAAATCTTTCAAGCAAATCAATGACTCTCTCGATGCTTTCTGTAAAAAGTACGATTTCAGATATGATGTCTATGTTGAGCATGCTGTTGGACAAGGCGAGGCCACCAGGCAAAGATTTGACCGAGATGGAGAAGAAAAAATTCAATATTTCGGAGCAGATCTTGAAGATGCGGCCATCGACAAATCTGTGGAGAATCAAAAGAAAGGCAAGCTTCCTCAGAATATGAAATTTGTAAGGAAGGCTGATATCGGCCGGCCTGACATTCTTATTGATGGTTTGAGAAAGGAAAAAGCAGTAACGGAGAATGCTGTCATGGTTGTTGGTAATGGCTTTCACGAAGTGAGAGACCAGACCAATGAAAAAATGATTGATGTTTTCAGTGAGTATGCCAAGGCTGGAATCATTATTTGTTTTACAGAAGAGTCTGGCTTACTTGATGAAGATCTTCTCTTCACTGGTTGGAATACTTATCATGCAGGTTTCAGATATGTGCACGAAATCTCAGGTCAAGGACTGCGTCCCGCGATAGATAGTGAAGAAGGAGAACACGCTCGATACAGTTGGAAGAAATGTGCGACTTATGGCGGATACCGTGTGCTCGAAGAATTTACAACAAGAACGCGTACGATTTATCCAAGTCCAAAAAAAGATGGATACAACCCTGCGATCAGTGTTAATTATTTTTGTATACCTGAAACTTTGGCGAAAAAATTAGGTCTCTAGTAACCACTATGTGAGAAGTGCATGAAGTCTTTCTGATTGCCTTTGATTTCACCGCCCCATTTCAAACCGATCTCTCTCATCATGAAGATGAGAGGAGAGTTTTTTGTCAGAGTAAGGGGATGACCTTCAATTCGTTTACCATCTTTAAGAAGTTTGCATTTGGAATTCCAAACTTTGCAATTTCCATAAAGACCATTTCTGTGTGGATTGATATCAATTGCTGTACCGAAAGAATGATTGGAAAGCTCTGTTCTATTGCCTAGAGCATTCAAAGGACCTTTGCTGAAACCAGGTCTATAAGCAATAATTTTTTGAATGGGGTAACCTTCTTCATGGGCCTGAATGAGAACTCGTTCAACTTTTGAAGCAATGTGTCTGCAGACCTTTATAGGTGAGTGAAAAGGTAGGTTCAGGCTTACTTGATCAATTTCGCAAGGAGTACAGCCGTAAGGACCTCTTTCATTGTCCGTCAGGTTTGAAAAATCCTTTACTACAGTCAATTGATCAACGATTCGTTTTTGATGAGCGTTCCATACGGTTGCCGTATAACGACATTCTTTGGCCGAGAGTTCGCTCGCCAACCCAATGACACACAGAAATAGAACCTTCTTCTTTATACCCATTTAACTTCCATCGCCCTATAATACTCAATATTCCAACCCATGCAAAAGGAAAGAATTGTGAGTACATTCCGGACTCTTCTCGCGCTCCTTGTCTTTGTTTTTTCTCTGAACTCAATGGCCGAAGTCAAAATTCTTCGGATTACGCCATCGGGAGATCAAGTTCGTTCACAAAGACAGATCAACCTTACTTTCGACAAGGCCATGAGACCGTTAGGGAACATGGATGTAAAAGCTTCGACTTTACCTATAACCATTGAACCAAAACTTGTCTGTAAATGGAGATGGGTTGATACCAAAAATCTGGCTTGTGAACTTGATTATGAAAATGGTGTGAAGCTTGCCAATAAGTATACGATCAAAATCAAAAAAGGAATGAAGTCGCACAATGGAGAAAGTCTCGACAAGGATTATACCCATGTGTTTTCCACCCAAAGGCCAGAGGTCAAATATTTATCATTATTGGGAGTTGGTGAATGGAGTTCTCCTGTCAGACCAAGAATGAGAATTTACCACAATATGAAGGTCAGTGAAGAGTCCTTGAAGAAATCAATTCAAATATCTTCCGGCCCTCGTTTTTATAAGTGGAAGTTTTTTGATAAAGAAGGTTATGAAAAAGGGAAATATCGAAACACATGGTTTGTTGAAGTTACAGAAGATCTGGAGAGAGAATCTGATTATACGTTTACGGTTGCCCCTGGAATAAAAAACGACCAGGGTCCTCTAACCAGTGTAAGACAATTCGCGAAGAATATTTCAACTCCCCCTAAATTCAGAATTAATTCAGTTTCATGTTCATTTATGGAGGATGGGCAATATCGCTCTAAAAAATTTACGAGCATGGAGTTGAATAAAGCGATTGCTCCAGAGAAGGGACAGCCACATTGTGAACCTCATATGAACAAGACAGTTGAATTCACAAATCCAGTTGTCCCGAAAGATGCCTATCAGCAAATCAAATGGGCACCTGAGAGTGGAGTGAACCCATTTTCTGACCTCTATAATTTTAATGGGACCTATCCTACTTCTACAGTCAGCATGCCCTCTGTTCTCAAGTCAGGAGTTTCCTATCAGATGGACTTGAGTGACCTTCGAAATATCTTCAATGAGAAACTTGAGGGTGTCTCAATGCTGGAGATCGTTTTCAATCCGAGAAGTCCATCAGTCAGTGTAAAGTATGCTGATGCCGTTGTTGAAAAAGGAATTGAAAATGATATTCCTCTTCTCGTCACCAATATGTCCAAACTGGATATTGAATATGAAACATGGACTGCAGATGGAGTAAAAAGTTCTCAAAAGAAAAGTTTGACGCCAGCTACACCTCAAGATGTTTCTTATTATTATCCACTGGGATTGAATAATTTATTGAGCGGGAAATCTGGTATTACAATGTATTCCATCGATCAGATTGAAAGTAATTATAATCGTTCCAATACTGCCCAGGTAACACCTTGGCAGGTCTTTGCTAAATTTGGTCATTATAACTCTCTAGTTTGGGTTCTCGATTTGAAGACAGGGAAGCCCGTCGCCGATGCGGAAGTTCTCGTTGCCAATTGGGGAGGAGAGGGAAAGTATCATGAGAAAGTGAAAACCGATCGAAACGGGATGGTAGAACTTCCTGGTCTCGAAAAGATGAGTCCTGGTCTAGACCTATTTCAACATTCTTGGAACGACTTCAAAACCACAAAATTTGTTACAGTGAAAAAAGATGGAGAGCTTGCAGTTCTTCCTCTTCGATACGCATACAATACTTACGAATACACCCAGTCTGCTTATCCAGTAAATGCCAGGAAGTATGGACACTTAAAATCATGGGGCATGACACCTCAAGGAGTCTATCGTCTGGGGAGTGAAGTTGAATTCAAAATTTATGTAAGGATGGAAGGAAACAACTCTCTTCAGTTACCTCCTGACATGACTTATTCACTTTCAGTCATGGATCCTACGGGTAAAGAAGTACATAAGGTGGATAGCTTCAAACTTAATGAATTTGGAACAACACATGGCTTTTTCAAAGTTCCAAAGAATGCCGCTGTTGGAGAGTATCGGTTTTTGATGACGGCTAAACATGATTTTGGAAAGCAGACCTTGGAACCGATGACTGTTTTAGTTGCGGATTTCACTCCAGCACCCTTCAAATCGTTGATGGGCCTGAATGGATCAGTTTTCAGGAAAAATAGCAGTCTTGAAGCTGTCTCAAGTGGGCGAATGCATTCTGGCGGTCCGTTTACAGACAGCACCTCAAGAATCACTGTCACTCTGGTAGAAGCCGCTTTTGTTCCAAAAAACAAAAAATATTCAAGTTACCAGTTCAATTCATGGAATCAATACTATCAGACCAAACAAGTGCATCAGTCTTCGGGGAAACTCGATAAGCAGGGCGACCGAAAACAGTCTGTCACTTTAAGTGAATCTTTTCCTTACGCTAAGATAAATGTCGAAGGCGCGATCAAGGATGACAGAGGAAAAAATATTGCTGCCAGTGCTGGTGCTGAGTATTACGGTGCAAATCGTTTTATGGGAATCAAGCTTGATAAATGGTCTTATCGAGTTGGTGACGAAGCAGAACTATCCCACATCGTTCTAGACGAAGCCTCCAAACCTGTTGAAGGAGAAGCAATTGAAGCCATCCTCAAACGACAAAAAGTAACAACGGTAAAAGTGAAGGGAAGTGGTAATGCTTATGTGACTAGGAATGAATATTCCTGGGAAGAAGTCAGCAAGTGTAATATCAAATCCGATGACCGACCTGAGGAATGTGAATTTGATTTAAAAGAAGCTGGATATCATGAAATCAGTACACGCCTGGCCTCAACAGGACAAACTCTGACAAGAAAATTCTATGTGGTTGGTAAGGGACAATTCCTTTGGGGAGATGAAAATAACAATAGTATCGCCCTCGAGGTTGAGAGCACAGACCTGAAAGTTGGCGAAGAGGTTCAAGTGCTAGTGAAAAATCCTTATCCTAAAGCGAAAGCACTTATTACCATAGAAAGATATGGTGTTATTGAAAAATGGATTGAGGAGATTGAAGACAGTGCTCATATGCTCAAGTTCAAGGTCAAGCCAGATTATATTCCAGGCTTCTATCTCTCGGTTAATCTTTTCTCACCAAGACAAGGGGAGCCAAAGGGGTTTGATACGTTGGATCTGGGAAAACCTGGTTACAAAGCAGGTTACCTGACTTTCCTCGTTAAGGATCCATATAAGAAAATTGATCTGGAAATTGAATCAAACAAAAAGTCTTATTATCCTGGAGATGAAGTCAGACTTGAAATTGAGGCCGAAAGCAAAAATGGAAGACTTGGTGACACTGAAGTTGCCATAGCTGTCTTGGATGAAGCTGTTTTTGATTTAATCAAGGGTGGGGAAGACTATTTTGATCCATACAAAGGATTAGCCGATCTGCAAAACCTTGATGTTCGAACTTTTTCTTTGATCAAGCAATTGATTGGCAAACAAAAGTTTGAAAAAAAAGGTGCCAACCAAGGTGGTGGAGGAGGTTCTGAAGTTCGAAGCCGTTTCGACTTTGTAGCCTACTGGAATCCTTCGTTAAAGCTTAAAGGTGGTGAAGGCGAAGTAAAATTTTCACTTCCAGATAACCTTACCGGTTGGAAGGTCCTTGTTCTGGCTGCTGACAAAAAAGACAGATTGGGACTTGGAACATCCAAGTTCGTATCAAAACTTCCTACAGAAATTAGACCTGCTGTTCCCAATTATCTTGTTGAAGGGGATCGATTCAAGGCCCGTTTCACAATTATGAATCGTGAAAATTATAAGCGTGATATCAAAGTGACTACTGCTGCAGCTGGTTTAGTCAACGGTGGTAATCTTGAAAAAACTGAAACTTTTAAAATGGAAGCCAATGAAAAGCGCTATGTTGAGATGGAGCTCGTAACAGGAAAGATCAGAGAAGATCGAAAAACTGACGGAGATTACGTTTCTTTCATTGTGAAGGCCGGAGATAGTCATCATGAAGACAAACTGGTCAAGCAGGTGAATGTTAAAAAGAGAAGACCTGGTTATTGGGCTGCTCAATACGGAACACTTGCTGATAAAAATTCTGACAGTATGGATATACTCTTCCCAAATAATATCCATGAAGATGTTGGTGCTTTGAAATTAAATGTCTCTTCGACCCTTATTGGACATATCGAAGAAGGTTTTAAGTATCTCAAAGATTACCCTTACTCATGTTGGGAACAAAAACTTTCCAAAGCCGTGGCGGCTGCTCAATTCTTGAAACTTGAAAAGTACTTCAAGAATAAGGTTGAATGGAAAGATGCTGACAAGCTGACGAAAGAAACACTCGGAATGATTTCAACTTATCAACTTCCGAGTGGAGCTATGAGCTACTATGGAAGATATGAAGATCAATATCTTTCTGCATTTACAGGTATGGCAATCAGTTGGCTTGAAGATTACGGATATAAAGTAGATTTGAATTCCAAGAAGAAACTTTTCACTTATCTCAAGTCACTACTAAGGAAAAACAAATTTGAAAGCTGGTACAGCAAGAGAATGATGAAGACTGTGAGGTCAATGATTTTGATGACTCTTGCGAAAGAAGGAGAACTGGTTTCCGGAGAGATAAAAAGATTTTGGAAAGACTATGATGAAATGAGTCGTTTTGGGCAATTCCATTATTTTTTGGCTTCCGTTTATAAGGATGAAGACAAAGAAATTCAAAAAGATAGCTTGAAGAAAATACTAGGCAATATCGTTTTGGATGCGGGGAAAGTCCGATTTAATGAAACTTTAGATGATGGATTCTATCGAATGCATTCAAGTCCTGTCAGGACACAATGTTCAGGTCTTTGGGCCGCAAGTATTGCTCACAAAAAAGGTGTGAATAAGGATTGGTTAGATGATCTTCCTTCTAAACTGGCAAGATCGGTCACCTTGGATATGAGAACAGCAGATAAGTATTGGCGCACAACTCAAGAAACCATTTACTGTATGAATGCTTTGATTACCTATGCCAACGTTTTTGAAAGCACAAAGCCTAATTTTAAAATGACTTCTGAGTTTAGAGGCAAGCAATGGGCCGAAGGTAAATTTGAAGACTACTCACTCAATGGGCAAACATGGTCTACTGATCTTCAAAAGTCAGATATCGGTAACAAGCAGAAGCTTGAAGTAAAAAAAGAAGGTAAAGGGACTCTCTACTACAAAGTTCAAATGAGTTATTCCCCAAAGGATTCTGAAAAGAATCTCAATCACGGGATAGAAATCAAAAAGAATATGATGGTCAAAAGAGGCAATAAGTGGATTGACCTCACTAAAAAAACAGTTCTGAAAAGAGGAGACTTGGTGAGTGTCGATCTTATGATCAGTATTCCTACAAGTCGTCATTATGTTGTTGTTGATGATCCTATTCCTGCGGGCTTTGAGCCCGTCAATACTCAATTGGCCACTGCAAGTACTGTCGATGCAGATGACAATAAAAGGGCAAAATCAGTAGTCAGCAGATTTTATGGCAATAGTAGTTTCTATTGGTATTCTGGCTCAAGGTGGAGTTTCTACCACAAAGAACTTAGACATGATCGAGCCGTTTTTTATAGTACCTATCTTCCCCCAGGGAAATATCATGTGTCATACAAGGCACAGGCCATTGCTACTGGAGAGTTCACTGCTATGCCTGCCTTGGCTCAGGAAATGTATAACCCAGATACTTATGGAAGTGATGTAGAGAGAGATATTAAAATTGTTGAATAAAACTTCAATACATTTGATCCTTTTCATTTCTGTCCTTGTCGGAAGTACTGTCGCGGATATTCAGGAGGAAGAACTGTCGCTGAAACTTCCAACAGAACAGAAAGTAATCTTTCTCGATCGTGATGGTGAAGTTCTTGCCAGAAGATATCTCGACCAATGGAACGCATTTCCCAAAGAATTGAGTGAGTTTCCTTCACTCCTCGTAGAATCATTAATTGCTTCTGAAGACAAGAGATTCCATGAACACAATGGTATTGATCCTTTGTCGAAAATAAGAGCCATCTTTTACAACGTGAAGAGAGGAGGAATACATCAAGGTGGAAGTACCATCTCTGAACAAACTGTCAGAATACTTTCTAAAAGAAAAAGAAGTGTCTGGAATAGATGGATACAAATGTGGCAGGCATGGAAGCTGGAGAAGGAAACAACAAAAGAGGAGATCCTCGCATTCTATCTCAACCAAGTCCCATTTGCCTCTCATCGTCGAGGCTTCCATCAGGCATCAGAGCTTTATTTTAATAGAAGTCTTGATACTTTGTCTGTGAAAGAAATTTTAGCCTTGGTAGTACTTGTAAAGAGTCCTTCTCGATTTGATGTTCGAAAAGGAAATGTAATTGAAAAGAGTGTCATGAGACTGGCATCTCAGCTCAAAATTGGAGACCAGGTTTCTGGCAAGTTGGATGTGAAGTCAAAATTTAAAGAGAAAGTTCCTTCTTTGGAACTATACCTCGAGCATCTCGAAAAATTGGTCCAACCTGAAAGATCAAAGGTGAAAACTTCCATCAATAGAGATTTACAATTGTATTCTGAATCAATATTAAAATCTCAACTTAAACAACTTTCAAATGCTGGAGCTCGAAATGGAGCCTTGATGATCATCAATCATGAGACGGGTGAAGTACTTTCTCATGTAGTTGTTAATGATGATGAAAATGGGTTGGGATACGATACAACACTTGTTCCAAGGCAACCGGGGAGTACGCTAAAGCCATTCTTATATACCCTCGCTTTTGAGAGAGGGTTCAATACAGGTTCCATGATCAATGATTCATCAGTTGAAACAACTGTAGCCGGTGGCCTCCACCAAATAAGCAATTATAGTCGCCATTATTATGGTGAACTGACTTTAAGAGAAGCTCTTGGAAATTCTTTGAATGTTCCAGCGATCAAGTTGGTTAGAGAAATTGGTGAAGCAGATCTTTATGAAGTTCTCGTTCGGGCCGGAATTCCTCTTCAAAAAGAGGTCGGGTTTTACGGTGACGGATTGGCCCTTGGAAATATGGAAGTTTCTCTAATGAAAATGATGAAGGCATGGACATGTCTTGTCGGAAGAGGTGTTTGTAAGGAACTTCGTCATTTTGAAGATCAGTATCTAGAAAGTGGCAAACGCCTCTTCTCAACTGAGGCGACAGACATGACACTGGATATATTGTCAGATTCAAAGGCAAGGTTGAAGGAGTTTGGAAGAATAGAATTTGAACATCAGGTTGGATTTAAAACTGGAACAAGCACAGACTATAGAGACTCATGGGCATTCGTTTTCAACTCCAAGTACTTGATCGGAGTATGGATTGGAAATCTCGACGGTTCTTCGATGGATGAAATCACAGGTTCTAAAGGTGCTTTGAAAGTAGGTAAAAGCTTAATAGAAAGTCGTTGGCTTGACTCTGGAGAGAGATTCAGAATGAGTCCGTCTCTTAGTAAAATTCAAGTTTGTCTGGAAACAGAGAATGGCTGTGATAAACGTGAGGAGCTGGTAATTAAAGATAGTGTTTCCGTATCTTATTCTGCTGTCAAAGATGACTCCTGGCATATAACTCCTGAAACTGATCTCGTTCATCTGGCGAGGGACCCTCGTATACCCGATCATTTGGAAGTCATGACTTTCAAGGCCAAGGGGCAAGGAAGCTCAGAAACTATTTGGAGTCTGAATGGGAAAGTCGTTCACTCTGGTAAGGAGTTTGTGTTCAAACTTGAAGAGGAAGGTGAATTTGAGTTGTCAGCTTCCCATAGAAATCATACAAGAAAAACCAAGATCTACGTTCATTGAGATGTGCTAACATGAAATTGATGAGACTATTACTATTTTTGCCCTTTTTCTTTTCAACTATGATTTTTGCTAATGATGATGTCATTGAATTCCACACTCCTATTGGAGTTAAGAAGTTGAATCTCGAGCAAATGCAAAAGCAGTTTGTTGAGAGAGAAGTCTCCACCTATAACCTTGAAACGAAGAGAATTGAAACTTTTTATGGTTTCAGTATGGACAATATCATCCATTCGTTCTGGAGTGACGTCAAAGAAGCAAACAACTTTGTTCAAATTGAATGTCATGATGGATATGTCGCCTACATTGAAGCGAGGAAATTCAGAACGAACAAGTCTTATATCGCTTATAAAATCAAAGGAAGCTCGAGTTTCGTCACTATAGATGGATATCAGAAAAAAATTGTAGAACTTGGAAAGTTTTATCTCGTATGGAAAGAAAGTTACAAGAAAGGTGCTGATACTAGAAGACGACATCATTGGCCGTGGGCAATCAAGTCAATCAAGATCATCAATGAACTTCCCAATAGCATAAAGCCCTTGAAAACGGCCGATGTCGATACTAATTGGGGTTATCTAAATTTTGTGAAGCAATGTCTCACTTGCCATCAGATCAATGGCTTTGGTGGTGAAATTGGTCCAGATCTAATGATTTCCGAAAATTGGAAGAAGCAAAATGATAAATGGATCATGAAGTATATTTCTGACCCGCAAAGTATAAACAAAGACTCAAAGATGCCTCGATTTCCAAAGTATATTGATATCAGGGAAGTAAGAATAAGGAATATAGTGCTTTATCTCCGCCATTTGACAAGCTTCGAAGGAGAGAAAAAGGAAGATCGTTTCTCTCACTCTGAACTCGAAAAACTTTTGGAAAACAAAATCCAGAAATAAAAAAGGCCCTGATATACAGGGCCTTATAGAGTAAAGTTTATTAAAACTTATTACTGGTTACCACCGTCAGTATCTGTGATTGGCTCACAAACCAATTTGGCAGCTTGCTCGAAAGCTCTTCTTTCGATTGGTCTCAAGTTGTAAGGAAGTCTGCTTCTTACGAGTTCAACATCACATTCAGCTTGTCTAAGTCTTCTGGCCATCTTCATAAGCTCTCTGTATGTAAGAGCGTCTTCTCTGATTTCCATACATTCTCTAAGATCGATTTCTTCAAGAGCAAGTTCGCTTCTCATTGTTGCTCTCAACTCTTCTTGAGAATCAACTTGGTCACGAAGTCTGATTTCGTCGTCTCTCAACTGTTGTAGAGATGGAAGTTGGTTTCTGTGTGCAGCAAGGTTTTCTTCAGCTTGAGCTACTCTTGATCTAAGTGAAGAAATTCTGGCAGGAAGATTTGCTCTTTCCTGCTCCATACTTGCATTTTCTTGTGTTTTTCTCGAGATGTTTTTTTGCTCATCTTCGATGTCGTTCTTTCTAGCTTTGATTTTGATTTTAAGTTTTTGTCTTCTCAACCAACCAGCGTCATTCAATTCAGCTTCAAGACCTCTGATTTCTGCTTGAAGAGCAGGAATTTTGGCTTGAGATGCTTTGATTGAGTTGTTGTTTGCAATGATGAGTCCAGGGATAGAGTTCAATCTTCTTTCTGAAGATGTGATGTCTCTATTCAAGTCTCTGATAGCACCTTCGATTTTGTTTTCTTCAGAAATTCTTTGAGAAACTCTTCTTCTTTGGTCATCAAGTCTTCTTTGAAGTGGAGCTAGTACTTCATCTTCAAAGTTATCAAGTTGTGTACGTAGAATTTGAACTTCCATTCTGTATGGCTGACAAACTCTGAATTCATTTGCTGTTC
>JBFEVX010000164.1:0-6297 GCA_041546685.1 Bacteriovoracaceae bacterium | reverse complement strand
GGTCAATATCAATATATAAAAAATCAAGAGAACAATTTTTAAGGCGAAGTTGAAGACTTTATCCAAGCACTTGATCAAGAAGTTACTAATGATTTCGAGTCCTTTTCTTCCTGCAGATGTCATATACATGAACAAAGGAAGGAATGGCATCAGATAGATTGGTCCTGGGGGAGACTTTGAGAGGATCAAAAATAAAGAAAGTCCGAAAAACATGAAGAGTGGCTGCCAGAATGTCAGCTGTGCGTGTTGTTTTCCAAACAAGTCATCAATGTTTCCTACATGTACTTCAGGTATTTGAAGATTAGAGACGTCCTTTTTGAGAATCAATCTATCATCGAGGACCAAGGCATCCATGTCCGTATTTACAAAACATCTGAGTGCGTCCTTCTGACTTTCAACAATTGGTTCACCTCTGACATTGAAGCTGGTGTTGATGATTAATCCAATACCAGTTTTTTCCTTGAACTTTTCAATGAGCTTTCGATAGCGAGAGTTCCACATCCCATCTACTGTTTGTGTACGACAGCTGTAATCGACATGTGTGACTGCAGGAATATCGCTTCGAATATTATTGATTTGCGAAGTTGACTCAATGGCTTCTTGGACCTGGTTTTTTCTTCTCTCTCTACTAACCGATTCAACCAGCAACATATAAGGACTTTTGAATCCTTCTTCAAAGAATTCTTTTGCATCTTCCTCTAGAAGGGAGGCTGCAAAAGGACGAAAGCTCTCCCTCTTTTTGATTTTCAGGTTGAGTCGCTTTTGCATTTCTTCGTTTCTAGGATCTGCAATAATTGAACGTGCGCCAAGTGCTCTTGGGCCAAATTCCATTCTGCCCTGGTGCCAGCCGATAACATTCCCTTCAATCATCAGATTTGTGACTTTTTCAAGTAACTCTTCTTCATCTAGTCTTTCACCAAGCTCTTTGAAACTTTCTTCTGCAATATTTCCCAAATAAGAGCCTTTCATGGAGTCATTAGGGTTAATTTTTCGCTTTAAACCAAGTTTCTCATGGGAGATTACCAAAGCTGAACCAAGCGCGCTTCCTGCATCACCAGCTGCAGGCTGAATCCATATATTCTCAAAAGGTCCACGGGTTAGGAGTTTTCCATTGGCGACACAATTGAGAGCAACTCCACCGGCCAAGCACAGGTTTTTCATTCCTGTCAGCTTATGGAGTTCATCTGCCAATTTGAAGATAATTTCTTCAGTAACGGCTTGGATGGAAGCCGCGATATCCATGTGGATTTTTTGATATTCACTTTCGCCAGCTAACTCTGGAGTATTGAAAAGTTTTGAAAATTTATCGTTGATCATTCGAGTTCCAAGGTGAAAATCGAAGTATTCCATGTTTAATCGGAAAGATCCGTCATCTTTTATGTCTATCAGTATTTCTTTAATGAGGTCCGCATAGATTGGTTTCCCATAACTGGACAGTCCCATCAGTTTATATTCTCCATTATTGACCTTGAAACCAAGGAATTGAGTAAACGCCGAATAGAGGAGACCAAGACTGTGAGGAAAATGAATTTCAAATTGTGGGGTCAAGGAATTACTTTTCCCAGACCAGCCGGAAGTAGTCGTCCATTCGCCGACACCATCAAGGCATAGGACTGCAGCTTCTTCGAATGGGGAAGGATAAAAAGCTGCTCCGGCATGGGCATGATGATGTTCGACAAAATATAGCTCTGGAGACTTATTTGATTTTGAGTATTTACTTCGAAGCAACTTTTTAAGTTTTGATTTGAGATACAGCTTTTGTTGTAGCCAAACCGGCATCCCTTGAAGGAATGAGGTCAAAGAAGATGGGGCATTGTCCATATGAGTTTGCAGTAAACGTTCAAATGTTAAGAATGGTTTTTCATAGTAAACAACACAGTCGACTTCATCTAGAGAGTCAACTTGAGCCGCTTTCAAACATTCTTCGAGGGCATTTGATGGAAAACGATGGTCATGTTTGAGTCTGGAGAAGCGTTCTTCTTGGAGAGCAGCAATAATCTCTCCATTTTCAATGAGTGCTGCTGCACTATCATGAAAAAAAGCGGAAAGACCTACGATTTTCATGGATCACCAACTAATGACGTAGCTCAGGATCGTTGAATAGACGTTACCTGTTAGGTCTTCAAAACCTGCTGTGCCACCTTCAACTGGAGCATAGGCTTGTGTGAACTTGTCGTGGAAGTTTACTGTGTGGAAAAGGAACTCCACGCCAAGATAGCTTTCCTTGAGTTTGATTGGAAACTCTAAACCGAAGCCTACTCCAAAACCAAAGCCACCACCAGTGTCATTACCCAACTCTGACTGATCGACAAACTTGTTGGTGACATACCAATATTCCATTCTCCCGATAAAATAAGGATTGGAATAGGTGATGGCCGTACCGAGGTTTGAAGTGTCTACATAGTAACGATAAGAAAAGAAGACTCTCAGCATGTTGACGTCAACAAAGCCTACGGGGTCCGGAAAAGATTCAGTGGCCTCTCCAAAAAACATATGGTGTTTGGAATATTCAAAGCCAAGTCCAAAAGATGTTTGAAAATCTGTAAACCAGTTGATCCCCATTCCAAATGTCGGCGGATCATTTTCATATGCAGAACCACGATTACCATCAAATGTTGTAAGTCCAAGAAGTAGAGAAAAAGAAAAGAATCTTCCGTAACGATAGAATCTTTCGTCTTCTACAACTTGGGCCTCATCCAACGATTCATTGAAGTCAGAAAAGATATCCCCACCAATATTGAGATCGTCATCTTCAATTGAATTGAGGGCCCCCGGGGTAGGGGCCTGAGAGAATGATTGCTGAATTGGTGCCAGGACCAAAAGTATCATCAATAAGTATGTGGGCCAAGGATTTCTATTTTTCATATCAGAGATAGAAGTGTGCTCCTGCTACGATGAAATTATGACCGACTGTTTCTACTACAAATTCGTCAATCTTATTGAGAGAAACTCCAAATTCAACTGAGAAGCCTAAAGAACTTAAACCAGCAAAACTGAATTCACTTCCCATTGTCAGATCCACTTGAAATCCTGACTGGTCTCCTGAGCTTCTTTTTTGACTGATAAAACCCACTAGACCTGATGCGTAAAAATTGAGCTGAGGTTCTTCAAAGATATTTCTGTAAAGTTTTAAGGCCCCACCACTTCCACCGTTCGCAGCGTCAGTGTTGATGCCAAAAATACCACCAAAGGCAAAGCTTCTCGATTTTTGGAGTTTGAAGGAAACGGCCGGTAAACCATTTTGGAGTTGATTGCTGAAACCTGCTCCTAATCGGCCTCTTCGGTCCATGGCGTGGGCATTGGTAAGAAAACCTAGCAAAGCGCAAAAGATGAACCACTGACGTGCTTTCATAACTGTCCTTGTTGTAAAGCGTTAAAGAATCATCATGATCTCTTAAATTGTACCCAAGTGCTCTATTTTTGACAACTTAAGGTCGACTTCCTAGAATTGAACAGCTCAAAAATTAACTTACTTATGAGGATGCAATGGCGACTAAAAACCCAACTCAAGCTGAACAAAATATGGTGAACACTGCTTTGGACGATCAACTCAAACAAACCGAAATCGGTGAGTGGATTGTTGAACATAAATCTTTGGCCTTGAGTCTTCTGGCCATCATTGTTTTGGCCGTCATTGGGTGGGGGGTTTATCAAATCCAACTCGAATCATCCAATAATGAAAAATCAGGAGTTGTTTACAAGTTCACAACGACTGCCCTTAAAGATTTTTCCGACAAAAAACTAGATGCGGCTGGCTTGGTTACAGCTCATACAAAACTTCATAAAGAACTTTCAGGTTTCAAAGGACTTTTTGCAACAGATCTTCTGGTTGCAGATCAATTGATGGCTGCAGGTAACAATAAGGAAGCAAAAGAGGTTCTCGAAAAAACCATGACATTGGCGAAAGATGTTGTTCAGGCTTATTTGGTCAGATCTCGCCTTGCTGTTGTTTATGAAGACCTTGGAGATTACAAAAATGCCATCAGTGTTCTTGAAGAAGTTAATTCATCTCAAACGAAAATGATGGAAGCCAAGAACTATTTAGACCTTGGTCGTTTTTATCTGGCCACAGGTCAAAAAGACAAGGCCAAAGTGAACTTTGAATATGTTCTCAATAACATGGCTCAGGATGAGTTTGCCAAGCTAGCAAAGCTATATCTAAGTGAGATGTAAAAACATGCGTTTGATCACGTTGCTGTTTGTTTTCAGTCTGCTGCAATCTTGTGCCCAGATTGAGACAGTTGGTGGATTTCTTGAAATTGAAACACCTGCAAACCCTAAGCGGAACTTCCACCCGATTTGGATCAAAAACCTTGATCCGGTTCATGAGACTGGTAATTTACCAATTGCTCTCAACTCACCATTGATTCATGAGGGGATGGTTTTTGTTGGTAAGAGCACTGGACAGATGTTTGCCTATCAACTTTCCAACGGAAAGCAAGTCTGGACCAAGAAAGAAAATGGGAGCTACCACTCACGACCAATTCCTTATAATGATCAAATCATTTATGGAAATGTTGAGGGGAGAGTATTCTCAAGGCATTACCTAACTGGAAAATTGAAATACTCAGTTGATCTTGATGCATCAGTTGAATCACCTCCTGTCATTTACAAAGGAAGGATGTTTTTTCATCTTAGAAATCACAAGATTTTTTGTCTCGACGTTAAAACGGGAAAAATTCTTTGGGCCTATAAGAGATCTGTTCCTTATCTGACCACGTTACAAAGAGTTTCTACTCCAGTTGTTCATGGAAACAAGTTGTATGTTGGCTTTGCCGATGGCTTCGTTGCCAGCTTTGGAGTCGAAGATGGAATTCTTCATTGGGAGAAAAAGATTGCGACAGGGAGTAAATTCGTAGATGTTGATATGACTCCAGTTATCAGTGGTAGGCGACTCTATATCAGTTCATTGAGTTCAGAATTGAATGTTTTAAATGTTCAGACGGGGGCCTTGGTCCAGACAGTTCCTCTAACACCTTCTCGTTCTCCATTGGTGACTGAAGGTGGTTTGTTGGTCGGAACTCAAGATGGGGAATTGGTTTTCCTCGATCGTGGATTGAAGCAAGTATTCAAACGAAAGATTTCAGAATATTCAATTTCATCTATTGAAGATTGGAAGAACCATTACGTAGTGACGACGGCCGGTAAAACTGTATATTTTGTAGATAAATCAACTCTAAGAGAAGTAGAAAGGTTTGACCTCGGTCATGTCACTTCTGCAGTATTTGGGGATTCTCAAGTATCGGATGGAAAGTTGGCCTTTCTCTCCAGTAGAAACAGACTCTACGTCTTTGAGTGAAAGGCCTCGTTTATTAGCGGTTGCTGACCATGGAATCAAAGTAATCCTTTGACCAGTCAGCATTCATTCTATCGAGCACTTCATCGTCGTAATAAACTTCATTGTTGACTGAAGCGATACCTCTGCTGGCCTCTGCTTTACTTTGATATTCAAGACTTCTGATCAATGCCATATTTCCAACCAGAGTTGTTTTCAATAGCACTGTCATATTGTCATTTGAAGCCGGCCATCCTTCATCTTTTCTTTGAATATGTGTAAGAAGGTTTTCATATACATAGTAGTTATCTGAGGAACCATAGTCGCAGAGCTCTTTGAGTTCGATATAAGTTTTGCTCAAGTGTACTTTGATGGCCTCTTTGACCACTTCCTCTACTTTTTTGTTTTCAGTTTTACTAACCATATCCATGACTGTTGGAGTTTTTCCATCCTTGCTAACGGGAAGATAGAGCTCTGGATACTTAGCGCTATAATCAGCATCTCCAAGTTGAGAAACAGTAAACTTTGGAGAGTAAACCTTTGTCTTATATGGCTGATCTCCATATGTTTCTTTGTATTTCACAAGACTGGTATGAAACCTTGGACAGATATTCAATGTCGGAGCTGAGTCACTACTCACATATTGCTTGAGTTGTTGGTACTGGTTGTGAAGTGAGAGAAAATAGAGTCTCTTGTTAGAGATGTTACTTTCTCCTGTATTTTTCTTTCCAACCGAAGCAGGTCCTCTTCCTCTAGCTTTCTTTGTGAAGTCCACATTCGCTACTTTATAGCTTGGAGTGAAGTTCTGACCAATGTTCTTTGCTTTGAATCTTGCCATCTTCTCTTCAATTGATTCAGGTCTTTTGAATCCAGAAGAGCAGGAGATTGCCAGCAAGGACATGGTAGTCATGGCTAGAGAGAGTGTTTTGTGCTTCATAACGGACCTCATTTGTCGGTTTTGGGCCATTGGCCTGTACTTTCCTATCGGTCCAAGAGTTGTAGTTTTTAGAAATTCAGAGGGG
>JBFEVX010000111.1:0-12955 GCA_041546685.1 Bacteriovoracaceae bacterium | reverse complement strand
CATTCATTGCATGATCGTCAAAGATCCAGACAATGTTTATTGCAATCGCAAAACACCAAAACTCGGAAGAAAAATAAACTATCAGGAAGGTTTCAAAATCATTGAGAAGAAAATCGGATGTAATGATGTTGAAGATAAATGGGGAAAGCGCACGACTTTGAGTAGTGCCGACATCTGGCCTAAATCAGAAAGTAAAATGCTTGAAATCAATATTAAATGATCAAGCGAATGGTCTGACCAAATCGATAGTCTTCTTTTTGAAGATTGATCGAGAAGAAAACCAACTTAATCCTGCCGCTATCAATCCAAGTGTCAATGTCACGAAAATAGGTAACGAAAGCATCGGGATCCAAAGACCATCAAATAGCACTTTGGCGAGAACAAATGAGATCACAATGGACCCCAAAGAACCAAAGAAACTTGCTGTTAAAGTGAGTAGTACAAACTCTTTGAGAATTACTGAGCGAAGCTCACTCGAACCAAACCCCATCATTTTAAAGAGACCTGCATCTTTACTTCTCTCATCAATCTGATGGGAAATCAGACTGTAGAGAACAAAGAGACCCGCAAGTAATGAGAGGAGGGCCATCGCCCCCATCGCTACACTCATCTGAGAGAGAACATTGAGGATTCTTTCCACAACTCTGGTGATGTCGACAACAGAGACGTTTGGAAACTGCTCAAATAGCTCCATTTGGATTTTATTTTTTTGATCGACTGTCAATTGATCACTGACTCCGAGAAACGTTTTTGGTGCATCATCGAGAACACCAGGTTGGAACATCAAAAAGAAATTCGGATGGAAACTTGTCCATTTAACTTTTCGAATATTGATCACCTTAGCTTCAACCGGCATACCGAGGATTTCAAAGCTGACCTTGTCCCCCATTTCAATCCCCAGTCTCTTGGCATAACGGGTTTCAATAGAAAGTTCAGGTAATTTCTTTGAAGTTGAGTCATAGTTTCCAGTAAAGGGATTCCCATCGATGATGGTTTCTGACTCATGTAATATCGCTCGATATGAAAGATTAGTTCCGCGATTTCTAAACCTAAACTCTCTTTCCTCTTCACGAGTCAATGCCCTACCTTCTGGTCTTTTGAATTCCTTGTCGTTAATCGCAGTGATTCGGCCACGAATCATCGGAGTAATTCCCTGAAGTGGAGCCTCTCTGTCTTTGAAGAATTTTTCAACATCCTTAACCTGTTCTTCTTGAATATCAAAAAGAAAGAGCGTTGGAATCTTGGTTCCATCAACATCATTAAGTTCAGAGTGAAGTCCTGCTCTAATTTGTGGAATAAGAGTCAGAAGTAAAACCCCTTGGGCGATGGCAAGAAATGCCGCCATACTAGAGGCCTTATGTCTGGAGAGATAAAGAAGAGCATGCTTGGTAGTAAGTCTGAAGCGTCTACTTATCCTTTCCATCAATTTGAAGAATGGATAGAGAAGTCCTACACCAAGGATCGCCTGTAAAAAGAAGAGACCAAAAAACAGTGATCCGATCTTGATTGAGTGACTAACAACAACACCAACCATCCAATAAAAAATGAACCATGGGACAAACCAACCTATACCAGGCTTAAGGTTTACTTTCCTCATGTCCTCTTGGAAGAGGTCATTTGCACCAGCTTGAAGTCCTCTTTGAAGCAGTGGAAAGCCAATAAGGAAAGTACCAAGCGTTCCAATTACAAATGCCAGGATTGTGTACTGGACATCCATATGAAATTCCATATTGAATGTAAAAATCTTGGTGATCAAGGCAGAGACTGACAAGAAAAGAGCATTTCCAACGACAATACCAATTAATGTTCCGGCCAGTCCTAGAATCATCAGGTAAAGAATATAATACTTTCTGATTTCGGTCTTTGTACGACCGAGGGCAAGATAGATGGCCATCTCTCTTCTCTTTTTAGAAATAAAGCTTCTAAAGAGATAAAAGAGTCCGACGCTTGAGAGAAACAAGGCCACAAGAGAAACTAATCCGAGAAAATCTGATAGATACTGAAGAAATCTTCCAACTTGTTCTCCAGTTTTTTGAGGAGTCACCACCCGTGGTCCAACTTCAGTGAAAACGGCCTCAACTTTTTTAGAAATAGCTTCCAAGTCTTCGAGTTTTTTGAATTTAAAATGAATACTATGTCTGGCGGTACTTCCCTTCTGATAAAGGTTTGCCCGCTTTTCGCCTTCTTCTGAAATATAAACCTTGGGTGCCATAGCTCCCATTTGAAATGACTGCTGTGGGTCCTTGTCGACAATATTTTCGACGACAAACTCAGCGTGCCCGAGAGAAATCTTATCACCTATTTCAAGACCAAGTTGAGTTGCAAGCTCAGGATATACCCAGACAGAATGTCCATTATTGAAAGATTCTGTTCTCTCACTTGGTTTTCGAAGCTCAAGGACTCCATAAAATGGAAAACCTTCAGGAAGACTTCGAACATTCACTAATCTGGTCTTCTCCCCTGTCTTAATCATGGAGAACATGCTCAATCCATGAACCTTGGTGTAACCATCAGGTAAAACAGATTCGACTTTCTTGATCTGATCGTCGGTGAAGGACATTCGACTATGAATGGCCAGATCACTTCCAAGAATATTACGCGAGCGTTTATTGATACTCTCTTGAAAAGATGATTTGAATCCTAGAAGTCCAACTAGTCCAATTAGACCAAATGAAAGGTTAAGGATGAAGAACAAATGGAATTTACGATTCCATCTGAAATCTCTCAAGATTTCATTGAACACCAGAACCTTCCAGTTGTAGACCGCCACCCGCGAGTGACCAGACTTGGTCACAGCGTTGAGCAAGATTTCGATTATGGGTGACGAGAACGAGGCCTGTGTCCTCTTCTTGAACCAATTCGAAGATGAGATTCATGACATCATCTCCAGTTTTGTCATCGAGACTTCCACTTGGCTCGTCAGCAAGAAGAAGATCAGGTTTTATAATCAAACTTCTGGCGATGGCCACTCTCTGCTTTTCTCCTCCACTCAATTGAGATGGAAGATGGTCTAGACGATGAGACAGTCCTACTCTTTCCATATAATGCTTGGCCTTATCGAGACCTCCCTTCTCACCTTTTATTTCCAAAGGAAGAAGAACATTTTCTAAAGCAGTAAGATGTGAAATCAAATGGAACTGTTGAAAAACAATTCCAATTTTTCCATTCCGTAGTTTCGTGACACTCTCTTCCTCCATGGAACAGATGTCATTTCCCGAAAACTCAATTTTACCAGTATCAGGTTTATCAAGTCCTGCCAGAAGAGAGAGCAAAGTCGACTTCCCCGAACCACTTTTCCCAAGAATCGCTGCAGTCTTTCCCTTCTCAAGAGCAAATGAAAGATCCCTCAAAATTTGGATATGATTCTCACCTTGAGTGAAGCTTTTAGATAATCCGTCGATATTAAGCAAGTTCACAGCATCTTCTCCAAGTATTTGAGGACCGTGTCTTTCATGATCACATGTCCCTTTTCATTAGGGTGAATCCCGTCAGCTTGATTCAGATCTCTTTCAGCTGCCACGCCTTCGAGAAGAAACGGAATATGAACAACTTTATGTTTTTTTACTAGGTCGAGATACATTTGCTTGAAGTTTTTAGTGTAATCTGGTCCATAGTTAGGAGGAAGCATCATTCCCGCGAGCGCAACCTTAATGTTGCTTTCTTTGGCCAATGCGATGATATCATCGAGATTCTTTTTAGAAGTTTCAAGTTTCACTCCACGAAGTCCATCGTTTGCTCCAAGTGCGAGCACAAGAATTTCGGGTTTGGCCTTCAAGAACCAGCGAAGTCTTTTTATACCGGAAGACGTTGTGGAGCCACTGACCGAGCCATTGAGGACTTTAATATTCATCCCTTTTTCATTGAGGTCTTTCTCAATCAAAGCGACATATGATTTTTCTTTGTCCACACCATAGCCGGCCGTCAGAGAGTCACCAATGAATAGAATGGTTCTTTCTTTAGGAGGGTCTGGTTTTGTGGCCCAAAGAGAGAAGGAAAGGGAAAATGAGGTTAGAAGTATAAGGAGTTTTTTCATCCCCAGATTATACTTGCTGCCCTATTGATTGAGTAGCCTCTTGCACCGCCGCATCAAACTGTCTGGCTTTTGTCTCATTATAATTGTCCCCATATTTCAAAGAGATATAGAGTTCAAACACTCTACTGACTTCAGGCCCACAAGAAATTTGCAATTTAGTTTGCTTATAAATGGTGTCCGGCCCCATATAGGATTCAATTTCTACATTTTTTTTCTTGAGGGTCGCCAAAAAGAGATCCCAATTCTTTTCAAATTCAGGTCTGTTATCAAGTTTTCTTCCCTGGTACACGATGACAATAATCGTCACGACTGCGCAAAGGAGAAGGCAAAAAAGGAAGAGGTAAAACGGCCTTCGATATTCGAATCCAAGCTTTTTGAAAAAGTCTTTCTGAGCATCATAATCATAACCAAGAAAATTCCGGTTGAGCTCATAGTAATACATATCAACTGTGAATTTGAGTTTCTTCAAAAATGAATTGTTCAAACCGGCGATAAAGTCTTCTTCTGAAATATTCTCTGGTCTGGAGATTCCATTGAAAAAAGCATTCGAACCCAACCTGATTCTGTCTGGTGCAATCCATGAGGTAGGATCAACTCTCACCCACCCTTTTTCAGGGTTGAAAAGTTCTACCCACGCATGAGCATCTCGCCCCTGAATGAGATAATAGTTTCCGATAGGATTATATTCCCCCCCCTGAAAACCAGCCAAAACACGTGTATGAATACCCATCGCTCTAAAAAGAATAGCCGCTGCGGAGGAATAATGTTCGCAGAAGCCCTTCTTTCGAACAAATAGAAACTCCTCAAGAGGTTTTTCTCCTTCATATTTTCCTGGAGCTAAGGTGTATTCAAAACCCTTCTGATAAAAAAGATTTTTAATCGACTGAATTTTTTCTTCAAATGTTTTTCCATCACCTAACATTCGGGCGAGATCTCGAACTCTGGGAGATAGCCCTCTTGGAAGTTGCAGATAAACTTTCTTTTCCTTCTCGGCCAGTGGGATGAATCCTGTTTCGACAACCTTTGCTTCATAACGGATCTTTTGATTGTTATAAGGTGATACTTTATATGAATGCCCTGTCAGTCGATTGACTTTCCCTCTTGAGAGAACTCGTACTTTGGTAGAACCTTCTAAAAGAAAGAGTGGACTGTTCTCAAGCTTATCCATGTCAACTTCATAGCTGAACTTTTCCTTATCTTCGAAAAATTTATAGAAATGCCTGGCCTTGATATAGCCCGGTACCCAGTTGAATCCATCAGTCCTGGTAAGAACAGCTCCTCTCCAGTACATGTCAAATTGAGATAGAGGTCTTCCATTGACCTTGGCCCTGAAAATATCTTCTTCAGATGTAGCCAGTTCCGCCATATCTCCTGGTCTGAGTTTTTCAGAGAATCCCATCAGTCCTTTGTCTTTGACATTACTCGTGAATAGATTTCCCAGATAAAGCCTTGGAAAAGCGAAGAAGAGAATGGCCGCCAAAGGAACAGAGTAGAGAAAAACCTTCAGAGTGATTTTGACTCTTTCTTTATCGAGATGAAATTCATTCTTTTTGTTAAAAACAGAAAGGAAGTAGAAAAGAATCACACTCAAAAAGACGACATAGACCAGAACTGCAAGAGAGTCAGCTGAAAGAAGATGTCCAACCAACAAGAGTTCGACAATCAAAACAAAAATGAAAAAATCACGTGGTTTTTTCATCTCAAACAACTTGATCACGGCAAGTATGGAAAGTAGACCTGTTCCCGCTTCAAGCCCTTTCAAACTTCCAAAGCTTCTAAAGACTGCAATTGTTGAGAAAGCAACAAAGCCATAACGAAAAAGCATCGGCAATTGGATATTCTTATGATTGAGGATCAACGAGAGTAATACTCCAATCCCTGAGATCGCCAGTGTCGTCGTATTATGCTGACCGAGAAAAGGCGCCATCGACAGTAAATAGAGAACCATTGGAAAGTAGAGTAAATTGTCTCTATTAGTGAACTTCATATCTGGACAACCTCTTTATTGATAGCTCCAAGATAATGAAGACATCGAACGAGGTGGTCTCTCCCTCGATCTGGTGAAATAAGATGCCCTTCCCAGTCAATTCCAAAGCGCCATCCCATTTGATCTGCCTGAAATATTATTCCGGCCAATAGACTTAGACCCTCTTCAAGTTCTAAATGCTCAATCATTTTTTTAGTGACGATTACTTCTCTTTCTATAGGTGAGACGAATTCTTTTTTTAGTAATTGTCTGGTTCTTCCAAAAACTTTCCAGTTGATGCGATTGATAGGCTCACCTTCCTGATATTTGGAATGCCCTTCAAAATCATTATCTCCCTTGACCATGATCTCGCTTTCCTCGTGTGTCTCTCCCATCATGAACTTTCTCAGGTCATTTCCCACTATGACCTTAGGATGGACAATAAACTCTTTTTCAACTTCTCCGTAGCTCCAGCTATAAAATATTCCAAAAGGAAAGGTTGTCCTGAGAGAAAGAGATTTCATTCGATAGCGACCGCGTGGAAGACCAGCGAGATTCAGCTTAATCTCTGCAGACTGTCCTCCCTCAAGATGAAGAGAGTCTTTCGAATGAGTCTTCCCTTTGGAGATTTTAAGATCATATTTTTTCTTGCCTGTAGTGTTATGTATCCTGGCTTCAATTGAAAATGGCTTTTCTTCTTCGATTAGATCTGGAATCCAGGCACGAAGCAGCTCCACATCTTTCAAATTGAAGTGTGTAAAGATCGTTGATGTCATGACAACAGAAACAAAAATGAAAGTACTCGAAAATGCAAGAGAGTGACCGTACGACAATGAGATTAAAAACAGGACAAAGATGATGACAATGAAGTTCATCCCCTGCCCTGTAGGCAGAATGTAGACTTGTCCAAATCGCGTTTGCAATCTACGGGAGAGGAATTTCCTTGATGAGTCGATCAATTTCACTCATGCCACCCTGAAGCCCTCGGCTTCCACCCACTCGATGACCCCAGACGTTGGGAAGCAGTTCCTGTACATCCTCCGGAAGTACGAAGTCCCGACCTCTGATCCAGGCGAGTGTCTTTGAAGTTTGAACCAGATCTTTACCACTTCTTGGAGACAGGGCATGACCTGTCGAAAAGTTCTTTCGTCCGTGATTGAGAAGATCCAGAATATAGTCATAGAGAGAATCTGAAAGATGTATTTTTGAAACCTCTTCTCTGATAGCGGCTAGTTTTTTCCCACCTAGTCCATCTCCAATACTTTTGATCATGTCTGAAGTATCACCTTGCTTGAGAATTTGCCTTTCAAACTCGCGCTCTGGAAATTCCAATACCAGCCCCATTGTGAAACGATCAATTTGTGACTCTGGCAAAGGAAAAGTCCCTACTTGTTCAAATGGATTCTGGGTGGCGAGAACTATGAATGGTTCTTTGAGTTCAAATGTTTTACCATCGACGGTGATATGCCTCTCCTCCATAGCTTGAAGAAGAGCACTTTGAGTTTTCGGTGTTGCTCTGTTCAGTTCATCGGCCAGAACAAAATGTCCAAAAAGTGGTCCAGGTCTGAACTCAAAATCGTTAGAAGTCGTATTGAAAATAGCAGAGCCGGTGATGTCTGATGGCAAAAGATCGTTGGTAAACTGAATACGGGTCACTTCAAATCCACAGACACGGGCCAGAATTTTGGCAAGTGTCGTTTTCCCTACTCCTGGAACATCCTCAAGAAGGAGATGACCACCACCGAGAATACATACCAAGGCCTTTTCGACCTGGGTTTCTTTACCAAGTAAGACTTTGGAAGCACGCTCAAGCAATGTCTTACATTCTTCTGCCAGATTTTCAGATGTTTTTGGACTGTCATTTAACATTGTTCTATTATAAGGTCTCTGCGGATTTCAACACAGTTCTTTTTTAGTCGAGTATAAAGGATGGTTAATATGTCAGACCTCTACAATTTCAAAGTCAAAAACATCGATGGAGAGGATGTCTCTCTGGAAAATTACAAAAATAAAGTATTGCTCATCGTCAACACTGCGAGCAAATGTGGATTCACGCCTCAATACAAGGGACTTGAAGAAGTTTACAAGAAGCACAAAGATCAAGGTCTTGAAGTTTTGGGCTTCCCTTGCAACCAGTTTGGCAAGCAAGAGCCAGGTGATGAAGAAGAAATTAAAAACTTTTGTTCACTGACTTACGATGTATCCTTTCCAATGTTTGCCAAAGTGGATGTGAATGGAAGTGATGCCTCTCCACTTTATGAGTTCTTGAAAGGTGAAGCACCTGGAGTGTTGGGTTCAAAGGCCATTAAGTGGAACTTCACAAAGTTTCTGGTTGATCAAAATGGCAATGTCCTTAAAAGATTTGCTCCTCAGGACACTCCTGAAAAAATTGAAAAAGAAATCGAGAATCTATTGAAATGAAAAAGCTGCTGCTTACAGGCTTTGGTCCTTTTCATACACATCCTACAAACCCAACCGGGGAAATCGTTGAACTTCTAGATGAAAACCATATCGGTGATTGGAAGATTCACGGGCGAATTCTTCCAGTAGTTTTTGATGAAGTCTTTCCTGCTTTGGAAAAGGCCATCTCCCAAACACATCCAGATGCTGTCATTATGACTGGACTTGCTTGGGGCCGGGATCTCATTAGTCTTGAAAGAGTGGCCATCAACTGTCTCGACAGTATTCGAAAAGATAACAAAGGAATGGAAGTTCACGATCAAAAAATCACAGAACAGGGGGAAAATGCCTATTTTTCAACTCTCCCACTAAGAGAAATCAAACAGACTCTAGATCAACTGAAGATTCCTTGTGAAATTTCCAATACTGCTGGAACCTATGTCTGTAACCAGATCATGTATTTATGCTTGAAGCATTTTACTGATGCCCAAATTTCACTTCCCGCGGGCTTCATTCACCTGCCACCTGATCGGACTTTAAAACCTGATTCTCATTGGGAAATCAAGGACTTGAGCCATGCTCTGAGTGAGGCCATCAAGGTCCTGAAATAAGGTCTTTCAGCTCTTTCGAAAATCTCCAACATCCTGTTATTCAAGAGCTTTTAAAACCGCCCCAATTCATTGGTATTGAGGGCCATATGATCGGTTGATATAATCATCAAGAGATTGCTCAATCTGTACGTTTGCTGAACATCCAATCCATTTAAAAGTCATCACTCTTTTTTCGGGGAGGAAGTGTGAAAAGACTTATCTTTATATGTCTGCTATGCACATCATGCGCAGGACCGATGTCGCCTTTTGGTGCGATACCAGTTCTTGAAAATGTGGATAGCCTCAGCGAAGTCACAAACGACGAGCAAGAGACTTTATTACAAGGGCGTGGTCCAGCTTCAGTAAATGAACTGAACCCAATCAAGATTTCTTTCAGTCCTGACAGACAGAAATTACACGATAAATCTGAACTCAAGATCATGGTTGAAGATCCTGATGGGATGGATTCGCATCACATCATCAGGTTTTTCTATGATGGTATGGAAGTAACTGATGTCATCAATAAATATTCCACCAAGGAAGTTCTGAAAGATAAAGTGGTGTATACCATCAAGGACTTCAGACTGATTCCTGAAAGACATAACGATATTGTTGTTGGTTACAGACGATCTCCCCTGTCTCCAATCGTCTACAAGAGATATCAAAGTCCGATCTGTTATTGGAGAGACAAACTCACCATTAAAAACCCTCACCGTTTTGAGGACAAAATGGACACCATCAAGATCATCGAGAATATTTCTCTGATTGAAGGTGTAAACCCAAATTTCATTGCCGGACTTGTCGCTCAGGAATCATCATTCAATCCGCATGCTGTAAGTATTGCAAAAGCGATTGGTCTGACTCAGGTAACATCACTGGCCGAAGAACATGTTCTACAAGTTCATCCTGAATGGCCGACTTATGATGGATTGAACCGTTATCCCGTTCCCGTAATCAAGGGTTTGATCCTGACAGGAAAAGTGAACCACCAGAATGAGTGGAGATTGAACCCAAACTATTCCATCAAAGGTGGAATAGAGTACATGGAGTTCATTGAAAACTACTGGACAAGAGATGAGAACATTGCAGTGGTCAACAAGCACCTTGGAGCCACCAGCAACAATATCAGTGACATTCTCCTAGCGAGCTACAACTCAGGTCCTTACAGAGTCAAAAGAAGCATTATGAAAAAAGGCAAGAACTGGCTAGGGAGCCGAAGTCTTCGTGAAGCAAATAAATACGTTAAACGAGTAAAGAGTTATTGTTATCACTTCTCTAGAGAAGATGAGAACAGTATTTGATAGAGAGGCAATCATGAGAAACAAACCATTTATTTTCAATTTGTTCACTCTTTCATTCTTACTGATAGCATTATCGTTCCCAATGCAAATCATGATGATTTATGGTCACGACCTTCTGGAAATGAAGGCCATCATGTCCAAACTAACTATCATCAATTACTTTTGTATTGGCTTTCTAGTTCTAAATAGTATCTTGGCCTGGAAAGGTAATGCCATGTTGAAATACACACTTCCAATGATGATCGGCTTGGTTGCCTTCAACAACTGGATTGTATCCAAGTATGGTGCAGACTTCGACTTCACCATGACAACTTTGGCCACTGCAGTCTTCACAGTCTTCACTTCGAGTATTCTTTTCACTAAAGGAATGGATGTTCTTGATTCACAGGAGAAGAGATGGTGGTTGATTCCCAAAAGATATCAGAAGAAGCTTCCAATCTACTTAAAAAATGCCAAAGAAAAATTTGTTCTTGGAAAGACATTTGATATCAGTTCAACTGGAGTCTTTGTTTCACTTGATCAGACCAAGGATCATTTCCACAGAAGAAATCATATCTCATTTGTTCCAGGAGAATTGGTGAGCATCCAAATCCCAACAGAAAACGATTCAGACTTCACTTGTCAGGCACGAATTGTCAGAAAGACAATGGGTGGTGGTGTTTATCCAGGTGGTCTAGGTATTCAGTTTGAAAACATGGACCTGATCAATAGATTGAGACTTTATAAGATAATGAGAACAAGTGAATTCAGCTGGGCCTGATTAGGTATCTTGATCGAGTTTTTCAATGGCCGCTTTCATTTTTTCCCACGACTCTTGAGCGAGTCTCGGGGCATCCATCTTTTCTAGTCCTGTCGTTGGAATTGGGTCCAAGACCTGACCAATGATTTTTCCTGACTTCAATTTATTCAAGTCGACACTTTGGCTGTAAGTATTGAAGGCCACAGGAATGATGGGAACTTGAGCATCAATCGCAGTTCTAAAAGCACCGTTTTTGAAAGGTAAAAGACCTCTACCTCTGGAACGTGTCCCCTCTGGCATAATCCAGATAGAGATGTTCTTTCCTTGAATATTTTGAGTGACCTGCTCCATACTCTGTTTGGCCTTACGTTTATTGGTTCTGTTGATCAGGATATTTCCTGAGAGCCAATAAAAAAGACCAAATATAGGAATCTGAAGAAGTTGTACTTTACCAAGAGAAACTGTTCGGGCCGGAATGCCAAGACCACCTATAATCAAATCGAGGTTGTTTTGGTGAGGAGCAATCATTACCATCGGACGGTTGGCATCAAGGATTTCTTTACCTCGAAGTTCAAATGATACTCCCATGACAGGAGCTGCGACAAGGCCGAACATTCGACCAATCAATCTCAGATTGTCTGGATGAAAAGGACGAAAGAGGCAAAAAATAAGCCCAAAACCGGTAACGGCGACCAGCCACAAGAAATAAAATGTGAACCTCATGATTTTAAGCATTTCGATGTCCTCTAGAGGGATAACTCTGCCTCAATCCCCCCCTTTTTGTAAACCTGAAAGACTTTGCATGAGTACCTTGTAATATCCACCTTTAAGCTTGTGGGAGCGACGAAAAAATGCTCTTATGTGCCCTATGTTAGAAGAGTATAAACGCGACCTTAAAGGTCTTTTCCTATTCGCTTTACCGCTGATTGCCGGACAGATTGGACAGATGTTGTTTGGTACCGGCGATATGATGGTTGCTGGTCGTTACTCAACAACAGTTGTTGCAGCATTGGGTGTCGCCAATGCCATGATGGGTCCATTTGTCATGATTGGTCTCTCAATCACTTATGCTGTCGGTTCATTAACGGCCAAAGCTCGTGGAGAAGATAAAGGCTCCAAGAGTATGTTGGCGACGAGTCTTGGAATGTCGATCATCATCGGTATTTTTCTTCAATTGATACTTCAAGTTCTCATCATGAATCTCGATATCTTAAAGTTCGATGCGGAAAGAGGAGAATTGATTGGAACCTACCTTCAGTGGTGTGGTTGGTCGATAACTCCTATGTTGATTTTCCAATCTGTTAAAGAATACCTTCAAGCGCATGACGATACTCTGTTTGCCAATGGCTCTATTCTGGGATTTTTGATTTTCAACGTTGGACTGAATATTGTTCTGATGTTTGGAATGTTTGGAATTCCAGAACTTGGAATCAAAGGTGCGGCTCTCGCCACAACGATTTCGCGTTTGTTGATGGCGGTTGCTCTGATCATCTACGCCGTTCGAAAAATGGACATCTCGTGGTCCTTCGAATCAAAGACTTTCAAAGAAATGATTGTACTCGGTATCCCCATTGGAATGGGTACATTCGTCGAAGTCATGGTCTTCACCATCGTTACCGTCCTGGTTGGAAAGATGACAACAGTCGCCTCGGCCAGTCACAATATTGTTTTGAATCTGGCCAGTCTCACATTCATGGTACCACTTGCCATGAACTCGGCAGCAGGAGTGAAAGTCGCTTATGAATTTGGGAAGAAAAGTGCCAAGGGTGTTCTCACCCAAACGCTGGCCGCACTTACCATCAGTGGAAGTTTCATGTGCATAACGGCCCTTATTTATTTCTTTGCACCATCTCTTTTATTGAAAGTCTTCACAGATGATACCGAACTCATCACCTATGCTTCTGGTCTGATCATCTTTGTTGCTCT
>JBFEVX010000063.1:0-22080 GCA_041546685.1 Bacteriovoracaceae bacterium | reverse complement strand
TGAGGAACTTTACGATAAGTTTGAATTGCAATTATCAGTTCGAAGTGAAATAAAAAGCTCTTCCAGGCCACTCATATACCATTTCTTTCTTTCAATACTCGACAAGTTTGAAGCTATTACTCTGATGATCAAAGGGAAGAACTATAAATCTCCTCTCGATGTACCAATGGAATACAACCATTTCAAGTTAATTAGTCTGCACAATATAAAAGTCTTTCCTGAAATTGACTCAATTTCAGAAAATGAAGTTGTATTCGAAGATGGGAGCAAAAGCTCCCCTGATGTCATTATTTTTGCGACAGGCTTTAATCCAGAACTCTCCCATATAGATCAAGATTTACAAGAAATTGCTGAAAATGATTTTGAATCCAAAAATCTTAACAACCTCTTCTATATTGGAAGAGACAATCAAAGAAATTTTAGAAGTCGATTTATAAGAGGCATCAGAGATGATGCCCCTGTACTAGCTGAGCTTATTTCGAATCGGCTGAGTCTGCTTTAAGGGATCTCTTGGCCATCTTTTTCCCAAATTCAATTGATTGATTTCGAGAAAGGTTCAATCCTTTTTTAGAAAGAGCAAATTTATAGCCATGATAGAAATTCTTGTAGGCCATTGGTCCATAAGCAATGAGCTCTTCTGCAATCTTGACGGCTTCAAATGAAGGCAAATTAGGACCAGAAGTCTGGATTAAATATTCAAATAAATGAACAAACTTCTTACCTACAGATTCTTTAAATTTTTCACCCTTCTTAGCAACATTCGCAGCAAGTTCTGCACATTTCTTATTTGGCATATCCAATCCGTTACGAGACCGGCAGAGTCTTAAAATCTCATTGAAAGTTTCTTGAGAATTCTTTTGATCACCGTCAAACTTATCAGAAAGAGTCATCGCAACATTAACAGATGTTCTAATATCCAAATCAAGGAAGTTTTTGAGATATGAACGCTTAAAGATATAGATAAAGGTTCTGACTTCTTCTTCTGTTTTTGAAGCAAATTTAATCGCAATCTCAAGTGCAGATTTGGAATCAAGACTAGATTTAACAAGCAAATTTGTGATCATAATAAATCTCTTACTTGCTTCACTACATCCCATCGATACTTGGTCAGCAATCGATCGTATCTGTTTTTCATCCAGTTTGAACTCTTTACTCTTTCTAAGAAAATTAACCGCAGTAATGTATTCTCTTGAACTCAAGCACCCCTTGACGAGTTCGTTTCCATCTTTTTCTTTCGCCATGACAAATGACGAAGTCAATATAAGTAAAAATATAATCAGACTTTTCATTAATTTATCCTAGAATGCGAAAGCCAGGCTTGCACCAGGCATATAAGTTTTAGAAGCCTTATCAAAAAGGATGGTATTAAATCCAATTGGCCCATAAACTTTTTTCTTATAACTACTTTGCGTTCTAGAAACTCCACTCCAATAGTTTTTAAAAATAAATGGAAGAATTGAAGTGGCCGCTCCCAAATAAGTCATTGGTTCAGTCAATGTATCTTTTTCCACCACAGATGCCATGTAAAGGTTCGCTACCAATGTTGAACCAGCTGCTATGTAATCAAGTCTCTTTCCAAGTTTAGCCGCATTATTGATAGCTTCTTCTGCCAGCCTTTCTCTAGCAAGCTGTGCCCTCTTGTCTTTTCCCTTCATTCTCATGGCGTTAGCAAGTCCATCAGCATAAGGCGTATATGATCTGGCCATCCACATAGAGGCCCCTAGTCCGGCAGCTCCAACAAAAATTCCGAGTTTGGCCGCATTTTTATCAGCGTCATCTGCCTCATTTGTATTCCCCATCATCATCGCTCCATTGATCAAAGTCAGACCATAAGCAATTTGCGAGCTCACTTGATTTCCGAACAATTTACCTTGTCTTTCCCTGTCGAGCTCCAGTTGTAGCCTTTCAGTGGCCCTAGGACTCACCATAAGTTCTGGATAGTCGTAATCTGCAGCAATAGAAGTCAAAGGTATAAAAGAGAGAAACAGTAAACTAATCAGGGCATTGCGGATCATTTTTCACACTCCAGTGCATTATTGAATAGATTTTAATTAGATATAAAATACATTTTAGTGGAAAACGAACTTTGCGAAAGGAAATTTATGTTGGGAAAAATTTTATTATCAGTGTTCTTAGTAGTTGCCTCTTTTGATCTGACTGCATCTGAACATTCTGGAACAATTTCTAAAATGCGTGGTTCAGTTGAAATTCTCACAGGTGGAACCAAATCTGTTTCAGGACAAGGCCCTCACGTTAAATATAACGGTCTCTACTACTCACTTCAAAAACCCGGAATCGGCGACAAGGTCAAAGAGGGTCAAATTGTGAGGACTGGCAAAAGATCTCTTGCTCGAATCATTTTTGATAACGGTGATCAGTTCATGGTTGGTCCCGGAAGTGAGTATTCTTTGAACATTCCATCAAAGAAGTCCAATGACTCAAGCCTCATCAATCTCACAAGGGGAAAACTCAGGGCCATCATCTCCAAGGAAGGACCTCGTAACAAAATGAAAGTTGAAACCAGAAATGTCTCAATGGGTGTTAGAGGAACTGACTTTTATGTAGATGCCAAAGGCTATAACAGAAGTGAAGTATCAGTTATTCGAGGAGAGGTGAAACTTAAAGAAAAGCCTGTTGCGAAAATCATTAAGAAGAAAGCAAAGGACATCAAAGTTGTTCGTAAGAACAATGAGACCAAAAAAGAAGTAACACTTAAAACTGGATACTCTGCTCAATTCACTGTTGAGAGAAAAATTGATCAAATTGTTAAAACTGAAAAGAAGCAAATGAAAGAAGAAGCTAAAGAAGTCATCGAAACAGACCTCAAAGTTAAAAGAACGACCAAAGAGAAGCTTGTTCTAATACAAAAAAACAGTGTCGTAACTCAAGCAGAAGATAAAAAGGTCGCCAAAGTCGACGAGAAAGTACAAAAGAAAATTGAGACCCTTGAGAAGAAGGCCGTGAAAGTTACTCTTGATGACATCAAAACCCATACGCCAGAGCTCTATAAAAAAATCAAAGATGAAGAAAAGAAGGCCAAGTCAGCTGAGCAATTAAGTACTAAAGTCGTGGCCGAAGCCTTCAAAGAAGCCCCCAAAGAGGAAAAGATCAGCGAAGACGATCTTGAAGACCTCGGTGGAGAAGATGCTTACGACAACTATTTTAAGTTCTAGTTACTCATATTTGGATCCATGGCATCTCTGACTCCATCACCAACCAAGTTCAAGAAGGTGAGGGTAAAAAAGAAGGCCAGGATTGGGAATACAGTGAGCCACCAGCCGTCCATTTTTTGGGCCTGAGCTAGAAGTTCTCCCCAGCTGGGAGTCGGTACAGGTAGTCCAAATCCAAGGAAATCAAGACCAGCTAGAGCAGTGATATTCCCTGAGATACTAAATGGAGCAAATGTAATCACAGGTACCAATGAGTTTGGTAAGATGTGTTTAAAAATCAACGAAAAGTGTGAGGCACCAAGGGCCTTCGCACCTTCTACAAAGTCCCTCTTTCTGTTCTTCAAGAACTCCCCTCTCACATAATATGAGATAGGAATCCAACCAAAGATAACAGAAATCAGAATAAGCCAGTAAAGGTTCGGCTCAAAAATAGAGATCAAAATCAAGAGTAAGAAAAACTGAGGCACTGTTTGAAGTACTTCAACAACCCTTTGGCCAAAGAAGTCAGCCTTACCACCCAGGTAACCCATGACTCCACCAAAAACGATTCCGACAATTGTACTGATCAACCAGACAAAGAAGGCAAAGGCAAAGGAGTATTTAAAGCCATAAAGGATTCTGGCAAATACGTCTCGACCACGATCATCTGTTCCAAACCAGTTATCACTTGAAGGTGGCGAAGGATAGCTATCAACAGTTTTATTACTCTCGTAAGGGTTCCATCTGTTTAAAGGCCAAACTGTCGACACATCCTCTCTCTGTGAAAGAACTCGATAATTCACAACCATTGAATCAGTAATACCAAACTCTTTTGGGTGATAGCTCTTAAAAACGGGAAAATATGATTTTCCCTCAACAGAAATATATAATGGCTTACTATTTGAAAGGATAGGCGCAATCATAGTCAAAAAGATCATAATGAGAACACAGACACCTGAAGATACAGCCGTCTTCTTGCTCTTGAAGCGTCTCCATCTTTTCAAAGTAAGCTGATCTTTTATCAGATGTTTTTCTATCATGAGAAATCAATCCTAGGGTCTACGATAATATAACAGAGGTCAGAAATAAGGTTCCCAACCAACATCAAGAAACTCTGAATAAAAACAGAGGCCATGATGATATTGTAATCTCTTTCAATAATGGCCTTGTATGACATCAAACCGATGCCATCCAATTCAAATAGTGTTTCAATAAGAAGAGAACTGGCAAACATCAAAGACAAGTTACTTCCGATACCTGTAACAATTGGAATCAGCGAGTTTCTGGCTGCATGCTTCAAATAAACAGCTTTTTCACTAAGACCTTTTGCTCTAGCGGTTCTCACGTAGTCCTTTTTTATCTCTTCAAGTAGAGAATTTTTCATCAAGACTGTAAGAACAGTAAATGAACCAACCATATAGGCGATCAATGGAAGTATAAAGTGCCAAACCCTGTCATAGATTTTGCTCCACAGGTCCATAACCTCATACTCATCAGAGTAGAGCCCACCGAGTGGGAACCATTCATAAAAGTCAGCGGTTGCAAAAAACTGAATCAGAATAAGCCCAAGCATGAAGCCAGGAATGGAATAGAGAGCATAAAGGATAACACTGGTCGTGGAATCAAACGTCGTCGAGTGCTTGATACCTTTATAGATCCCAAATGGAATACAAATCAAATAAGTCAGAACCATCGAGATGATCCCAAACTGTAAGGAAACTGGAAATTTACTGGCAATGATATCAATGGCCGGCTCTTCGTAAGTGAAACTCTCCCCAAAATCCAATCTTGCCAAGTTCTTAAGCCAAATCAGGTATCTGATGTGAACAGGCTTATCGAATCCGTATTGTTTCTTCAAGGCCTCAACAACTTCTTCTGAAACAGCATTGTCCTTGGAGTCAGAAGCATCAGCAACACTTCCACCTGTAGAACCCATACCGCCAAAGCGAAGCTGCTGGATTTTCTGCTCAACCGGTGATCCCGGAGCCATGTTTGAAACAACAAATACAATGAGCGTGATACCGAACAGAGTCGGTATCATGATCATCAAACGTCTGAGGATATAATTAAACAAGTTCCAATTCCTCTTTTACTACTTGGTAATCCACCAGTAACCGGTGCCAATACCATAGCTGTAAGTATCTTTAACTCTCTTCATTCTCTTTGTATGTCCGTAAAGCTCATACTTTCTGTTGAAAAGGAAGATGTAAGGAGCATCGTCAGCAATTGTTCTGAATACCTTTTGAAGTACCTGAACTCTCTTTTTCTTCTCAAGAGTCATTCTGGCTTCATCAATCAGTTTGTCCACAGTTGGGTTGTTGTATGAAATGAAGTTAGAACCACCGTTGGCAATACTAGCTGAGTGCCAGATTTGTTTTGGATCCCAATCGACAGCACCACCACCCCAAGCAAGACGAACAGCTTCAAATTTTCTTTCATCAAGAAGCTTGATGAATGTGTTCCACTCAACATACTTAAGCTTGACCTCGATACCAGCTTTCTTTGCGTCTTCTTTAAAGATAGTTAGATATTTCATGAAATCTTGAAGTGGCTCAAGAATTGTGAAGCTGAAATTTACCTTCTTTCCATCAATCACTTTATCAAGAATCTGGTCACCATCAGTGTCTTTCCATCCTTCTTTTCTTAGGATCTCAAGAGCTTTTTTAGGATCAAAAGGAATTGGCTTCACTTTTGAGTCAGCATAGTCAGATTGAAGATAAAGAGGACCTGTTGCAGGCATACTCATATCGAAAAGGAATTTCTCGATCATAAGCTTTCTGTTGAACAGGTAGTTCATCGCCTTTCTAATTTTCTTATCTTTAAAAAGAACATTGTTGTTATTCCAAGCAAGGAATGAGTAACCTTTTGGAGACTTATTCTCAACTTTCACTTTGAAAACGTCTTTTCCCCATCTCTTTCCTGTCGTGTCCTTAACAAATCTTTCTGGTTGAAAACCGATAAAGTCCAAATCACCTTTCTCTAGATATTTAATGGCCTTCACGTCTTCTTTTACGAACTTCATATAGATTGACTTGAAGTTATTAAGACCTTTCTTCTCTTTAAGTCCCCACCAGTTTTCGTTGAGCTTGAGAATCAGTTTCTTACCTCTTTCATACTGATCAAGAACATATGCTCCAGTCCCAACAAGAGTTCTATTTAGCTTCTTTTCCATTTTCTTATCTGGATTCTCATAAAGATGCTTCGGAACAACAGTCAAACCAGCAACAGTATCAAAGTTTCTGAAGTACTTTTGCTTGGCGATGAACTGAATTGTGTTCTTATCGATGATCTTAGCTTCTTTGATGTTTTCGTAATAAGACTTGAGGTGAGCTGTCTTGTACTTGTTCTTTGGGTGCATGATTGCATCAAAAGAAAATTTAACATCTTCAATAGTTAATGGTTTTCCATCATGCCACTTCACACCTTCTCTGATTGTAAAAGTGAACTTGGTTCCGTCTTTTGAAACTTCCCATTTTGTAGCAAGAGCAGGTTCCCACTCATAAGTGTCTACATTTCTATCTAGAAGACTTTCAAGAATATAGGCCTGTACTCTGGAAGCATAAGCATCTGTAGATGAAAGAGCATTCAAAGTCGTAGGAGCTGTTTCCAAATTGTATTTGAACATTCCATTTTTAGGAGCTTTTGGGTTCCCCAGTTGCTTAGCCGCCAAAACGTTAGCCGACAATGCAAGGGTCAGTAGCAGAACAAGATTTCTGATTTTCATATGTCACCTCTTTAAAGAGTTAAATTTAAAAAACTTTTGCGCGGCACAAAACCGCCTTCGAGTCGGAAAACTGTATCAAAGACTAGGAGATTAATGAACTACTTTTTATAGAAGAGGCGGGGATCGAGAGACCAGCGATCCAAAACGAGATTGTCATCTTCGATTCTGTATTGCTCCATTTTGAACTTTATCTCATCCATTCTCATTTGCAGCGCACTATAGCTTCTTAAAGCATTGGATTTATCTTCTTCCAAGTTCGAAATTTCATTTCGCCACTCTGCTTCAAGCTTGGCACGAAGAATCTCAAATCGTTGATTAGTTGCATTAACTTTCTCAATATGTGAATCGAGCTCTTTTTGTCTGCGTCTGATTTTTCCTTCAAGCGCTAAACGTTTCTTGAGAAGTATCTCGTAAAGCTCTTTACCCATCTTCAAATTGTTTTTGAGATCTTCTGAATAGAACAAAAGGTATTGACCTGAATTAAATGGAATAAAGCGAGCGCAGAATTTATAGTCGGGTACCTTTAAAAGAACATGCTCTGGACTCTTGCCGGCAACATAGGCCTTGCATCTTCTAACAGGATTCAACTCTGTCCAGATCTCAACCTTATCTTTCTTGTTGAGATATTTCATATTGTTGAAATCAACTTTGAATCTGATAAGGCCGGCTTCATTGTTGACCCTGCTCACTCTTCCCGAGAAAAGACCGTCCTTACTCCGGTATGGAGAAGCAGACGTATTAAAGGTCAAAAATAAAGAGAGTATGATTAACAATTTACTCATACTTTCATTATGCCAAACTTCAGGGAATATAAAAGCTCGGGAAAGAGCTACCCGAGTAAAGTGGACGGTTACTTACTTTTTCTTCTTGAGAATGATGCTCGCAGTGTATTCCGGCATGTGAACAGGCTCTTCATATTTGAGAATCTGCATATCTTTTCCAAACAAGCTCATCAGTTCCCCTGGTCTCAAGAGGTAACGCTTATCGAAATGCTCTGAACCCTTAACTTTTCTTTGATTATCCGTATGCGCCTCATAAATAAGAATCCCACCGGGCTTCAACCATTGCTTCATTTTTTCGTTTAGCTTTCTGTCTACGTAATAAAAACAAATGATGGCATCGAAGGTCCCCTCTTTGATCTTATACTTTTCCATACTCGCGACAACGGTATTGATTCTAACGCCAAACTCTCGAGCGAGTGCTCTTGCTTTCTTGACCGCAACAGAAGAAATATCAACACCAGTTACCTTGTAACCTTTTCTGGCGAGAAAAACCGCATGTCTTCCTTCTCCCATTCCCATATCGAGCACCTTCGCTCCCTGGGGAATGAAATCGTAATTTCTTGAAAGAAAGCGAGCTGGTTTTTTTCCAAAGACGTAATTCGATTTTGAGTACTTCTTATCCCAAAAAGCTTTGGTATCTTTGTTCTTATTGCCTTTTCTGATTCCCGATAGAAGTTCATATCTTTTTGCCGACAGAGCTTCACGGCTCTGGCCGAATGCTGAAAAAGTAAAAAGCAAAGAAAGGAGTATGACTTTCATACTATATGAATATCACAGAGTGAGATGATTTGAAAATCAAGAGACATTCTCAATATCATCGTCTTCGAAATCACTTAAATCGACAGTAGGAAGTTCACTGTCATCATCAAAACTGCTCGATCCTTCGGAGAAGTCAGAAACCTCAGCTAGAGAGTCATCACTCTCGCCAAAAGAATCATCTCCGAATTCAACTGAATCAAACTCGTCACCTGAATCAGAGTCAAATTCGGAATCATCATCAGCGATGGTCGTCATCATATTAAGTTCAGCTGGCTCAACCTCTTCAGACTCAATACCAAGATCGGCATCAATATAAAGACACAGCTTTTGATAAATAGGTGTTAGCTTGACGATCCACTTATTAACCTTGTCATCAACTGTACCTGGCATATCCTCAGTTGAGTTTACATACCAATGAATGTCGTCAACAAGAGAATAGAATTCATCAAGAGCAATAATTACTTCCTGACCTACATTTTTGAGATCTTCTATCGGCACATCTTTGTATCTGTTTTTAAAAACATCTTTGAAGTGCTCTCTAGTCCGCTTACTGGAAAAAATAAACAGATATTCTGGGGCACGATAACGAATACGCTCATACAATCTCTTTGCATCGAGCTTGATCAATGTAAGTAGTCTTTGGGCCGTTTCATCCACCTTGGGTTTCATGGCTCACTCCTTGAACGAAATCTCAGATCTTTGGACTGACAGGAAGTTTTGCTCTTCTCCCGCCCGGCCATTTTCTGTTGATCTCGGTCTGTTTGTAATATGTATAAGCAATAAATTTTGAAAGTTCTTCATAAGGAGCAGGCAATCTCTTATAGAAATATCCATAGGTCTGCTCAACTTTATGGGCGATATGAATTCTTGTGAAACTTGTCACGTGAAACATAGAAACCTTGTTGTTCAATAATGCATAATCGAGAAATTTTGATCTGAAATTCAAAAAGTTCTTCTGACTTTGAAGATCCTTGCAAACAACCAAAAGATGCTTTCTACTTCCATCCATCATCTCAGTGAAGTCTGAAGGTTTGACTGGAACTAACTTGATTCGATACTTGGCGAACAACTTCGTGAATACGAAGAAATCCTCTGACAAAGTCTCAGTAAGTTGCAGATAAAAAATGTGGCTTGTTCCATCGGTTCTTACCATATCGAACTAATCGACACTTACGGGAACAAGATTGATTCGATTAATGTGGGGGGGAAAAATTTTCCGGGGGGATAGGAAGATGCTTACCGGGAGGACAATTCCGATAAGCATCTACACTGAAAAAAGCCACTAAGAGAGAGATTGAGCGATCCTTAGTCAACATCCTTGTTTCATTCGGATCAAAGTATTCTTCCTATCCTCGACACCCATCCATAGGCGCGAAAAGCTTATTAACAACCACTAGGTTCTGGTCACAACTTGTTTAACATTACATATGAGATCGTCTTGGAGTTCGAGCTTATAACTCATTCCCTTTTTAAAGGAGTGCTGCCCGGCCTTTTGAACGTTCAAAGTTCTTTTTGGTCGAAAATGTCCTTGAGTGGAGTGGTCAACTTTGAATTCCACCTCAAGTCTGTTTAAAGAGGCAAAAGGAGCGTCAAGTTCTGAAACCTTGGTAACAGTCCCGGTGAATTTATCCGGGCAATCGGCGTGAGCTTTAAGATTCGCTTCAGCGTTCGCATCAACAATGTTCCCTGACAACATAACAACTACAACTGCAAGTTTTGTTACAAAGCGCTTCATCCTTGGAGCTCCTTTTGTCTTCTTTACTTTCGAGTCATCCGTGATTCTGAGTGCCTCCATCCTGGTGGCCCCTGATGCATTTTATACATGCGAAGACTGTGCCAACTTTTATAAGCACCCAAGCCTTCGAAAGTTAGTTTTGTCATAGATTGTTAGGGCCCTTCTGCCCCTATATGCGTAGGGGCAAATCGGCAAATCGCTGAAATCAAAGCTGAATGGGGGTTTCAAAATGAAACTGATTTTTGACTCCTGCACCGCGCACAGAAATAAATTTTGATGTAAGAGTGAACTTACAATTTCTATCCGAACTTGTTTCAAGTGAGTTAGCGATCCAAAAGTGGAAAACTTGTGAGTAATAAAATTGTGTTTTCGTGATGGGCCAAACAAGGGTCTGTTGGCCATGGTCCATTTGGTGTCAAAAATCCATCGGTCATTCAAAATTTTGACTTTGATATTCTAAGTGCCCAAAAAAAAAAGGGCTCCCTTAAAGGAGCCCTTTGAAATTCAGCATTTGTGCGAGGAATTACATCATTCCTGGCATACCCATTCCACCGCCTGGCATTGCCGGCATTCCTGAGTCTTCTTTTGGAAGATCAGCAATCATGGTTTCAGTAGTTAGCATCAATCCAGCGATTGAAGCAGCGTTCTGAAGGGCGTTTCTTGTTACTTTAGTTGGATCAATGATCCCAGCAGCAACTAGGTCTTCGTACTTGTTCTCACGAGCGTTATAACCCCAAGTCACAGTTCCGTTAGCTCTAACTTCGTTAACAACTACAGAACCTTCCATTCCAGCGTTTGCTGCAATTTGTCTTAGAGGCTCTTCAAGGGCACGTCTAACGATCTTGATACCAAACTCTTGCTCTTCACTGTTGGCCTTAAGTCCGTCAAGTGCAGTACAAGCGTGAAGTAGAGCAGAACCACCACCAACTACAATACCTTCTTCAACAGCGGCTCTTGTAGCGTTAAGGGCGTCCTCAACTCTGTCTTTCTTTTCTTTCATTTCTGTTTCAGTTGGAGCACCAACGTTAACAACAGCTACACCACCAGCAAGCTTGGCAAGTCTTTCTTGAAGCTTCTCTTTGTCGTAGTCAGATGATGTTTCAGCAATTTGAGTTTTGATTTGAGCAACTCTGGCGTCAACAGCAGCTTTGTCTCCAGCACCGTCGACAACAGTTGTGTTTTCTTTGTCGATTGTGATTCTCTTGGCACTACCAAGGTGAGCAAGTTCAGCTGTCTCAAGTGACATACCTAGTTCTTCAGAAATCACTGTACCACCTGTAAGGGCAGCAAGGTCTTTCAACATTTCTTTTCTTCTGTCTCCGAATCCAGGAGCTTTAACAGCAGCAACGTTAAGAGTTGATCTCAATTTGTTTACAACTAGAGTTGTAAGAGCTTCACCTTCAACGTCTTCAGCAATCATTAGAAGTGGTCTACCTGTCTGAACAGCTTTTTCTAGGATTGGAAGAAGCTCTTTCATGTTAGAGATTTTCTTGTCTGTAATAAGGATGTTTGGATTGTCGAATGCAACTTCCATTTTTTCTGGGTTAGTTACGAAATAAGGTGAAAGGTATCCTCTGTCGAATTGCATACCTTCAACAACATCAAGAGTTGTCTCAGCAGTTTTAGATTCTTCAATAGTGATAACACCTTCAGTTCCAACTTTGTCCATTGCTTCAGCAAGAAGTTTACCAATTTCAGAATCGTTGTTTCCTGAAATTGTACCAACTTGAGAAATCTCTTCGTTAGTCTTGATTTGCTTACTCATGTCTTTAAGTTTCGCAATAACAGCTTCTACAGCTGTATCGATTCCTCTTTTAAGATCCATAGGATTGTGACCCGCTGTTACAAGCTTGGCACCTTCTCTATAGATAGCTTGAGCAAGAACAGTAGCAGTTGTTGTTCCGTCACCGGCATCGTCATTTGTTTTTTGAGCGACTTCTTTAACCATTTGAGCACCCATGTTCTCAAAGTTGTTTTCAAGCTCAATTTCTTTGGCAACAGAAACACCGTCTTTAGTGATGTGTGGAGCACCAAAAGATTTTTGAATTACTACGTTTCTACCCTTTGGTCCAAGTGTAACTTTAACTGCATCAGCAAGTTGGTTAACACCATTAAGGATAAGTGTTCTGGCGCTTTCGCTATACTTTAATTCTTTAGCCATTGTTATATCTCCTATATTTATTAACTAATATTCAAAGTGTCTTAGTTCGAAGTCATCCTAATTACTGAAGAACAGCAAGGATCTCGTCTTCTTTCATTACTAGGTACTCATGACCTTCTACTTTAACTTCAGTCCCTGAGTATTTACCAAAGATAACTGTGTCACCTTCTTTGACTTCAAGGGCAACCAAAGTTCCATCGTTGTTTCTGTATCCAGAACCAACTGCTACAACTTTACCTTGAGCTGGTTTTTCTTTGTTATTGTCTGGGATGATGATCCCACCGGCCGTTTTTGTTTCTTCGTCCAATCTTTCAACGAGTACTCTGTCTTGAAGTGGTCTAACTTGCATAACTCCTCCTTAGCGTGAAGCATATGTTGGTACGTTTTAAAAATCTGCGCATAAAGTAATAGCGAACATACAGGTGTCAAGGGTGGTGATTCAAAAGAAAAGCCCGAAAAAATCAAAAAAGTTTGCTCTGAGCTATATTTTCAAACACTTAGCATTTATGTTCCCCTACACATAAGCTACAAATGGGTGTAATTAAAAGAGATAGAACACACTCAGTAAGGCAGATGCCACGCATTAAAAGGCCCAGTAAGCTTGAAAGTACCCCAGTTGTGGAAGATTCCTATTCTCAAAAAGTTGATTCAGAACGAAATCACTGAGGAAAGGACCTACTTCGCCCTGACGCTACTGACCGGAGTTTCAGCCGCCATCATCGCCGTTTTTCTCCACAAATCGACATACTTTTTAACGGAGTTCTTTGGAACCAATAAGGCCTTCACACTTGAGGCCTTCCTTTATGGTGGTATCGCAATTTTTGTCAGTGGCTGGATCACCACAAGATTTTTTCCATCAACTTCTGGTTCCGGTATCCCAGGGGTGAGAGTTGCTCTCGCCGTATATCACGGAAATATTGGACTTGGAGCCAGCATCGCAAAACTTGCGACATCACTCCTAAGCCTTTCAACTGGTGTGAGTCTTGGAAGAGAAGGCCCGACTGCTGCCATCGCAGCGGGAATTGGATCTTTCTTTGGCAATTTCTTCTCAATGTCTAAAAAGAGAGTCAAAGCACTTGTCGCAGTTGGAGCTGCTGGTGGAATTGCTGCCGCTTTCAATACTCCCATTGCTGCTGTCGTTTTTACTCTTGAAGAAGTTGTTGGAGATTTGAATGCCAAGGTTTTAGGATCGATCATTATCTCATCTGTGACCGCGGCGATTACCGCTTCTGCCCTTCAGGGTAACCACGCCATGTTCAGCGAACTGGCCTACACCCTTAAAGACCCTAAGGAGTTGGTTTTCTATCTAGTTATCGGTCTGGCTTGCGCATTCATTGGCCCAATCTGGATGAATACGGTTCTCAAAACTCGCGCTATGAGTTTGAAACTTTTCAAAGGTCATCGTCTCACAATCATCATGATGACCTTCTTTCTAGTCGCAGGAGTTTCTTATATTGAACCAGAGGCCCTAGGTTCAGGACACAATACTATTGAGGAAGCACTTCTCTCTCTTCTTAGAGATTGGAAAGTTCTCCTTTGGCTGTTTGGGTTTAAATTCTTTCTGACTGCTATCTGCTATGCCAGTGGTATCAGTGGAGGACTCTTTCTTCCTACACTCATGCTCGGGGCCATGTTAGGTGGTTTTATTGGAAGCTTTGCAGGTCAATTATTTCCAGAAATTACTTCAAACACAGGAGCCTATGCACTTGTTGGGATGGGTGCTTTTTTTGCTGCCGTTATTCGAGCTCCCTTCACTTCGATCATCATGGTTTTTGAGCTAACGAGAGATTACAACATTATGCTTCCGCTGATGATTGCCAATGTTGTCAGTTATTCAATTAGCGGACGAATCAGCAAAGAATCAATCTACGAAAAGATTTCTGAGCAAGATGGTATTCACTTACCGACCAGAGAAGATAATGAAATCCTCGAGACACTTCTGGTGGAGGATGCCATGGTTGATGACGTTTTTAGCTTGAATGGGAAAGACTCTATTGAAGAAGTCGCCAAGCTAGTTAAAAATAAGCCATTTTCAGGATATCCAGTTTTGAAGAATGGCCAGCTAATTGGAATGATTTCAATAAATGAAATCGGACAACAATTTGCTAAAGGCAACAAAGACATCAAGGTTGAAGAAATCTGTACCAAGCAAATCATCCATATTTATCAAGATCAATCACTATTGGTTGCATTTCACAAACTTCAAAAGCATGGGATTTCAAGACTTCCAGTAGTGAGTCGCTTAAATGATAAACGTCTGATTGGGATCATCACAGCTGAAAACATCGTGAGCCAGTTTGGTTATCACATACAAGAAGAGGAAGATAAAATTCCTGAAGAGCTTAAAGAGAAGGAAGCTGAGGAATCATCTGACGACAAATAGGTTGCCTGCTTTGTAATCAAGTCCGACAGTCCTGAAGCTCTTAAGAAGTCCACAACCAATATCACCGTCAGTACCAGTATATTTATCGATGAAATTAACTTTCTTTTTCGTAACACCTTCAAGGGTCTGTGAACCAATCATTCCGACAGTCGGATCTAATTCATCATCCTTAGAAACATTTTCCATAGATTTAGCGTAAGCACGCTCTTCAATGTTTATCGAAGTTTCTTTTTCGAGATTCTTTAACTGCAGTACAACTTCGTTACCCATGAAATTTACGTGGGCCCTTGGAAGTAGTGGAATTATATCAGTTTTGAGTTTGATCTCTGAGAAGTTCTTGTCCCGAGGTCTTGCTAATGGTTTGTCTATGATAATTCTCTTCTCTGAATATTTAATCGACATATTCACATTGAAGATGAAATCGTTCCCAAGAACTCCATCATATCCTTCCGGAATGTTATTGAGCTTGAATCCAAAGTGCTCCTTGGTTCCAAGAAGAGGTAATCGTACTTCATGAAACTGCATTTTCCCAATGGTCATCGTTTCAACCAGGCCAAATCCAAAAGTTTCTTTGATCAATTCAATCCTCTTGTTTTTGAACTGTAACTTCTCCAAGACACCTAGTGAAAAAGGTCGATTCGTATCAAGAAGGAATTTATAAGTTTTCCCTTCGAGCTCAACAGGAATAGCAATCTCACAATCATTTGTTTCAATAGACAATTGATTTGGAAACTCTGTCACGGCAGGCGGATTCCAAACAGGAAGCAAAAAGGAAATGATGTACTCTCCCCCTTTCAAGTAAAGAAAGGAGGTGAAAGTCAGAATAAAAATAATGATCAGTCCGATCAGTCCGTTTTTTATCAGTAGCTTCATTTAAGATCGTACCAGTTGCTTCCGACACCCATGTCGACCGCAAGTGGTACTTTCAATTCTACCACATTTTCCATCCCTCGACGGACAATGCTGGATACCTGATCAATTTCATCTTCTGGTACTTCGAAAATTAATTCATCATGAACTTGAAGCAACATTTTTGTACGAAGATTATGTTCATCAAGTTCATTTTGAATTTGAATCATGGCCATTTTGATAATGTCAGCTGCGGTCCCCTGGATAGGACTATTGACTGCAATTCTTTCAGCATTGGCCTTTATCGTTCTATTTTTTGAATGAATATCAGGGAGGAAACGCTTCCTTCCAAACAAGGTTTGGGAATATCCATTTTGCTCAGCAAATTCTTTCAATTCATCCAAGTAAGATTTAACTTTGGAAAACCTTTCAAAGTATCTGGTGATGTAATCCTTGGCATCTTTTCTTGAAATTTTAAGCGCCTTTGCCAATCCAAAAGAAGACTGTCCATACATCAATCCAAAGTTTACAGCTTTGGCTTTGCTTCGCTCTTCCGAAGTAACTTTTGTCACATCAACACCAAGAACCTCTGAAGCTGTCTGAGAGTGAATATCAACGCCATCATTAAAGGCCTTGAGCATGGTTTGATCACCACTAAAATGAGCAAGAATTCTAAGCTCCACCTGAGAGTAATCGGCTCCAAGAAGCTTGTATCCTTCTTTTGGAAGAAAACCTTTTCTGATCTTTCTTCCAAGTTCTGTTCTCATTGGAATGTTCTGTAAGTTTGGATTAACTGAACTTAGACGGCCAGTAGCGGCTACGTGTTGATTGAAATGAGTATGCAATCGTTTATCGTGCGGATTCACCAGTTCTGGGAGAGCTTTGACATAAGTCGAATGTAGTTTCCCAAGTTCTCTGTATTGGAGAATCAAACCTGGTACTTCAGAGACATTTCTCGAATCAAGGTCCTCAAGAACTTCTGAATCAGTTGAAAAACCTGTTTTGGTTTTCTTTACAACTGGTAATGCCAATTCTTCGAAAAGCAATTGACCTACTTGCTTGGGACTATTCAAGTTCACAGGGTTCTCAGAATGTTTATCTACTTTTCTTTGAATTGTTTCCAATTGTTCTGCAAGTTCAACTTCCATCTTCTTGAAGAAATCAACATCGATATAAATTCCTTCTTTTTCCATACGGGCGAGAATAGGAATCAGTAGATCATCAAGCTCGTAATAAATCTTCCCAAGCTCAAGTCTTTCAAGTTCATCTTTTAGTTTTGATGTCAGCTTCAAAGTCATGCAAGCTCTCTCTCCTGCATACTTTGAGACATCCTCTATGGAAAATTCTGTGAGAATTTTCTTTTTTGTATCCAGCTTGAATAGCTCATGCTCATAGTAGAACATCGATTGATCTGCGATTCCATGCTTGCCGTTCGAATCAATAACGTAATGAGCTTGAGTCACATCAAATCTTTGAGCTACAAAATTTCTCTCAATTTGAATGGCATGAGAAATGTCTCGTTTTGTGTGTTCAGAACAGATTTCGATATTCTCATTGCCCCAAGTACCATCGAGCAATTCAAATAATTGTTCCTTGGCGAGGTTCTCTCCTTCTTCGTGTTTGAATGGAAAATAAAAACTGACCTTCTCATCCATTGAAACGGAGAGGCCCAATACTCTTCTCTCAAACAAATCTTCCGAAGTGAACTCAGTATGCAAAGAGAGTGCGGAACAAGACTTGATTTGCTCCAACACTTCATTGAAATTGTTTTTTGTGACAATTTTATGTTCGAAATTCAAAGTCTCAACTTCTTGGGAGAGATCTACAAATGCCGGCTCATCATGATTGTCATTTGAAGTGGCCCTATGTTCAGCAAGTTTCATCTCGTTCAATTTTTTGATGAATGACTTGAAGTTCAATTCTTCCATGAACTCAATCAGCCCATCGGTCGGATAGAATCTGTATTCTGTTTCGGTAGGACTATGTCCAAGTTCCATGTCAGTGACGATCTGAACAAGTTTTTTGGAGAGAAGAGCATCATCAAGATGATTTTCAAAAGCGTTGATGAGTCTTTTGCCTTTCATTTCATCTTTATGCTCAATGCACTTTTCCAGAGTTCCATATTCTTCAAGAAGTTTTGCCGCCCCTTTGGCACCAATCCCTCTCATCCCCGGAATATTGTCCGAGGTGTCCCCAACAATTGATAGGTAATCAACAATTTGTTCTGGACGAACTCCCATTTTTTCAAAAACGGCGTCGGCATCATAAATCTTATCTTTCATGGTATCGAGCATCTTAATTGGACCATCTACAAATTGCATAAGGTCCTTGTCCCCAGAAGCAATCAGAATTTCATCAAATTCATTCTTCCATTGCATACATGCTGAACCAATGATGTCATCGGCTTCAAAGTCTTGATGTTCAAAACAAGGAACTTCCATTTTCTCAATAAGTTTTTTAATCAAGGCAAATTGAGGGACCAGATCTTCCGGTGGTTCAGATCTGTTGGCCTTGTATTCTGAATAGAGTTCATTTCTAAAAGTCCCACCGGCCGTATCTCTGGCAATAAAAACATGAGTTGGTCGATAGACACTAAAAATTTTTAAGAGCATGGAAAGTACGCCGTGAACAGCATTGACAGGAGTTCCATCTGGAGCAGTCAAAGGACGAATGGCAAAGAAAGCTCTGAAAATAAAGTTACTGATATCGATAATGATAAGTCGTTTGTGCATTAAAAACCCTTGGTAGAATCACATTTTTCTACCATCCCAGAAGCAAGGGATAAAGACGACTTGCGAATTATTGAATGGTCGGTTGACTCTCTTCGAACCAGGAATCCTTGCGCTTTTTAATCTGCGCTGCTGTTCCATCATTGGCCATAACTGATGTATCTGCCATAACGTCACCCAAGCGATGCCCTGAGTCCAATTTATAAAGGAGATAGACTTCTAGCAGAATTAGCGGAACCCCAATCAGAAAAGCAAAGATCCATCCCCAAATAGGAACAATGGCTATTGCCAGTGGAATGATAATGGGAAGGTTTCTGATTGCTGATTGTTTAACCGTACAAGGCTTTCCATCTTCCAAACTGATGACGGCAAAGCCCATAAACTTCTTTCCCACACTCTGTCCGTTCTGCAGAGAGTCGGATATTGCAATATAGGCAACTGAAAGAATAATTCCAAGTGGATAGACAAAAATAGAAAGGATCAAAACGATAAAAAGGTCGATGGCCTTAGCAACTAGCCTGGAAACCCGTGCAACTTTTATCGAACTCTTTAAGAGGTATTTTCTGTCCATGGTCATATTCTATCCTACCGGATTTATTAAAGATAATAGGCATTTATTTCTATTTCCAGCTTTTGACAAGACCTGCCTAGTATAAGGATGCTGTACAACAAGTCCCCAATATTATAGAAATAGCTTTGCGAATGTTTGAATCGGGAGACCGATTAGTATTTGGAGGACTTATGAGTCAAGTTGGTAAAGTTGACGTTAATAATTTTGAAACAGAAGTACTTAATTCAGATAAGCCAGTGCTTGTAGATTTCTGGGCAGAGTGGTGTGGACCATGTCGCCAGTTGGGACCAGTTCTCGACGAAGTCGCTACAGAAGTTGGAGAAAAAGCTTCAGTTGTGAAAGTCAACGTTGATGAGAACAGTGAACTAGCACAAAAATATGGAATCAGAGGGATTCCAACAATGATCTTCTTCAAGAATGGTGAAGCGGCCAAAACTTTGGTGGGCCTCCAGTCTAAAGACGAAATCAAAAAATCTTTGGAAGAATTGGCATAATATAAGGGGAGTTCATACTCCCCTTTTTTCAGGACGATTTTTTAATGTCTCAGTTTATTCAAAATTCCCTTCAAGAAGCCGCTACAACAATCAAACTATTTATCGATAATCAGGAAAACATCACCCTGATGGATAAGGCCATTGGACTAATGACAGAGAGTCTCAAGTCCAACGGAAGAATTTATAGTTGTGGAAATGGTGGTAGCATGTGCGATGCCATGCACTTTGCAGAAGAATTAACGGGAAGGTTCAGAGACGATAGAAAAGCTGTTCCTGCTATGGCCATCTCAGATCCATCTCATCTTTCATGTGTATCAAATGACTATGGATATGAATTTGTATTTTCAAGATTCCTCGAAGGTTGGGGCAATGAAGGTGATTGTCTTCTTGCTATTTCGACTAGTGGAAATTCGAAAAATGTTCTCCGTGCAGTTGAATATGCAAAAGTAAATGGGATCAAAACCATCGGTCTTTTAGGAAAGAGTGGTGGTCAACTAAAAGACATGGTCGATGTTCCCCTCATCGTTCCATCGAGCGTCTCAGACAGAGTTCAAGAAGTTCACATAAAAATCATTCATACTTTTATTGAAGGAATTGAACGATCGCTCTATCCAGAAAATTATAACAACTGATTCTTCTACTCCAGCAATTAGCAGGAAATTTGTTCCCCGAAGTAAAATTCAGGTGTTATCTCTCCAAAATCATTTAAAATAAAGATAAGTACTTAAAAAGCCACTTCGTTTTCGAACAAGGAGATTGCTTCCATGGAAGGGACAACCGTAACAACATCAATCAATAGTGTCGCAGCTTTTATTCAAAGTGGTGGCGTTTTCATGTGGGTCATTCTGATTATTTGGGCAGTAGGAATTGCCATCAGCCTAGAAAGATTCATGAAACTTTCATTCAAAATGGACGTTGATGGAGCCAGCTTCATGAACGAACTCCAAAGATATATTTTGAGTAACGACATTCAGGGTGCCATTCGTGTTTGCTCTGGAAGTCTTGCTGCCCTTCCAAAAGTTCTTAAGTCAGGGCTAAAAAGAAATGGGCAGAATTCTCAACAGATTCAAAACGCAATCGATGCTACTGCACTTGAAGTGATTCCTAAAGTGGAACTTAGACTTAACTACTTGCAACTGATTGCAAATATCTCGACTCTATTCGGACTACTTGGAACCATCCAAGGTCTGATCCAGTCATTCTCTGCTGTCGCAGCAGCGGATCCAGCTCAAAAAGCAGAACTACTTGCAACAGGTATCTCAAAGGCAATGAATACGACATTCCTTGGTCTACTTGCTGCAATTTCCATCATGATGCTGCATACATTTCTTTCAGCAAAATCAGAAAAGATCATCAATGAGATTGATGAGTTCTCTGTAAAATTGATGGACCTTCTTGGAACAAAGTCGACTTCAAACGACTAAACGGAGAAGTTTGTGTACCGAGTACCGAGTAGAAGAAAACATCGTACAGTTGCAAAGGGACCAAACCTGATCCCTATTCTGGATGCCGTTTTCATCTTCATCTTTTTCCTTTTGATGTCAGCTAGCTTCATAAAGATTTATGAGATTCCAAGTGACGTTCCAATTGTTTCTGATTCTGAACCCCCTTCCAACCAGAAGCCATTGGCACTTACACTTATCTTTGAAAGAAATGGTCTGATCCTCAGAAGAGGAGTTCCTGCTCAAACAATCGGAACATTTGGTAAAGACAGAAATGGTGATTATGATCTGGTTGCCCTCAGAGCAAGACTGATCAGACTCAAAAAATCATATACAAAAGAAAAAACAATCATCTTTGAACCAAGAATCGATGTTGAATACGAGAAATTGGTTCAAGTGATGGATGCCGTACGAATGCTGAAGAAAACTGACGAGGCCCTTTTCATCAAAGACAAGGATGGAGTTGAAACCAAAGTCAGAGAACTGTTCAGTAATATCGTATTTGGAAACATCCAGAGTTGAGATAGTTTATGAGAACGCAACGATCCATTAGAAATAGAGGCCGTAGAAGAAAGAAGGAAGTTCTGGACCTAGATATCACCAGTTTGCTGGATATCCTTGTCATCATGCTTGTCTTCCTTCTCAAGAGCTACAATTCAAGTGGGGTTGTACTCAATGTTCCAAAGGGTGTCTTGCTCCCTACTTCTGATTCTCAAATGGTCAATTCAACGGGTGTAAATATCCAGGTATCACCAGATACAATCTGGGTTGATGACAAGATGATCCTCACGGTGAATGAAATGAATAAAAGGCCTCGTGCGGTTCTCGATCAAGGGCGAAAAAGAATCATCCCCCTCTACAATGAACTGGTTAACAAGAAAAATACCATTAAAAGAATTGAGAAGTCCGCCAAAGGTGCGACAGAATTCTCTGGTATTGCAAACTTGATTATTGATAAGTCCATGAAGTACAGCTTTATCAAAAAAGTGATGTACACCTGCGCTGAAGCAGGATTCAAGAAATACAAATTCGTTGTTCTTGGCGAAGATTAGAGAATAATCAAACTTCCAATCAAAATGAAGAAAGCCAAGTTGGTATATATCAACTTGGAAATCTTCAATGACTTTTTGAAATCACTGATGCTTACTGCCATGAAGGCACCTGACCAGACGATGACCCCTATCTTGAAGACATCAGCTTTGATGACATATTCAAGATTCCAAATCTCCATAAAAATCGGACTCAAGAAAAGAATGAAGAAGATATTGTTCATGATGATCTTCAGGGCCTTTTCCTGATTAC
>JBFEVX010000127.1:0-10671 GCA_041546685.1 Bacteriovoracaceae bacterium | reverse complement strand
CAGTAAGGACCACCCTTGTTTGCACAAGAGCCCATTGAAATTACATATTTTGGTTCAGGCATTTGCTCATAAAGAGTTTTAATTCTTGTCGCCATCTTGAGAGTAACAGTTCCTGCAACAATCATAAGGTCTGCACGTCTTGGAGTTGCCATGAAGGCACCACAACCAAATCTTTCAAGGTCGTACTTAGAAGCACCAGTGGCCATCATCTCAATCGCGCAACAAGCGAGACCAAAAGTCATTGGCCAAAGGGAGTTCTTTCTTCCCCAGTTTAAAAAGTCATCGAGTTTCATCATTACGACACTATCTTGCATGGATTCTCCTAAAAGTGCGCGATAAGGAATCCCGACCAAAGCAGGCCGGCATTTTTTTGTAGTCCAAGTATGCCATATTTTTACATTTACAGGGGAATATCGTCAACGAATCGTGAGTGATTTAAAGTAATTATTGAACAGGCGTGAGACGGCGCAATATATGCAACGGGGCAAAAGTTAGACACCCATTAAGTGGGCCTTTGAAAGAATCTTACATGAATTTTTCGCAGCGATTGCGATAAGAGCTATAGAACGTCTTGTACTGCCGTTGCATAGGGCTTGCAGAGTCACTGGCCGGTAGACGACCAAGGTTTTTTCGCATCAAGACTAAACGTTTTTGATCGTTTTGACACACTTTCCCCATGATCGTTTTGTACTCTTTGAGTGCTGCAACAGGATAAGGAAGACCCCACGCGCTACTGATAAATGTGGCATCACCTGAGGAGAGATGCGGGAATTCTGTTTTACTGATGTTGTACTGATCGAGGTCTTTTTCATAAGAACGGATGTGTCTTCCTATCTTATAAAAATGCTCCACGGCCAGCTCTTTAGACAACTTTCCTGTATCAGGGTTCTTCACCATTCCACAGTTAGAATTTTTTGACGTACGACTTGGAAAAAGTTCATACATCACTTTGCATTCAACCAAGTAAGCTTCAACTTCTCCACCTTTTCCTTCAACTGTTGAACGAACAAAATCGCCTGGGTCAAAGTTGTCTACGTAAGGATTGAAAGGTTTTCTGAAAGTGTAATGAGTCAACTCATGGGCCATATCTAAAACGGCATTGTAATAGCTATGGGTCTTGTTGATGAAAATCGTTGAACGCGTTTCATACTGGATCTTTGAAGGGTCGCTCTGACTAAATCTTCTAACCAAAGTTGTGTCGAGTAGAGAGCCCTCTCCAACCTTGAAAAGTTCATTGATGGTCTTTCCTTCTTTCGCCGCTTTCATCGCTGCTTTGTTCATCAGCTTTTGCCCGGTTCTTGATTCAGAAAGAATATTGATCAATTTGTTGATTTTTTCTTGCTCATTTTCACTCGGTCTATACCATCTTTTCCCCGGAACAAAGTCCGTGGCATCAATGTTGATCACTCTCTGCTTGAATTTTCCAAAGCCACCGGCCTGAGCCGAAAGTGAGAATGAAAAAAGTAGAAAAAGGATAGTTCTGGTCATCAAGAGACTATTCGTCTCAAAATTGACTGAACTTTATGGTTTCAGGCCGGAAATAGTGTCAAGGGGACAAATAATTACTGAAAAGTTCTGAAGTTTATCAGCTTAACCCGATCTTCACTGTCAACTTTTGCTGGTCCAAGCCCTACAATTCGCCCACTTCCCTTTGGAGCATTGGCGCCAGTCGCAATTCGTAACTTGAACTGATAATCGCCTTTTGGAAGATAAAGTGATGTCAGTCTCAGACTTCCCGGTAAAGTCGACCAGAATCTAGTGTCGGCCCTTTCTGAGGCCTCAATTCCCTTAGCAACAGCAAGATATTGAAGAACAGCTGCTTGCTTGGCAAAGAAGTCATTACTTTTGTTCTTACCCTTCATCGCAGAGTATGTCGCAAAACTTGCAGCAATGGCTGCAGCATGTTTGGCCGCCAGTCGTGTCCCGGTCCTAAAGTAACGAACAGTGGCCTCTTCAGCGATTGCTTCCTCGGCGATATCACCCATTGGATTCACCAAGGCGACAGGTCTTTCTTCGAGCAATTTTCCTGCAGCATCGTAAACCTGGAGGTAGGTAAATTCATTTTCAGTGGTGTTCAAAATTTTAGGAAGCTCAAAACTGATGGCCGCTCCAGTAACGGTCGCTTCTGCCATCTTAATCCCCATGTACGAGCCACCTGGACTATAGGTTCCTCGAGGAGGGAGTAGTCCAAGTTTGTCAGCCGCAAAGACGGTCAACACAGCAGCTCCAAATCTGGCAGCAGCACTGGCCTTTGGATCACGCAAGGCCTTCCCCAATCCATAATATTGTTTGTCTGCAACTTTCTTTGGAATCATCCCATCCTGAAAAACAATCGAGACATTATGGAATCTTTTCTCTTTGTTGACCTGATCCATCACCTCATTCGAAGGCTTGTAGATTCCCACAAGTTTCTTGAAATCTCTCGGTCTGATCAGTTTGGAAAGAGTTAGGATTTTATAATCGAGAAAGTCATTTAAAGATTTCTGATATTCAGTAGGCACTACGTAATTTTTTTTCACATCTTCCAATTTCATTTTCGGAAGTTTATCAAAGTCTTTCTTGAACTTTTTGTAGCTCATGTTGAAAGTTTTATATCCATTGTAATTCTTCAAAAGAAGATCTTTTGCGTCTTTATATAGCTGAAGTGCAATTTGTTGATCGTTTCTTGTTCCCACAGCTTCGTGGATGATGCCACCAAATGTTTTAGCAAGCATATCGTTCTTGAATACACTCTCTCCAAGTTTGTCGTTTTTTAGACTTTGAAGAAATGAATCCCAGGCGACAATTTCCGCTCTGGCAGCGAGGATTTCAGTATTCCTCTCACTATTTGTCAGGTTCTTTTGAGCAATTTGATTCTTTCCATCTGGGCTATAAGCTTCATACCAACCTCTTTGCCAAAGGAGATAATGATTGAGGGCCAGATAAAAATGGATCATAGATCTCTCATAGCTGGCGCCATAAAAGATATCGTAATTATCGTTGGCAATGGCCTTCTTCATTTTTTGAGAAAGCCTTTCTGTATAAAGACGCTGAACAAGTTCTTTCGCCTTGTTAAGTTCGATCACTGATTGGTGATAATTCCCAGCAGCGTGATGAATCATCCCTAGCTCCATGAGCTTTAGGAGAGCTTCATTCTTCTCTTTATAGTAATTAGATTCCCTAACGGTCTTAAGGGCAGCATCGAACTGGCCGGTCTGAAACTGGGTTCGTAGCTGAGCTCGAGACTTACGCCCTCCTGATGAACAAGATGTCACCAGAAGAGCAATAAGAATAAGATACGTTAATTTTTTGATTACCATCCAGAAGCTTTCTGTTCAGAATATTTTGAAAGCTTGACTCTGGTTCTCACAACCTCAACAGCTCTTTCAATATCAGTCATTCTGATATTGATTGAGTATTGTTTGATGGTTTTTCCATCTCTGGTTTGTGGCTTCATGTAAACGTTACCGAAAACCATGAGGTCAGCACCAGTCTGTTTACCAACCATTTTCGCAGTTTTTGGATCAACCATACCATCGTTTTGATAAGTAATCTCTTTCAAGATGTTCTCTCTCGCTGCTTGATCAACAAGGATGAAATCTCCTGATGAAGACATTTCGTTGAGAAGTTCATCATTGATGTCATTGATTGGAAAGTAAGCTTCGCTGGTTAGGTTTTTTACTTCTCCAATGAATACGGTAGGCTCTTTCCCATGTCTTCTTAGAAACTTTTTAAAACCTTTATGACCAGAAAGTTGTTTTACTACGTCAGCAATAACTCTTTCAGTGTCTCCGGAAACCCACTTGTCAGTGATCTCCATTGCTTTTTCATCAGACTCGGCAGAGCCAACTCTTTTTGCTTTGAAGCTTCCGCAACTTGTAAGTCCGAACATCACAAGAAGTAGAATCAGTGTTGTCTTTTTCATATAGGATTCCCCTTTTATTAAATTTCGCCTCTTTTAGCTTTTACAAAGTTCTCACTGGCATCGTTCATGGCCTTTTTGACCTTGGCACGAATTTCAGGATCAGCTTTTTTCACGACAAAGTTTGCAGCTTCATCAATCGCAGCAGAAAGTCTGTCACTTGGAATTCTAAGGAAGACTGCACAAGTCCATCCAGTAAAATCTTTCTTAGCACCAAGTTTTTTTAGATACTTTCTTTTTTCCCAGTAAGTTTTTTCAACTGCAGCACCATGGATCAAAGCTTGAACTTTTTCAGCAAGAGTATTTTCTACATACTGCTTCAAAGATTCAATCTGAGGATTGTTCTCATCAATGTTGGCATTACCTTCAGTAGCGGTAGTCAATGACTTGTCGATAAAAGTAGCAATCTCTCCAGCAATGTCAGCTCTAGCGTTGGCCTTTGCGATATTACAAGAAATAGATCTTGAAACTTTTGGCTCTGTCTCAAAAGAAAAGAATCTGAACTTCTTGATATCTTTTCCATGACCCTTGGCCCAAACTTCTGCATCTTCAACCCAACCTGGTCTCTTGTTGGAGCTAGCATCTCTTACTTCGTAATCTCTTTTAATGTTCTCGTGCTCACGATCCTCAGGCATTTCTTCTTTTTTAGTACTTGAACAGCCTGTGGCAAGTAGTGATGCAAGGATCAAAAAACCTAATAGTTTTTTCATAATTTACCCCTTTAATCCATGTTGAGTTGGTCTAAATTTTCATTAATAAATCGTTTTATCGACGGAGTTGCCTTCTCATATGCTTGCTTGAGAGAGCGCCCAGTCTGAAGAACAGTATGGCTTACAGAACCCACAATTTCTCCATTTCCATTCTTTGATTTGACTGAGAGAAGAAACTTATACTTCACCCAGCCTTTAACTTTCATATATTGCTTTTCAGAAGCCAAAGATCCTTCAACTTCAAATGTGTGGCTTTTTCCACTTTTTCTGACGACTTTGAAATCTTCTTCAAGAAGTTTTTCTCTTACCCAAGTTCCTACTTCACTGATCTTTCCAACTTCAGAAAAGTTAAGAAGAACAGTTGTCCCAAGTTTGCTCTTGGCACGTTTCTTGGTCATGATTTCTTTATATGAAATAGATCCTGGGTATCTGCTTCCTTTGAGAATCTCATAACGTAGATCCAAAGCCGTTCTTACCTTTAGAAGCTTCAGACACTTTGACAGGTCTGACCTTTTCCCAAGTTCATAATGAGTCTTGATCTGCTCATCAATTTCATTCATCTTGTTGGCCAATCGATCAGCCGCCTTTCTCTTATGAAGACTTGCAAGCGCGAAAACAGACTCATCATCTTCCCACGTTTCCTTGATCTCGACCCCATCGAGAACTGCTTCTGAAACTTCACTCACCTGCTGTGAAGTGTCTTCATCCATTCCTCCAGAAAGAATCGAGTCTGCGTCACTTTCTTGCGATGAAGATGTGTTGATGGTCAGCTTTGATTTGACTTTCGTTTCAAAGACTTTCCCAATTGAGGCCCGTGCATTGGTCTCTGCATTCATTTGTCCAGTTCCTTCACCTACTGCGCACAGCAAAGTCGGAGGACAAAATTCATCCGGTGAGTTGACCCATTTTGGCTTGGAGAGCGCAAATGTTTTGGTCGCTATAAGTATAAAAGAAAGTCCTAAAATCATTTTCATTTTTCAAATCCAGTCTTCAAATAAAAAACCGCTATTAGGCTAACTCATATAGATTGACGATTCATCCCCTTTTTTTGATGCCTATTCCTAAACTGGAACACCCGACTGGATCAGTAAACTTCGATACGATGCGATGTGTGTCTAAGGGCATTTAGCAACCGTCCTTGCACTATTTCAGACATGCGCCTATAACATTACCTTAATTAGCAGTAAGGACATTTTTACCTAACAGGAGAATAATATGGAGCACAAACTTCCAGAATTACCATGGTCAAACGATGCGCTTGCGCCTCACATTTCACCAGAAACAATCGAGTACCATTACGGCAAGCACCACAATGCTTACGTTACAAAACTAAATGATGGAATCAAAGGGACTGAATTCGAAAATTCAAGCCTTGAAGACATCATTAAAAAAGCCAAGGGTGGTCTTTTCAATAATGCCGCACAAGTTTGGAACCACACTTTTTACTGGAACTGTCTAGCACCTAACGCAGGTGGAGCTGCAACTGGTGCAGTTGCTGACAAGATCAACGCCAAGTGGGGATCATTCGACAAATTCAAAGAAGAGTTCTCAAACTCAGCTGCTACAAACTTTGGTTCAGGTTGGACATGGCTTGTAGCTGATGGATCAGGTGAGCTTTCCATCCTTAATACAGATGATGCTGACACTCCAATGACTCAAGGGCTTAACGCTCTTCTTACCATCGACGTATGGGAGCATGCATACTATGTTGATTATAGAAATGCTCGTCCAAGTTACATTGAAGCTTTCTGGAAGCTAGTTAACTGGGATTTCGTCAACAGCAATCTCTAAGATCTTTAAAATCAAGGCCCTGTTCCGAATTTTAGGGACAGGGCCTTTTTTTTTGCCCAAAAATATGGTCAAAAAACTGGAGTTTCACCACCTTTCAAAATCACTCGAAATTCGCCTCTAACATCCCTTAATTCTTAAGTAATCCCGTTTTTTTACAGATATCATTGAGTTTGATTCCCAAATTTCTATAATGACGGAAACGATTTTGTAGCTGTACGTATTTAGACTCTCCTGTAAGTCGAATCAAAATCTTGACCTTAAATTTAAAGGTCACCAGATGAGAATTCTTGCATTGCTGACTTTCATGATTTTCATGATCAGCTTTACTTACAAAATGCTACTTCCTGATCCTATTCAGAATGAGCGTGGTGAAGTTGTCACTGATAGCAGTTTTATCAATCAAAAAGAACTTCCAAAGGCCGAACTAGACAAGCAGCTTCAAGAAATTGAAGACTTCAAAGATCAAGTTGTGGCAAGGGCGGAAAGAAAAGAAGAACTCGAAGATATGAAGATCATCCTTTCTGATCTTACAGAGCTTTGGGAAGAAAAAGTTTTTGCAAAAAAATATAATATTTCAGATCTAAGAAGTGGTCGTTTAAAAATCAGCAAGATGAAGTCTGAACTCGGTATCGAACTCGATAACCTTGATAGTCTGGAAGTCGAACAGATTTTTTATCTCCTTATAGAAGAAAGAATGTCACTTGATGAGATTGCCTCACAAGAGATGATCAATCTTCAGACTTTTCTTAATTTGTCGGATGTCGAATGGATGAATCTCAATGAATATCTCGATTCAGATGAATTTACAAAAAAGCTGTTTGTCTTCAAGGGTATTGATGAAAAAGAGCTACCTCCAAGACCACTCAAAGGTGAAAGAATAGGAAGAGCAACTGCTTCAGAACTTCCACAAAATGATTTCGGAGCCAAACTAAAAGAATTAGAAAACAACAATGATGAAGAAGGGACATATTATGACGACTACCAACAATAAGAATGAAATGAACCCAGATGAACGTTGGGATTTCTGGCGCTATCTGTTCAGGGGAAAGATCTATCTCATCAACCCGGGATTCCAATACAAATTCATGGCCTGGGTTTTGGGATGGGCGGCATTTTCTCTCTTGGTATTTTTTCTTTCCAATTATCTGTTCTTTGATCAGATGATTGAGAGAGGTAAGACCATGGGACTGGCTCCCAATCACGCCTATTTCATGTTGATCAATGATCAAAAGATTTATATGGCGAGAATTTATCTAATTGCCAGTTCTGTCATGACTATATCGATCACCTTTTGGGGGTTGTTCTTTTCCCATAGAATTGCAGGACCTATGTTCAGACTACAGAGAACTTTCAATGAGGCCGCTGAGTCCGGAAGAGATATCACTTCCGAAATCCGATTTAGAGAGTCTGACTTTTTTGCCGAAGTTCCAGAAAGTATCAATACTTATCTTGATACTGTTTCAAACCGCAAAGAGAACGACCAAAAGGCTTCTTGAACAATTCTCCCACTACCCTTTTTGGGATAAAACACCGATAATGTATTCATGGATTTGAAATACATTATCGGTGATCCGATCAAAGAACAGAACGAAATTGACCAAATGCTTGGTTCACTCAAGGCCAACCAGGAAAAAGTCTGGGTATGGCAGGACTCTTTGGACGAAGATGAAAAGCCGCTCGTTCACTTCGGAATTCTCTTTGCTTACGATGACCACAAAGGACAAGGAAGCTTGCGACCGACATCCGAAGAGGGTTTTAATTTCAGGCCAGAAGTTGAAATCAATATCTATTCTCCCGGTTATACATTTTGGTTCAAGTTTGCCCCCAGAGAAGCTCGAGATAGAAAAGTCACTTTCAACAGACCCGAAAGATTAAGCCTTCTTGATAATGAGTTCATCGAAAGTCTTGAACTTATTGAAATCGAAAATGAAGAAGCCAATATGCACATGCGCCAGACTCAAAGGATGAAGGCCAAGGGTGACAAGAGAGTTGGTGTCCAAAAAGCGACTGATCCTCTAGAAAGAATCAGAGAATATCCACTCTACGACATGAGCCAGACCGGCGCTGGTTTTCTAGTCGACAACCCGGCCCTTTATGAAAGAGGACAAAAAATCATCCTCAGAACCATGAATGGGAAAAAGCTCGATACTGCATTGAGAGGAAGAATAATGGGTGTCAGACAGATGGATGATGATGAAGAATTCAAAGTTGGAATCATGTTCGACGTTCAAACTCGTTCCTGATTATTTATTGTTGGTTCCCCATTCAAAATGAGTCCCACCAGATTTGTCCTTGTTCGGTTTGTAATTGATCAAAACAGAACTGCCTTTTGACTGACTATAAGAATAGCCCAAGTCTGGTTTTTTGCTCGGGCTTGAAAAGGCAGCTCCACCTGAACTACCGGAACTTGATGCCGGTCTTCTCCCGCAGGAGCGACATCTTGACTTTCCAGTCGACCTCGAAGGACTTCGTCTTTTAAACTTGCGCGGTGATTGAACAGGTGTTGAACTGAGCATTTTTTGAAAAGTGGCTTCATGCTTCTTCAAGGTTTCTCTTTGAAACTTCTCAATCTCTTTCATCTCTTGGTGTTTCTTAGCCGCTACTTTATTTGAATGGCACTTGCTACATGCTCTTTGTCCATTCCTATGATCGTGAATTTCTTTTCCTTGCTTGGCTGCTTTCAAAGCACCTGCAAGATCTGCACTTGAATTGATGATGTATTTGCTTGGATCAATGAGTGCTGAAAAACCACCCATGTTCTGTCCTCGGTGCTGTCTCTGTAGTTGCTTTTGTATCTGTTTATGCTTTTTATGAGAGTTGCTCTGACTTCCAAAAAATTGATGGGCCATATCCTCATAATGTTTCATCGCCGCCTTGGCCTTCTCTTCTTTATAACTTTTCCCATTTCTGGCTTCACAATAATCAGCAAAAGCTTCTGGAGGCAGTTCGAATGTCTGGCGATATTCTTTCGGGCGACATTTAGTGGCATGTCCCTTTCCATTTACTGTCATTCTCGAAGGTGAATTTCCATAACTTTCAGGAATTTCACTTTCAAGATTTCCATAGGGAGATTGAAATGATCCCTGCTGGGAGTACTTGTACTTCCAGGCCTCTTCCAGACCGGGAGGATTGTCGTCACTAGAGTTCCCCTGCCCTTGGTACAGGGTCTGTGAAAGCGCCAGAACCGGCATGAATAGGATTAGCCACAAGTATTTCATTCTCATCATTATAGCCCTAACCTCTTTTCGGCAAGGCCGGATATCCCTTGATTCTCAATGAAATCAGCAAGATGGGGCCTTTATGCTCCATCTTGCTAGGTCATCCAAGTGGCTTATTTTAGATGCTTGATAAAGAAACGAATTGTGTGACCTGTTTTAAGTACGCGATTTTTACGTTTGCGAACTCCATGCCCCTCATCTCCAAAGAGAATCAACTCTGCAGGGATTCCTTTCTTCGCCATGGCATCGTGTATTTGAATAGCTTCACCTGCTGGAACTCTAGGATCGTTCGCCCCATGAATAACCATCAATGGATCTTCAATTTTATCCAAGTAATTAATAGGTGAAAGTTTTTCTAAAGCGTCCATATCTTTATCAAGAAAGCCGTACTCACTTTCACGAAGTTTTCTTCTATAGTCAGCAGTGTTCTTCAAAAAAGTGACAAGACTACTCATTCCAACGCTGGCAACTCCCGCATCATAGTGACCGGCATACATGGTCATCCCCACCAGTGTTGCATATCCTCCATAAGAACCTCCCATGATTCCAACTTTCGGAGTCACTCCTCCACGAGACCAATTCTTCTTGATCCAAATAGCCGCATCTCTAATATCAGTAATCACTTCAAGTCTCTTTGGCCCATTGTCAGAATGAAGCCATGTCTTTCCATATCCATCACTCCCTCTGACATTCGGCCTTACAAGAACAAAACCTTCATCAATATAAAGTTGTCTGGTGGGACTGAAGCCTGGAAACGACTGAGACTCTGGACCGCCATGATACTGAACGATAACCGGACAAACTTTTTTTAGACATTCATCGGGTCTTCTCACAAGCATCGGAATTTTTACCCCGTCATGGGTTTCGTAAAACTCAAGTTTGTCTGCTGCAAACTCAGAGGTATCTATTTCAGGGTGATTAGCAGTAGTCCACTGCCTGTATCTTCCCGTAGTCCAATCATAGATATAATTGATTCGTGGTGATTTCGCAGTCTCTACTCCAAGAGTTGTAAATCTGCCGTTCCTCGATGTGAATCCAAAATATACATGAT
>JBFEVX010000049.1:0-25065 GCA_041546685.1 Bacteriovoracaceae bacterium | reverse complement strand
AATGATTTTTACTGAAGCCACTGTACCAGCAGCACCAAAGTGTTCTGCCAAATCTTCTTCTGAAGTTTTGAAAGAAAGATTACCTACATACAATTTGGAACTCATAAAACCTCCCGAGTACCGAAAAAAAAACATTATCAGGGGATGAGGGACCCTACCCTTTGGGCCACCTTGACTTTGGGAGTCTTGAAATGAGCCGCACTCAAATACTATCCCACCAAGTTAATATAATCACAATAGATAACGCGTAACAAAAATGTAAAATAATGCTTATTTGATAAAAATCAGGCAATATGTCGCCCATGAAATTGATTGGAAGTCTCAAAAGCCCTTATGTCCGGCGCATCCGGATGATTCTTGAGGGAAAAATAAACTACGATTTTGAACCTGTTGATGTCTTCAGCCCAGAGGGTCAACAGACCATTATGAAGTACTCGCCCACTCGTAGAGTTCCAATTTTGATAGATGGTGACACTATCGTTTGGGATTCACTTCTGATTACAAAATACCTCGACAACAAGTTGAGTCTTGAACAGGAAAAAGATCTGATTTTAATTAATGAGGCCAATGATTCTGCCATCAATCTTTTCCAATTGAGATTTTTTGATATCGACCCAGCCATGACGTCAACTTTTTCAAAACTTCAGCGGGATAGAATCAACTCAATCCTTGATCGATTTGAATCCAACGAGCCTAAGGATCAACTCACTAAGATCTGGCTCTTCTGCCTTCTTGACTGGCTTAACTTCAGAGAAGTCATGTCATGGGAAACCAACAGGCCTCAAATGAAAAAGTTGGTCGAAGAAATGAATTCACTTGAAACGGCGAAAGTTACTGATCCAAGAAACTAGTTCCCTTGCAATTTTGAGTTGTTTTCAAGCATCACTTTGAGGGAATCTAAAGTGGCATTCATCACCTGAATTTCAGCTTGGATTTTAGCAAGATCAGTGGAGCGTACAGCATTGACTGAATTCTCAACTTCGAGAACCTTTCTTTTATTGAAATCCACATCTTCTTTCAACTTTGGAAGATTACTGCTGTTGACGAGATTACAACAACCACCTCCCGCATTTGCTTTTTCGAGCTTTTGAATTTTCTTTTTAAGATCTTCTATCACTTTGGGATCAATGGATTTTAGTTTTTGCTGAAGTTTAGAATATGAATTCGAAAGCTTGGAGATATAGCTTTCCAGCTTTGCAATACGCTCATCTTTTGATCCTTGACTATCGGCCTGAAATTCACCCATCCCACCAGATTGAGCATACGTAAGAAAAGTGGTGAATAGAAAAGCCAATGCAACAGACATCTTCATGATGAACTCCTTGTTGCTTACATTTTAACTAAAATCAGGGTTGATGTGAATGATCGTGATAAATCTTCGTCTTTTTATATCGCCTGGATACAATTTCAAAAAGATCTGATTTACGAGAGTGAATTACTCCGGCAAGAGGATTATCTTCCAAGCCGAGTCGATCGAATGATTTTTTATAGCGAGAAGAAATCAAGTTGAATACTGGCTTGTTCTTTTCTTTTTCTTCTAGCGCCAATCTTTCTTTTTGTGCATCAGAGATTTTTTCCTCATTGGATTCTTTCTTCTCTTTTGAATCCGCTGCTTCTTTCTTGGTAGACTTACCAAGTGCTCCCCCACCAAAAAGAGATTTTGATGAGTCATCACCTGCACTCATCTTTGCGAGAGAAGCCAGTTTTTGAGAATGCTTGGACTTGGATGATTTTAATTCTTTTCCCCTACTTCCACTCGGCTGATAAGAAGCAAAAAGGTTTTCTTTTGCAGTATATGATCCAGCCAGTTTTCCTAGTGCGAACTTGGAAAGATCTCCCATGATCTGATCTGAGAAGCCAGCCTTGTTCTTGCTTTCTTTAATATATTTCAACTTGGATTTTTTGATGTATGTGTCTTTTATATAGCTTCTAACCATTTGAGATCCACCAATAGATCTACTTTTTCCTTGATAGGCAGCTGCTTTCGGATCAGGAGCTGTAAACTTGCTGGAATCGAGTTTACTGGCACCTGAAATTTTAGCGGCCTTACTTTTTGTATTGTCGATGGTTGAAGATCCAGTCGCAGTAGAAGTACCAACTGTACTAAAACCGGGCTGACTCAATCCTTTTGCATCAATATCTTTGACGACAGGAGGAGCTTCAAAACTACTGGAGTCTGCAAATCCTTCAGCCTGATCAAACTCCTGCTCCTGCTGTGCAAGTTGGTTTGTTGCAAACTGAACCGACTCTCGCTCAGTATCCAGCTTGAACTTGTAATAGAGATATCCCACTTCTGCTCTTTCACAGTCAATACCAAGTCCGGCCATACATTCTGGACTCGTCCTCTGAGCACTATAGCAATAGAGCTTTTCGATATCTGTCTGTTGACTGATCTCACAATCAACAAACATCGGATTACTTAAAAGGTCTGCATAAAACATCTTCGCAAAATCGACAGCCGAAATCATCATATCTACGACGAACTTTCTCCCGATTGGGAAAACCGAAATGGCTTTCAACTCTCCGGCCAGTCTCGTGAATTCAGCATCGTTACAAGTTCGTCCTCTTGCCGTACAGTTAGAGAGCTTCTTATATCTCTCGTCAGCTTTGGCATTGGCGGGACTATTACTTACAGTAGGAATCATATATGGGCTTTTATAATAAGTGATCCAGGTTCCACAGTCTGACCTCATTCGATTTAAATAACCAGTCAAAGTAAAACTTGGAGGAGGAGAAGCACAGACAGCACTCATGTTGAAGCTCTCGTAGCTAGATCCCATTGTCGGAAGAGCAACACCACCTGAAATATCATTCATGGAATCAAAAGCTCCTACCATGTAAGCATCTTCTTCTGACTTAATGACTGCAAGTTGATTGGGATAAGGAGTAAACTCTGTCTCACATGTGTTGATCCAAGTATTCTCTGCAGCGAGCTCGTCCTTTTTAATTTTGTCTGCCTTAATTTTTTCAAGTTTAGGAACATCATCAACCGGAGTCGCAGCATCTGCAATTTTGACATCCAATTCTGCGATTGTAGTTGAAAGCGGCAAGGACAATGCATTCAAGTCAGCTTCTATTGTGGCCGTCAGAGAGTTGATCTGATTGGTATTATTACTCTTCAAGTTAGCAATTCGTGTAAGGAAATTGTTAACCCCTTGAGAAGGTCCTGATCCATTTTTACATTTATTGAAATAGTCACCTTCCCTGTTGATAACAGTATCTGTTTGATTAGAGTTCATTGCATAATTATTCAAATAACGTTGGTACTTAGCTTCGATAGCTTGTCTCAAATAGATAATCGACTTCCTATAATTTCTAAGGACTTCCAATTGGATACTGGCTTCATCGCTGTTGAGATCTTTAATTTCGTTATAAAGAGCGTCCAACCCTTCCGCTAAAATTCCAGAGGCCTGAGCTGCCCCCATTTCACCATTCAGGTAAGTGTTCCCTTCACTTATGATATTTGCCAATTCGTTAGATGAAGCTGGAGTATATGTCACCCCCAAGGCCATCAGAGAGACTAGAAGTTCTTCGTTTGCTTCACCTCGAAGTTTCTTTTCAATCTTGGCCTTGTACTTGGCGTAGTCGGCTCCAGGGTTCTCAGGAGGAGGAAGAATCTCTTCGATCGTTGCCCCAACCAATCGATCGTACTGCTTGGAGAGAAAGGGATCCTCGCTGGAGCCTGAGAATTGAGCTTGGGCGGTATTCACCACTACCAGCAACAAAACCGGCATCCAGTTCATCACGAATGTGTTCAATTTATCCCCCATCATTAATACTATTTTACCAAGTATTTGGAATTTCTTGAAAAAGGTTTCTCTAGCGAATCGTCATTTCAATGAGTTAAGTATAAAATCGAAGCTGTTTCAAGCCACAAATAGTTGCGTTTGGACCCTTGGTTGAGAGATAAACAATTCATGCCGATTTCAGCAGTTTACGCACCTACAGACGCCCTCTTGTTTTTTGCACTTCTTTACCGTGAAGATCAAAAGTCATACATCGAACTTAGAAAAGAAATCGAAATGAAGTGGGGAGAGATAATTGATGAATTAGCACCTTCACACTTTCCTATGAAAGAGTACTACGCCAAAGAAATGGGCTCACCGCTCTCTCGTATCTACCTTGTCCTCGAAGGAAAGTTTTCAAGAGATACACTTGTCGAAGTAAAAAACTGGTCAATGGAACAAGAAGAAAAGTACCTTAATGGTAAAGACAGAAGTATTAATATAGACCCAGGCCTGATTTGTCTTGAGCAGATGCTCTTGATTTCAACCAAGCCTTACTCCCATCGGATCTTCCTAAAGGACAACCTGTACGCTGAATTGACCTACCAATTCAATCAAGGCCGATATAGTCCCCTTCCTTGGACTTACCCAGATTATCTTGAAGATGAAGTACTGGATTTTTTCACAAGCTCAAGGACAAGACTTAAATAATTATTTAATTTCAAACACTTAGCTTGCTCCCAAGCTCCCATACACCCTAACATTTTTTCACGGTTGACGCATTGCGTGTATTTTTATGATACATATCAGCAGATATACATAGGCAACTTTACACACCACCAAAAGGGAAACCTGTGAGAAGACTCATTATTGCATCAGCGTTATTAACGTCACTCTCTTCATACGCACAAGACGAAGTGAAGGCCCCGATATTTTATTGGGACAATCAAGAACATCTTGTAAAAGTTGATGAGAGCAAATGTCATATCTCCAAAGTTGCCACTAATAGATTCAGAGTTTCTGAATATTTTGGAAAGGGTACGAGCTCTTCTGAGAATCTTAGAAACAGACATGGAAGAAGAACATCATTTCTTCCAAACAGCTCTCTCGTCAAAACGATTGAATCAGAGCACAAGCTCGATGAATATGAAGCCATTGAAGTAGTTGGTGTGAACAGACTCGATAATGAAGACCCAACCAACAGATGGTCATCTAAAAGACTCGATAGAGGATTTCTTTATCACAAATCTTTGAAGCCTATTGATGACTATGCCATGAGACTTGATATGAATGCTCCTGTTGTAAAAATGGGTGACGTCAGAGAAAACCTTAACAACGCATTTGTAAGAGTCATCGTTGAAGACAGTTATTTTCAGTTAAACTGTCCTCAATTCGAAGAAGGCAGAGACTACATTCTCTTTAGAGCATACGATGAGATGTTTCAAGAAAGACCAGTCGCTTACGTAGCGGTTTACTGGGATGAATCTGCAATCTTTAGATCTTTTCAAATGTTTACAAAAGCTGAAGCTCACAGATTTGTACATGACATTATTCTTGAAGATAGACTTGAAACTGAGCTTGGAGACAGAATATCTTTTGGTTCAGCTCCTGTGACCGCGGACCCTGCTGCAGAAAATGAAGAAGCAATTGAATCTGATGACAATAATATCGACTCTGAAGCTTCTAATGAGACAACGACAGAAGAAGTCGTTGACAACAGCACGACAGAAGAGAAATCTTTTGATTACAGAGTTTGTATCTCAGACAACACTTTGAATATCAGAAATGAAGGACTCGATAGAGTCGCTTTCAAAGCAAATAAAGGTGAAAAATTAAAAATATTCCAAGGCTGGGGAGTCAACAGTCAAAATAGAACAATTAACGGAGTAAATTACAAATTCATCAAAGTTGAGTTTACAGAAAGAGAAAGCAGTCAAAAAGTTGGATGGGCCGCTCAAAGATACATTAAAACAAAAGAAGACTGTAGATACCTAAGTGGATCTTCAAATTCAGGAAGTAGTTCAACAGGTGCAATCAGCTCAAATATCTCTAGCATCGATGATGCTGACTGCTGCGAGTTCCCTACTGTTCAGAAAGTTACACATAGATTCGATTCAGGAATGAGAAGATTCAGTGCCGGACGCTCTGGAGGTAACAGACTTCACGCTGCATGTGACCTTTATAGATACAAAGACGAGCCAATCCTCTCGATTGCTCCAGGAAAAGTCATACGAAACATGTACTACTTCTACCAGGGAACATACGCCCTTGAAGTTAGACACGTTGGTGGACACGTTGTGAGATATGGTGAAATTACTGGTAAATCTCCAAGCGGTGTCTCTGCAGGTAAGTCAGTTAAGACTGGTCAGCAAATTGGATACATGGGTAAAGTGAATTCCAACTGTTGTCGTCCTATGCTACACTTTGAGCTTTATAGTGGAAAAAAATCCGGAGCTCTAAGCCAAAGTGGCACAAGGTATAAGAGAAGATCCGACCTCATGGATCCAACGAAATACCTTCTCCGATGGGAAGACAGGAATTTCTAAGTGAAAAAAATCTTTTTTGTCCTACTGCTAATAGCAGGTGTCGGGATCTGGTTTTATCTCAATAACAATCAGGTCCCAGTTTCAGAGAATAATGACGAGCAACCTGAAACAACAACTCAACCTACGCAAACTCCACAAAATAATCCAAAGGCGATGGCCACTGCGACCAAGGCCATCCCAAAGCAAATCATTCAAAAGCCAACCAAAATAAAAGAGACCCCAAAGTCTGAGGATATGGCCCTCGATGCTTTTGCTGAAGTTCTCTCAATCTACAACAAAAGTCCGATCAATTATGAACCTTTGCTTGAACAACTTGAAAACTGGCAACTTGGTCCAAAAATAGCCAAAGACTCAAATCCATATACAGGAACCATGGCCGTCATAAGAACCAATAAGACTTTACCTGGAACACGATATTTTCATGCTCAATATTTTTCAGATGAGAATGGTGAGAATCATCTTCAGCATATGTCTTTCGAGTTCAGACCTGGCCCAAATGCTTTCAATAATGCCATTGAAAGGGTTCGAAAACAGTTCTCTCTATCTGCTGAACCAAATTACAGAAGAGAAGATTTTGTTTCCTGGAACCTCCCCAATGGATACATCATTTGGATCAAGAAGATGGGTAAAGAAGACCTAAAAGATGATCCATACAATGCTTATACAATTGAAGATAATGGAACCATCAGAGTGGCCATGGAGCTCGAGATTCATGACGGTCCTTCAGGCCATTCTGCCGATGAACATCATGAAGGAGATGAACACTAATCCACTAGTGCAGGATTAGTTTCTTCAACCAATTTTCTTTGCTCTCTGATTTCTTTAAGAGGTATTTCATAGACTCTGACAACTGGTCCCTTTTTAATATGAGGATGAATTTCACTTCTTGTCTTATGAAGGAAGAGAGATTGAGAAGGAAGATATAAGTTATTCTCCCCTACGTTCACATCCACCATTTCATTTTCTGTTTCTCCAATGAGATGGCAAGTTGCCACTGCACATCCCAACTCAACCGATCTCGCCGACGAGCAACGATTGACTCTTTCATAACCAAGAACAGTTTCTGTTGCTGAAGGAACTAGAAGTACATCAACTCCCTTGAACTTTGAAACCAATTCAGGAAACTCCGAATCAAAACAGATCATGACTCCAATCTTCACACCTTTAAAATCATAAATACCGGATTCTTTTCCTGCTTTCATGTGAATCTCGAAAGGAGTCATTTTTTGTTTGGAAAGTTTCAGCATCTTGCCATCATTGTTGATTAGAAGAATGTTCTTCCCATCTTCTATGCGAGATCCAAAAATAACGAATTGATCTTTGGTTAGGGGTAATGTCATTTGCTTCAGTTCTTGAAGATACTCCGGAAAAACCACAACATCACAATCGGAATGGAGAGAGAGATAATCCTTAACAGTATCCTGAGTCAATTTTTCTAGATCTGGCGAGATCAAAGCAATTTTCAAGGTGTCCATTTTTTCATCCAGTAATAAAGTATTTTCAGACTTTCTTCACTCTCCCCCACATCAGTCCAGGGGTACTCAACTCTCAATCGTTCATCTTTGACATAGCCAAGACGATTCCAAAAATCATCTAAAGGTCTATAGCCAGTCGGCCTCTTTGGATGATCTCCTCTTTCGATTGCAGCAAAACATGTATACTCGAGATCTGGTATCATCTTCTTCGCATGATCTTCACGATATTGAAATAATCGAGGACCAACTTTGCTTCCTCGATGATTTTTCCGGATGATGGATTCTCCAAAGTAAAAAATACGGTCGATTTGAAAACCTATGTCCAAAAAATCTTTTTTAAACTCATCACTTTCATCACTCATCGGAATACATGTTGTAGCTCCGATAACTTCCTCACCTTTTTTCAAAAGCCAGATTCGACTTCGAGGAGAATTCACATAAATCTCAAGGTATTTTTTCTCATATTCAAAATCCCCCTCATAAAGATAAGGAAATTCTTTGAACACTTCTATTCGAAGAGAAGCAAGCTCGTCGATAATCTCAAGTATTTCTTTTCCTGAGTATCCATGAAATGAAACTTCAGTGTGATCCGACATAAAGCATTCCAAGACAAAGGATATCTATGATGTAGAGGAATCCTGAAATTTCTTTTCCTTTACCAGCCACAAGTTTACATAATGTCCATGACAAGAATCCCCAGATAATTCCATTTGAAATGGAGAAAGTCAGGGGTATCAAAACCATTGCCAAAAATGCTGGGATGGCCTCGTCCAGTTCATGCCATTGTATTTTAAGAACTGGCTTCATCATGAAAACACCTACGAGAACCAGAGCAGGAGCTGTCGCAATAGAGGGAACCATTGTCATCAAAGGAGAAAAGAATAGAAAAGGAAGAAATAAAACTGCTGCAACGACAGCTGATAGGCCCGTTCTTCCACCTTGTTGAATTCCACTCGCCGACTCAATATAACTAGTCGCTGCGCTTGTTCCAAAAAGACCTGACAAAGTTGTTGCCATCGCATCGACAATCAATGATCGTTTAATTCGAAGAGGCCTTCCATTCTCATCCAATAAATTTCCAGCATGTGAAACACCTACAAAAGTAGAAAGAGAATCAAATAAATCTGTGAAGACAAGACTGAAGATGGCCGGAATAAAAGCAAATTTCAAAGCCCCGATAAAATCCAGGGCAAAAAACAAGGAAAAGTCCGGAGCAGAAACCCAGCCTTTATAAAGAACTATAGGTTGAGTTCCCCAAAGTCTTCCTATGGTCACGGCTGCCAATGTCGTCAGAACAATTCCAAGTAGCAGAGCTCCAAGTGTTTTTCTAAGCACGAAGAATGTCGTAACAGCAAGTCCGAAGACAAAGACTGATAACTCTGGGGTAAACTTACCCATCGTCACGAATGTGACTTGCGAGGCAACTACCATCCCACCATTTTTCAGACCAATCAAAGCGATGAATAGACCAATCCCACATGCGACAGCCTTTTGAATACTTTCAGGAATGGATTCAACTATCTTTTCGCGCACATTGAAGACCGACAATATGATAAAAAAGATCCCGGACCAGAAAACTGCTCCTAGCGCAGTTGCAATCGGCATCTTCATTCCAAGAACAAGCGTAAAAGCGACGAAAGCATTAAGTCCCATACCAGGTGCCAGCAAAATGGGATTGTTCGCATATAGTCCCATTGCAAGTGTACTGATAAAACTCACCAGAACTGTCGCCGTCAAAACTGCAGAGAATGAAAAGCCTGCTTGTGAAAGAATCGCTGGGTTCACGATGATGATGTAGGCACAGGCCAGAAATGTAGTGATTCCCGCAAGTACCTCGGTTTTAAAGTTAGTTCCGTATTTTTCCATTTCAAAATTTTTCATGTTTAAATTCTATCGCAAGGGTCATGGCCTTGCTATGATTTCTTCATGAATGCTTTGATCATCGGTGGAAACAAATTCTTCGGTCTGAGACTTGCCCGACTCCTGCTGGAAAACGGTCACACAGTCGTACTTCTCAATAGAGGAAATTCTAATGACGGACTGGGAGACCAGGTAGAAAGACTGATTTGTGATAGAAATGATCAGGCCAAAATGAATGAAGTTTTGGCCAAAAGAGAGTTTGACATTGTTTTTGATCAGGTCTGTTATGACTACAATAGTGCCAAGGCCTCTTGCGAAATCTTTAAAGACAAAACCAAAAGGTATGTATTCACTTCAACCAAGTCTGTCTATGGTCCAGGAGAAGATTTGAAGGAAGAGGCCTTCGACCCAACCAAACATGAATTCGAAAATCTCGAAACGTGGGAAACCGATTATGGAGAGGCCAAGCGTCAGGCAGAGACAGCATTTGTACGGAATGCGGATTTTCCTGTCGCCATGTTACGCTTCCCATTTGTACTTGGAGAAGAAGATCCTTCTGGTCGACTTAAATGGCATATCGATAGAATCAAAGAGGGAAAACCTATCTACTTGCCTTCACCTGAATCAAAAGTGAATGTCATTCATGCAAAAGATGCGGCCCGCGCCTTATACGAAGTTGGACTTTCAGGTTTTGAAGGTCCAATAAATTGCGCCGGGGCAGAACCACTGGTCCTACAAGATCTCATCAATATGATTGAACAAAAATATGCAATCAAAGCAAATCTCCTAAGCGAAGAAAGCAAGGACGACTGGTCTCCCTATGGAGTTTCCTCCAATTGGTGGATGAACATAGAGCAGATGAAAGCGAGATTTTTCGCTCCATCAACTCCAAAATCCTTTCTTCCAGAACTCATTTAGACTCCAATTCACTATTCATCTTAGATTTTGAGAAGCCCCTGAGATGGCTAAGCACTTGTAATCACAATCATCACGAGTGAATTATTAATTTTTTTAATTTTAATTGACTTAAATTTTAAAATTCTTTATTTTAACACTCATGAAAACAACAAAACTAAAAACTAATACACCTTGTCCCTGCTGCGAAGGACAACTCTATCCCTCCTCACTAAGCTGCCAGTCCTGTGGGACTGAAGTCAAAGGACCTATTGCTACAAATCCTTTGATGAGACTCAGCGATGATATGCTTCATTTTTTGATGGTGTTCATCCACTGTGGAGGAAAAATCTCTGATATGGAGAAGGCGCTTGGTGTCAGCTACCCTACAGTCAAGGCCAAGCTCGCCGAGCTTCAGAAACTTGTAGCTGTCAGCGAACCTGAAATCAAAACAACAAATGAAAATAAGAATATTGATGTAATGAACATTCTAGCGGAAATGGAATCAGGCAACGTCGACTATGCCAGTGCTCTTTCCAAAATCAAACAACTCAAAAACAAGTAAGGATAAACAGATGAAAGAAGAAATCATGAAAATCATGAGCATGAACAAAGAGGGAAAAATCTCTGACGATCAAGCAGCAGAACTTCTTGCTGCTCTAAAAAGTGAAGACAAAGAAGAAGTCAAAAAGCCGGAAATCGAAACGGAATTCCAAAGTACAGAGGAAACTGCAAAACAATCAAAAGGGTTGTTTGACCTTTCAGAGCTAGGTGGATTGATATCAGAACTTGTAAATGTCTCCATTGAAGGCGCGATGGGCGAAGTCAGAGAGGCCATCAAAGATGTCAAAACAAGCTTCAAGTCGACTGGTGCCAGCAACAACAGCATGAGCAAAGTGGAAAAGCCAACAGGTGAAAACTATCTCTACGAAGATAATCAATTCCATGTCAGTTATGCTAAAGGAATTCATCTTGATGACTGTGAAATGACAGACAACCAATTTCATGCCTCAAGAGTTGATGAACTTAAAATATATGGTGGTTCACTCAGAGATGGTCAGTTTCAGGGATCATCTGTAGAAGAGATGGAGCTTGTAGACAGCAATATTGACGATGTTAAATTTCAAGGGACCAAGACCAGCAAGCTTTTGATTAAAGATTCAGGAATTCAAGATCTGGTTCTTCAAGGAGCCTCTTTGAAATCTCTAGAAATAGTTAAGGCCAGATGGACTGATGTGCAACTAAAAGGTGTCAGTTGTTCCAATACGAAGTTCTTCGACTCAAAATTTGAAGATGTTGTCATGAATGGCTGTAGTCTAAAAGGGACAACATTTTCTGGAATTGAAATGACAGACACTCATTGGAAAAATGTAAAGTTGATTGATTGTGAAGTCTCAAATGTTCAGTTGGAAGATTTTCAAATCAGCGACATCAATTTGACGGGGAAGGTTATCAACTCAACTGAAGAGTTTCTTCAATTAATCAAATAGCCCATCCATTCCACAGGGCAATTAAAGAGCGAGAAGTCACTGATTCAAAGTCGATAAAAAGATCTTTGATTTCAGGATTCTCGCTCAACTTCTTCAATTCTCCACTGATATCAGATTGCTGAAATACTCCAATGATCAAAGAAAAACTGATGACAATCATTTCAGAAACTTTTTCCGGCTTCAGCTTAGGATTGAGATGAAGAAATACTTCTCCAAGTTTTTGCATCGCTTGCATCAGCATCAATTTGAATTCGATGATTTTTTCTTCTGATACATTCTTTTCCAAAATTCCTGGCCCTATTGAAGCCAATCTTAAAAAATCTTTGTTGCCGATAAGTGGCTTCACCAGTGAATCAGCGAGTAACTCCAATGTCATTTTTTCAAAGTTGAGTTCTTGAAATACTTCATTCAAATAAGCCATATACATATCTGAAAGAATATCGAGGAACACTTCTTCTTTGGTTTTGAAGTAGAGATAAAAAGTTCCCTTAGCTACTCCTGATTCCTTGACGATCTTATCCACGGAACAAAGCTGTCCCGATTTCTGATAAAGAGAAAGAGCACATGATTTGATATGCTCTTTCTTCTTTGCTTTTTCTTCATCACTCGTGGATCTTATTTTTGCCAAAACTTTTCCTCAGTTCATCAACATATGGGCCACTCTTGTCTGAATAACCCTAGGCAGAAGTTTTGACGACCATATCATGATTTTATTGAAGAATCCCGGAACAATTGAAGGTGTACCATTGAGCATTGCCTTAACTCCAACCTCAGCAACAGGACGACTCTCCATCATAGCTAGTCTCTGATAAGCAGTCGGTCTTTGACCTGCAACTCTAAGAAATTCAGTTGCCGTCACACCAGGATTCAATACCGCAACCTTCACTCCACTGCCTCTCAGTTCTGAATTTAGAGCTTCTCCAAAGTTCATCACAAAGGCCTTGGCCGCACCGTAAGCGGCATAAGTTGGACAAGGTTGATAAGCACCAATTGACCCTACAAGTAGAATGTTTCCTGATTTCCTTTTCTTCATGGCATCACCAAAAAGCTTGGTTAATTGAGTTAGCGCCATGATGTCGACCATCAACATTTTCTGTGTGTTTTCCCAGCTGGTTTCAAGAAAATCTCCATAGACACCAAAACCTGCATTATTGATTAGGTAATTGATTTCAATTCCTTCCCCCTCTGTTTGGTCAAAGAGTTTTTTTACATCTTCTTCTTTTGAAAGATCAGCTGGAATAACTTTGACATCAATTCCATATTTTGAAGAGACTTCATTCTGCAGCTCGATTAGTCTGTCTTCTCTTCTTGCCGTCAAAACGAGATTGACTCCTCTTTCTCCAAGGATGTGGGCGTAGTCCACGCCAAAACCGCTGCTTGCTCCTGTTAGTAATGCCCATTCTTTTGTTTTCATTGTTTACCCCTCAGTAAATGATAAGCCATAAGTGACTACTGGTCATTTATAAATGACTATCGGTCAGTAATCAAGTAAATTTCTCGGAGAAAATGCACTTAGTCAATAAATTCAGAGGTTTAATTGATCATTTTTGCCCCTATGACCCTATAAAGAACGTGGCAGTTTTAAACAAAGTCGCTAGAATTATGGCTCGAACACAATCAAGGCGGATTTATGAGCACTATGGATGGAAGCAACAAGCTCGAGCGCACACTTGGACCATTAATGTTATGGGGCCTCGGCGTCGGCTATGTTATTTCGGGAATGTATTTTGGATGGAACCTCGGTCTACCGGCCGGAGGAACTCTAGGTCTGGCGATCGCCACACTTTTCATTATTGTCATGTATGTCACTTTCACTTTCAGCTACACAGAACTTGCGTGCATGATTCCAAAAGCTGGTGGTGCTTTTGATTATGCCAACAAGGCCCTTGGACCGAATTGGGGATTTCTTGGAGGAATGGCGCAGAATATTGAGTTCATCTTTGCTCCTCCTGCCATTGCCTATGCCATTGGTGCTTATCTCAACACATTCGTTACTGGAGACATGACTCTGGTCTTTGCGATTGCAGCTTACTTGATATTTACAGGAGTGAATATTCTCGGGGTCAAAGTTGCAGCTACATTTGAATTGATCATTACAATTATCGCAGTTGTTGAACTTTTGATTTTCGCAGGAATTACTCTTCCACACTTTGAAGTGGCGAACCTGACCAAGGATCCGCTTCCAAATGGGTACGGTGGAATTTTTGCTGCTATTCCTTTTGCTATCTGGTTCTTCCTGGCCATTGAAGGTGTTGCCAATGTCGCTGAAGAAACAATCAATCCTCAAAAGAACGTCATCATCGGATTTGGCTCCGCCATTCTGACTCTTGTCATTCTTTGTATCCTGACTTTCACATCAGCTGTAGGTGTCAACGGTTGGAAACAAGTTGTTTATAAAGCAGGGAGCACGGAAGCGCTTGATACTCCCCTTCCTCTAGCTCTTGCTCATATCGTTGGAGACAATTCTTTTCTTCTCCACCTTCTGGTTTGGATTGGTATCTTTGGACTTGTCGCCTCTTTTCATGGAATCATTCTGGCTGCAGGGAGATCCACTTTTGAATTCGGACGCGTTGGCTATGCCCCAAGAATGCTTGGAAAAACTCATAGTAAATTTCATACTCCAGCAGTCGCCTTGATTGTGAACATGGTAATTGGAATCGTTGCCCTTTTCACAAACAAGACAGGTGAGATCATTACTATAGCCTGCTTTGGAGCACTCTCTCTTTATATCATTTCTATGATCTCTCTTTTCAAACTGAGAAAAGATCAGCCACAAATGGAAAGACCATTCAAGGTTCCTTTTTATCCAGTATTTCCTGCTCTTGCCCTGAGTATTGCCACTGTCGCGCTGATTGCCATGACCTGGTACAACAAGGGACTGAGCTTATTCTTCTATGGGTTAATGTTTGTATCATTTCTTTGGTTCAAATTTTTCGTCAAAGAAGAAACAAAACAACTAGCTACTGCTTAAGGAGAAGCAACTATGTCGTTGAATATGTCACGTGATCAAATTATTGAACAAGTCAAAAGATATAAGGGCGAGAAAGTGAAACTTGCCATTACTGATATGGATGGAATTCTTAGAGGCAAAGTTATACATCTGAAGAAATTTCTATCCATCATTGAAGGCGGATTCGGGTTTTGTGATGTTGTATTCGGTTGGGACTCATCAGATGTCTGCTATGAAAAAGTAGATTTCACAGGATGGCATTCAGGGTATCCAGATGCTAATGCTCATCTCGATTTAAATACATACCGGACGATTCCTTGGGACGAAGACATTCCATTCTTTCTTGGAGATTTCACAGATGGCAAAGGTAATCCTCTTTCCATTTGTCCGAGAAACATCCTAAAAAAAGTGAAGAAAGAAGCAGAAGACCTTGGTTACTCTGCAAGTTTTGCTCAGGAGTTTGAATGGTTCAACTTCAGAGAAACATCAGAAAATCTTCATGACACTAAATTTTCATCTCCTGAACCTCTTACTAGAGGAATGTTTGGTTACTCAGTTCTAAGAGCTAGCCAAAACAAAGACTTCTTTAATGATCTTTTTGATCTTATGAATGAATACAGGGTTCCAATTGAAGGAATTCACACAGAAACAGGACCTGGTGTTTATGAGGCCGCTATTCTTTATGATGACATTCTTGAAAGTGCCGACCGTGCAGTACTTTTCAAGGCAGGCGCAAAAGAAATTGGTCACCTACATGGAGTGATTCCGACTTTCATGGCAAAGTGGAGTGATGACTATCCAGGTTGTGGTGGTCATATTCACCAGTCACTCTGGAAAGATGGAAAAAACACATTCCATGATGCTTCTGCAAAAGATGGAATCAGTGAAACCATGAAATCTTATATCGCAGGACTACTCCACTGCTTACCACATATCACTCCGATGTTTGCTCCTACAGTAAACAGCTTTAAGCGTCTTGTTCCAGGAGCATGGGCACCAACAACCCTTACCTGGGCAATTGATAACAGGACAGTGGCCCTTAGAGCATTACCAGGATCAGACAAATCAAGCCGACTTGAAATGAGAGTAGTGGGAGCTGATGCCAATCCATATCTTGCCATGGCAGCTTCTCTGGCCGCAGGTATGTATGGGGTGAAGAACAATCTAAAGCTTGAAGTAGAAGCGACAAGAGGAAATGGATACGAAAACCTTTCTAATGGCTCGATTCCTGCAAATCTTTTTGAAGCATCAGTAAAAATGCGAGAATCGGAACTTGCCAGGGAATTTTTCGGAGACGACTTTGTCAATCACTTCACCAACACAAGAATCTGGGAATGGAACCAGTACTCAGCCTCGATAACCGACTGGGAAAGAAAACGTTATTTTGAAATTATTTAAGAGGATTTTATGGATTTAACTGCCAGATATAATTACAACTTTCCCACTCTGGTCCGCTTTGGAGCTGGTGTAATCGATGAGCTTGGTCCTTATCTCAAAGAACAAGGTTTGAAAGCTCCACAAATTGTTTCAGATAAAGCTTTGTCTGAACTTCCATTTTTCAAAAAAATCATTGAAGACTTGAAATCACAAGGACTGAGTCCAAGTGTTTACACTGGTATTTCTAAAAACCCAGTCAAACAAGATGTATTAAATGGAGTCGAAGCATTTCATCAGAATAAATCTGACAGTATTGTAGGACTTGGTGGCGGAGCCAGTATGGATGTAGCCAGAGCGATCGCCTTGAAAGCTCACCACCCAGACAATGACCTCTTTGATTTTGATGATGCAACGGGCGGAGACCGTTTTGTCGTGAATGAAATCCCACACTTTGTTACTGTTCCAACAACAAGTGGAACTGGATCTGAAGTCGGTCGTTCAACAGTAATTGCAGAAGATGAAACTCATAAAAAGAGAATCCTTTTCTCTCCTAGAGTAATGGCCTCAAAAGTTTTCGCTGATCCAGCGCTGACATTGGAACTTCCTGCAAAAGTTACTGCTGCAACTGGTATGGATGCTCTTACTCATAATATAGAAGCTTATCTAGCCAAAGGTTTTTCACCTCTTTGTGACGGGATTGCTGTTGAGGGAATCAAGCTTGTTTCTGAGTCACTTGAAAAGGCAACTCTTTCCCCAGACATAGAATCTCGTGCAAAAATGATGATGGCCGCTCTGATGGGTGCCACTGCATTTCAAAAAGGTCTCGGTATAGTCCATTCTCTGGCCCATCCACTCTCCACTGTATTTGATACGCACCATGGACTCGCAAATGCAGTCATGCTTCCCTATGGACTTGAGTTCAACAAAGAAGTCAGTGCTGATCGATACAGTTTTCTTGAAAAAGTTATTGGCTGTAATGACCTTATCCAATGGGTGAATTATCTTAATAAAAGACTTGGAATGCCAGCCTCCCTCAAGGAAATGGGTGTTGATTCAGCAAAGATCAACGAATTGGCAGAGCTTGCATTTGCAGACGTTTGTCACCAGAGTAATCCTCGAAGTGTGACATTGGAAGACTTCAAGACGATTTACACCAAGGCCTTTGCATGATCAAGATCGGGCTCACGGCTTGTTTTATGTATCCAGATCCAAGCCGAATAGTTTTCGGACATAAGTCCCTCACCTATATGGAAAACGACATGGTTCGCTACATCACCAGAGATGGAATCATGCCGATACTCATTCCAGATTTACCAAAAGAACAACTCATTCCCATCTTGAATGAACTTGATGGAATTGTTTTTCAAGGAGGAGTTGATCTCTCACCTGAAACTTATGGTGATGAATTCCTCAACAAGGAAAGATGGCCGGGTGACAAACATCGTGATGACTATGAAATTATGATTGCAAACTGGGCCTTTAAAAACAACAAGCCTATGCTCGGTATTTGTCGAGGCTTTCAACTCTTGAATGCCTTTTTCGGAGGCAAGCTTTATCAAGACCTCGAAACTGAGACAAAAACTTCAATGGAACATAGAAATGCAGAAACCTATGATCGGATTCATCACTCAGTTGATCTTATAGCTGGAGGATATATTTCTGAACTCTATGACAACAAAACAAAAATTGAAGTCAATACAGTCCATCACCAGGGAGTTAAAGTTCTGGGACAAGATCTAATTGAAGAGGCCAGATGTCCCGACGATAATCTTATCGAAGCCTTTAGATACAAGGATATGAAAAGAAAATATGTACTCGGAGTTCAATGGCACCCGGAATTTTCTCCTACCCTTGGAGAGAAAGTCGATGACCCAACTCCCCTTTATGATGATTTTTTGAAAGCAGTAGAAGAGAGAAGAGGATAAAATGGATATAATCAATCCGGCCACAGGTGAAGTCATTGAAAAAATTGTCACAGACACACCTCAAACCATTGAAGAAAAGTATCAATCAGCGAGAGCAGCACAACCAGAATGGGGTGCGATGCTTGTCTCTGAAAGAGTAGAACTAATCGCAAAATTTCGTGAACTCATGAAAAGAGATCTCGACACATTAGCTCTCGATCTTACAAAAGAAACCGGTAAACCTCTTCAACAATCCAAAAACGAAGTTGTTGGAGGACTCAACAAACTGAAATTCTTTCTCGAAGAAAGTGAGCAACATCTTGCTGCTGTCAAAGTTAATGAAGACGGAAACACAGAAGAGTTTCTAGCTTACGACCCCTTGGGTGTCGTTGCTAATATTTCTGCCTGGAATTACCCTTATCTTGTCGGTATCAATATCTTTATCCCGGCTTTGATCTGCGGAAATGCTGTCATCTACAAGCCTTCAGAGTTCTCAATGCTGACGGGAAGACATATCACTCGGCTGCTTCATGAAGCAGGAATTCCGGAAGATATTTTCGTCCCAGTTTATGGCGACGGATCTGTTGGCGCACTCCTCACTTCTCTACCAATGGATGGTTACTTTTTTACTGGTTCTTATCCAACAGGAAAGAAGATTGCTGAAGCAGTTGCTGGACAACTAGTGCCAGTTGGATTGGAACTAGGAGGTAAAGATCCACTCTACGTCACTGAAGATATTCCAAGTATCGAATCCGCTGCTGAATCTGTTGCAGAAGGTGTCCTTTATAACAACGGACAGAGCTGCTGTTCAGTTGAGAGAGTTTACGTTCATGATGACATCTACGACGAATTCATTACTCATCTCAAAAAGAAAATGAGTGACTGGAAAGTTGGTGATCCAATGGATGAAACCACCATGTGCGGGGCCATTACCAGACGTCCACACCTGGACTTTATGAAGTCTCAAGTTGAAGATGCCAAATCAAAAGGTGCCAAGGTTATTCTTGGGGGGAACATCATTGAAGGAAAAGGTAATTTTTTCGAGCCAACACTTCTCATCAATGTCGATCATGAGATGGATGTCATGATTGAGGAAACTTTCGGTCCAATAATTGGTGTTATGAGAGTTGAATCTGACGAAGAAGCAGTAGAGCTGATGAATGATACTGACTTTGGACTGACATCTGCCGTTTTCTGTTCGGATGAAGAAAGAGGTGAAGAAATTCTATCTCAAATTCATTCGGGTACAGGTTATCTCAATTGTTGTGACAGAGTTTCAGGATATCTCCCATGGTCAGGAAGAGGACGTTCAGGATTGGGTTCGACACTTTCCAAACATGGGCTTTATGCATTCTGTAATCCCAAAGGTTTACATATCAGATTGTAGCTCTGTAACTTGCCAAACCGCATTAGATAAACAAGAATTGGTCTATACAATATAAAGAGGTATAGCCATGAGTCAAAACTTGTTTGAGTGGACGCTTTTACTCGTTCGCTGGGTGCACATCGTCGCAGGGATTTCCTGGATTGGTGAATCCATCTACTTCATGTGGCTCGATCGAAGTCTCGTTAAAAATCCTGAGAACAAACATCCAGGTCACGTCGGAGAACTTTGGATGGTTCACGGTGGTGGCTTCTACAAAGTCGACAAACTTTTGATCGGACCGACCAAAGTTCCAAAAGATGTTCATTGGTTCAAATGGGAGGCTTTTTCTACCTGGGTTTCAGGTATGCTACTTCTCGGACTAATTTTCTATACGGGTGGCGGAACTTTTCTTCTCGATGAAAATATTTCAGAAATTTCATACACCGGAGCAGTCGCAGTTTCTCTAGGTTGTGTTTTCGGCTCATGGTTCATTTACGATTTTCTCTGGGAGAGAAAGTTTGCTCAAAAAGGTTACCTCGGTCACCTTCTGACATTGATTTTACTTTTTGCAATCACCTGGATACTCACTCATACCCTTTCCGGGCGTGCCGCCTACATTCACATGGCCGCAGTCATGGGAACAATGATGGTCGGTAACGTATGGATGAGAATTCTTCCTCGTCAACAAAAAATGATCGACGCTTCTGAAAGAGGAGAAGAAGTAAATCAGGAATGGGGTGTAAACGCCAAGTTCAGAAGTACTCACAACACTTACTTCACACTACCAGTCATCTTCATCATGATCTCGAATCACTTTCCGACGACATACGGTCACGATAAGAACTGGTTAATCCTAATATTGATCTGTATTGCTGGAGCTGTAGTCAGACAATATTTTATTTTAAGAGAAACTCTTCCCGCCAAGGCTAGATTCTTTTTAGTTCCGGCCTTTGCCGCATTGTTTGCACTCTTCAATATGACTTTAGAAATGGAAGGTTACGACGATTTGAATCCAACGCCAGCACATAGGGAAGCCAGCGAGAGAGCAAAAGAATTTTCAAAAGCACCAGAGCCAAAAGACCCTCCTGTGATTACTGAAACGAAAGCAAATGCAGTAGCTGCAGCGACAAGTTCAATCAAAGGAAATATATCCGGTGTAGTTACATTTACAGGAACTCCACCTGCTCCTAAAAAACTCCGACTTCCTGGAGCCTGCATGAAGGCCCATAACGGAGAAGCTTACCTCGACAACGTCAGGCTTGAGGGAGACAAACTTGAGAACGTATTGATAAGAATCAGTAGTGGCCTTGACGGAAAAGAATTTGATCGCTCTATTCCTTCATCAGAAGTGGTTCTTGACCAAATCGGCTGTGTCTACGTTCCTAGAGTTGCCGCTGCCCGTGTTGGACAGAGAGTTCGCTTCGTCAACAGTGACCCTATCTTTCACAACGTGAAAACTTTCACAAAGAATAATCAAAAATTCAACAAGGCCATGCCTGAACAGAACTCAAGTTTCGTCAAAATCTTTGACCAACCTGAGTTTTCCATCTCGGCCAAATGCTCTTTGCACCCATGGATGCATGCCTTCATTGGAGTCTTCGATCATCCTTTTTATGATGTTTCCAAAAAGAATGGGGAATTCAAAATAAAGGATCTACCTGCTGGAACATATAAAATTGAAGCTTGGCACGAAGTTTTTGGAAAGCTTGAGAATGAGATCATCATTGATGAAAGCAACAAAGAGATCAAACTGGATTTTGAATACAAATGAACCCTAACTTTGTTCTCATTATAGCTCTTCTTTTTACAGGTATCCTTTTACGAAGAGTAAAAGAGATGCCAAACAATACAGCAGTTGTACTCAACAAGATGGTGATCTGGGTTGCTCTACCTGCTGTTATTTTCAAACAAATTCCTAAACTGCCATTCAATTCTTCAGTATTGATTCCAGCGCTTACCCCCTGGTTCATCATTATCCTATCGGCCATAGCTATCTACCTTATCTGCAAGGCATGCTCAGTTGAAAGAAAAACAATCGGAGCCCTTTTACTGTTGGTTCCACTTGGAAATACCAGCTTTCTAGGAATTCCAATGATTGAGGCCCTTCGTGGAAGTGACAGTGTCATTTATGCAGTAGTTTATGATCAGCTCGGATCATTTTTTGGACTTGCCGTTTATGGAGTATTAATCGTCAGTCTCTTTTCTGGAGGAGAAAAACCCACATTTGCGAGTGTGACCAAAAAAGCCGTACTTTTTCCACCGTTCGTAGCGATGGTTTCGGCCTTTGTTATATCAAGATTCATGACTTGGTCTCCAGGTTTTGAAAAGGCACTCTCAATTGTTGGTGGGACTCTTGTTCCCATGGCAATGATAGCTGTTGGTTTTCAATTAAAAGTCAGACTACCAAAAAAGAGCTATATCCATCTTAGCACCGGACTTTTTACCAAATTGATAATTTCTCCTCTGCTTGTTTTTATCGCCTTCAAATTCCTTGCACTCGACTCTGAAGCAGCAAAAGTAAGTATTCTGGAGTCAGGAATGCCTCCAATGATTACTGCTGGAGCAGTGGCCATCGATGCCGGATTAGATGAAGATTTAGCTGCTGGAATGGTTGGAATTGGAATCTTTTTGAGCTTTGTCACTCTTCCGCTCCTGAACTCAATAATTTGAGACATTTGTCCGAAAAGAAGGCGTGAAGAATCTCATTTACCTTTCACTATTTATACTAATTACCGGTTGTTCTAGTCTCCCGGAAAGAAGTTCAATTGAGCTTTCTCGAACATATGCCAACACAGATACAACTTCATGCTTTGAGGCCTTTGACCTTATAGCCAACGATTCTCAGACAGCACGTTCAAATGCCCTTGCCTTCATTACAGAAAGGGAGGCAAAAAACCTTCCTATCCATGTCGATGTTGGTGGAGAAGGACGATATGACAATGCTCTGAATATCAATCCTGGGAAATATACTTCGACAACAGGAGAACCAGGCCGTCCAATCCCAAACTGGGTCTATGGTAGATCTGATGAGCTACCACTTCCAGATGCTTCCGTTCACAAACTAACTGTAGAAAGTGCTCCTCTTAATAACCAGGCAATGAGTGAAATACTTCGTGTAATGAGACCAAGAAGTGAAATAGAGCTCTATCATCCGACAGATTATGCTGAACGAATTCATAAACAATTGATAGAAACTTTGGAAGAAAACAATTTTCAAATTCGAGTGACTCAATCAAACGACGATATCGCCACCCGAACAATTATAGAAATCCATGACTGATTAAGGAAGTACACGGGCAAATGCCTTAAGTTCTCCATTCACAATATTGATCACAACTTCAATATCTGCATTAACAATATACATATCACCTTCAAGACTTGTGCATTTTAGATCCATCCACCCAGTAGCATGTGATGAAAAAATATAGTCATTTGAGACTGGACGTCTTTGCCAATGTAGGTTGTGAATTTCATATCCTCCTGGGAAATTCCCATGGCATAGCTTTTTCAACACTTCAAATTCGATCTTTTTAAGCCGAGTTAGCTGGTCTCCTAAAATAACGACCAGATCAGCCCAACCTCCAACTGAAACATAATTATATGATGTCAGTACTAATGATCCATACGTAGACTCTTGAGTTAGGAAGCTCTTCTTTGAATCTAATATATATTTAATCTTGCTACCAAGCTCTTCAAGATATGAGTGCGAAGAGACTCCCGCCTGATGACCTAATTCATGAATCAACATTGGAAGAATGACAGTTTCTGCTAGATCAATATTACTATACATCAGTTTTCTATTGATAAAGATTTGAAACTTTTCATCAAAACCTGTTTTAGCAACACGTACTTCCTGATCATTATCTACATTAAAAAATGAAGCATCATCAATCATCAAGATCTTCTCATTATAAGTTGAGGCTTGAACATTATTGAGGATACTTGTCAAAATCTTGATATCATCGGAAGTAAATCGACCTTGATTAAACTCAATGGCACTTGTTATCGCCTTAGGTAATGACTTATAAAAAAAGGCAACTTGAGCTTCAAGCAAACCACCACCATTTCCTACGACATCTCCCATTCGAGCTTCATTTATAAGAGATGAATTTTCATCGAGAAAAATTTCGAAACGTTGATTTTCCTGATTGAGCTGTTCTTCAGTCATAAAGACAACACTTTCTTGTGCTAAAGAAACATTATTCAAGAATGCTAAAAGAAATAGAATCAAAACTCTCACTGTTCCACCTCATTACTTATATCTGTATGCTCATAGAGCATCATACTCAATTGATAAACACTGTCTCCTGCGCCATCTTTGGAGTATTTTTTATTGAATTTGTTGATGAATTTTTTGATATCTTCAAATGCAGATTCAAGATCAGCATCTTTTTTCATATTCAGAGTCAATCCTTGAAACATTCTGCTCGATACATCTTGCTCTTCTATCGCCTCAATTCCCCTCATCAGCATTCCTTTGTGGTGATTACGGATTGCAGCTGAAGGAATTTGATTTCCAGTATGAGTTTGAGGATTAGAATCGACTAATTGCCCCTTATCATCTCGGGAAAGCATCCCAACAGAAATTAGAGAGTCGATTGATTCTTTGATTTTTGCTTTCGTGACTTTTCTTCTAAGTGCACGATAAATCCAATCTAGATCATCAATAAAATTTTTATTACTGACCAATCTTTTTATGACATAACAGTGCCAATCACTAATAACAACAAACTGGTCAAAATTGATTTGCTGATATTCTTTAAGCCCACTTAATCGATGGGTCTCTTTAAGAATCTCATGTATTGGTTCGCCTGCTTGCTTCTTTCTTTCCAAATCGACAAGGAGTTCAAAATATTTACGCTCGTTCTTGCTCAATTTGAAATCTTCACTCAAAGAAGCGATCATTTTCCATGTTGGAATTCTTTGTTTATTGAGGACCATTGCCAATGAACTGGCCGAGCGGTACCCAAGCCTTTTAGCCCAATTTTTCAAATTAAATGGGCCGTGACTATATTTGCCGTATTCGTTTACATATGAATTCAAATACTCCGAGTAATCCGTAAAATCGAAAATCGAAATCTTTCTAAGTCTTTCTAATGTATTTTCGTTTCTTTCAAAATCCATATTTACCCAGAAAGGCCCGACCTGTGGTCGAGCCTTTGATCAAACTACACGGAGAGAGGATGGTAGTTCAATTAGTCTACGTCTACACAAAGAGGAAGAACCAAATTCTTAGTGAAAAGTCTTCTACCTCTATTATTTTGGTCATGCATATCAGTTGAGTTTCCAGTGTGCTTGAAAACTTTTACAGCAAAGCTAGTGTTATAAGAGTAAGGCTTTTGTCCGTACTGAAGACAAGTAAACTCACCACTGTCGTTATTACCCCATTCAACACATCCGTAACGAGTACCGCTAACAGCAATTCTTGGGTAAACAGTTTCATATCTTACACATTGTCCGTCGTTGTCGCTTGAGCTT
>JBFEVX010000218.1:0-1227 GCA_041546685.1 Bacteriovoracaceae bacterium | reverse complement strand
ATCAGACTTCTTGTTAGAAACTTCCTTAGAACAATTCGAGAAAAAGGCTACAACCTTAGACACGTCCTTCTGATTGGAAATAGCAATCAGCTGGTTGAGTATGTTCATACGGCGAGACATTTCAAAGACAGTGGAATCAGATTCTTAGGCTGGATTGATTCTCAAGGAATAGCAAAAGAGCACGATGTTCCAGAAATTGAAATCTCTTATGATGAATATAAGAAATCGAACACTCCTGACGCCATCGTCATGTCCTACGCCGGAGTCGATAGCGCAAAGTCACAAGATTTTATCAAGACTCATTACAACGACGTCGTCCCCATTCAGATTCTTCCCGATCTTTCTTACTCCATGGTTGGCCATCAAGTAGAAGATTTTGGGGGAATTCCAATTCTTGGAGTGAACCAACCTTCACTTAACCCGATCGAACTTTTTCTAAAAAGAGTTTTTGAGTTTTTAGCAACGCTCATTGGCCTTTTGATCATCTCGCCATTGATGCTTTTGATTTCCATTGCAGTCAAACTCTCCTCTCCCGGACCTATTTTTTATGGTCAGGAAAGAGTTGGACACGATGGACGCACATTTAAAATGTGGAAGTTTCGCTCCATGAAAATGGTCGATGACGACACAGATAAGAAAGAATGGTCAAACAAAGAAAACCCACGAAAAACGAAAGTTGGAGATTTCTTAAGACGAACCAGTCTTGATGAGCTGCCACAACTTTGGAATGTTCTAGTGGGAGATATGAGCTGTGTTGGACCAAGGCCAGAACAACATTACTTTGTTGAAAAATTCCGACATGAAATTCCAGGATATATGCTCAAACATAAAATGAAACCAGGAATCACTGGTTGGGCACAAGTCAACGGTTGGAGAGGAGACACGTCTCTTCACAAAAGAATTGAGTGCGATATCTACTATATTAAGCACTGGTCATTTTGGTTTGATATCAAAATTTTGTTTCTGACTTTCTTTAAAGGATTCATCAATAAAAATGCATACTGAATATATCGCACCAGAAGACAGAGACTTTAAATACGACATGGGGACAGTCAACAAAGACCCCTATGAAGTTCATCAACGTATCCTTAATCAAATACCGGGATAAAAAACAAAATCGGTAGGAGGAGCTTCTTCGGAGGCTCCTCCTTCTTTTAATGGTTTATTTTTCTATGTAGTTACAATATGCAGTTGTGATATAATCAGCAAAATGGAAACCGCAACTTT